>NZ_CP047029.1:3978861-4308482 GCF_009796805.1 Algibacter sp. L1A34 | reverse complement strand
AAGTCAAACCTTTTTCTTCGCAATACTTTTTTCCAGCTTGTCTATTCTTATGTTTAATTAAATAGTCCCAAGAACGAAAGAAAATAAATCCGCCAACAAGTATGGTCAGAATGATTATTGATAAAATTTTCATTCCGCTAATCTTATTTGAAATTCAGAGATTTTTCCGCTATTAATTTCTTCTATTTCTTTTAACGATTTTTGAAACCAATATTGCGCTTTATTTATGTCATAAAAACTAAAACAAAATTCATCTTCTGTTGCATCAAATCCGCCACAATAATTTGCGGTTTGAAACTCATCATCGCTTTCAATTTCTCTCCATTCAGTTAGTGTCAAATTTCGTTTTGAAATACTTTTAAAAATCGCTAATAATTCTTCGCTAACTACTAATTTCATTTCAAATTTCGGTTTTTCTCAAATGCATTACAACGTTGATGTGTATGGTTAGTTGCGTGGTTAAGCAACTAATTTAGCAAATAAGTCACAGATAGAATATTCCGAAGGAATGTTCGTAAGTCGGCAGTGACCTAGCAATTAATTATACACGGTGTTAGCAGTTCGGTTTTTTTATCCGATTTCAAATATGTCATTTATTATTCGATTGACTACATTTTTGGTTCTCGGTACGCCGTCTTTTTTTAAATAGTCTTTTAGTCCGTTTGCTATTTTGTCCAGTTTAGGATTGTCAGTCAATTTTGGATTCAATTCTCTCATCCAAAGCGATTGATTTAGTCTTTCTCCTCTTGTAGTACAAAACATTGTTGCATCAAGTGCTATTAAGCTTAAAGGTCGTCCCATTTCAAGCCATTTCTCTGCTCTTTGCCAAGTGAAATTCGAACTTGCAGATAAATGTCCCCAATCCTGCGTTATATTTTTTGTCCTATTTGCATTTTGTTCGACCCAGTCTAATACAGGCTCATATTCCAGAAAATTCAGAGGTGCCATAAATTCAGTCAGATATTTGTCCTCACACTCATTAAGTTCAGAAGTGATTAATTCAAAAGCCTCTTTTTTGTCGAGTTTTTCAATTATTTCCTCCATTCGAATTTGAAAGTTTTCTATTTTCTCTCTGTCGTACATTTAGAGTGGGTTTAACTGACTGCTAACGTTGTTGTATAAGCTTTGTTGCGTTGTTTAAGCAATGAATTTACTAAATAAATCACGAACGGCGAAATTCCGAAGGAATTTCCCAAGTGAGCTAAAACCAGCAATAAAGTTTATACGGTGTTATATGTAGTTTTATTTAAATGTATTTGTTAATTCAGAATCAATTATATTGAACTTTATATTGAATTGTTGGATTATTTTTTCAATATTTTTTTTATGCCATTTTTGACATTCAGGATGAAAAATAATTTCAAAAGGTAATTCTTTAAAGTTATTTAATTTTAAGTATTTTACTTTTATTTCATTAGAATTATTTAATTCAAGTACATCTTCGTCCAATAATATGCCTCGGCTTTCTAAATGTTTTTTTTCAGAATCTTTATTTTCAACCATTATTCGAAACTCTCGTTCATGGTCAAAACTTGAATCTTTAATAAATCCTTGAGTATCAGTTTTAATTTTTGTTTGCTCAACGTTTTCAATATTTTTAAATCTATGATAAGAAATTGCTCCAAATTTTAATTTATCATATTTACTATTGATTTCAAAGTTTCCATTCAATAATTCTTTATTTAGAACTTCATAAGGGATTTTTATAGCAACACTATCAGATTTTGAATATAATTGCCACATTGCAACTGATTCATAATTATTAATATACCAACAACTTGCATAGTTTGTGTCTTGAAAAATTTCTCTTTCACGACTTTGTTTATTCCTTTCTGTTGGGTTAACTGTTAGAGAAACAATTCCAAAAGTTCCTCCTTGACTTTGCATATCTTTTTTAGCGAGTTCACTAAAATGATTTAAAAATAAATGCTTTAATGAACTACCTTCTAGTTTATCATTAAATAAATTAAGTCTAACAAGTGAAATCCTTTCACTTAATAGTAAGTCTAATAGTTTGTCAATTGTTAAATATCTGTATAAAAAGGAATTCTCATTAGGTTGATTGTAATATGGTTCAATTTTCAATTCGTTCATTTTATGAGATTTGCAGAAATTACATATAACGTTAATGTATAAGAATAGTTGCGGTTTTGTGTGCGAGGATTTTCCGAAGGAAAATCAGACGTAACAAACATGCAACGACCTTTGATTAAGCACTAAACCGCAATTATTTTTATACGGTGTTGTGCATAGTCTTTTATCTCTCTCTAAACATATCTTCATCTGGAAAATCAATGTGATTATCCCAAAAGATACTTGCAAAATCAAGACTTTTTATAATTTTTGCATTTTCAATATTTATCTCTTCGTGATTTAATGTGTACTGTGGATATTCCCATATTTCAAATGTAAGATTAGTTGAAGTACGGCAATTAATACATTTTAAATCCTCTTCCATTCTGTAATGATTTTCAGTTCCCATTTGTCTTTCAGAACTTTCTACACACTCAAATTCATAGTTTAGGTTTTCTTCAGGAATTATTGTCCTACTACCACAAAGATTGCATTCATAAATAAGTTCGTCTCTATTTCTATTGCTTATAACATTTGAGATTTCTTTAATTTTCTCATCTGCAAAATCAATTTTCAAAATCTTTTTTGCAGTATAAATAAATTGTGATTGACTGTACATCCAAAACTCTTTTTTATTATTGTCTCGAAATTCCTTTATTAATTCCATTCTTGGACTTTGAATTCTGTTTCTGGTTTTTTTATCTTTAAAACACCAATCAATCTTTAAATCGTTACAAATGAAAATAACACTTTTATTTTGTTGTTTTGAGTATTCTAATATCTGTTTCCACACTATTAAATCTCCGAATATTTGAGTTCCAATTTTCTCTTTTTTATCTTCATAACCAGGTGGAATTTCAAATTCATACCTTAACTTTCCTTCTTTTACGATTTCCATAATTTCAGAATGAGTAGTTTCATTTCCGACTTTGAGATTGTTTTCAAACGCTTTTAGAATAGTATCATTTTTATTTAGAGACTTAATTTCAGTTTCTTGTTTTGTTATTTCGACTTTAATATCTTTCTCAAATTTTGTAATTTTTTCGTCTATTTTTTTTGTAAAAAGGATAAATTCATCAATACTTTCTTGGGGTAGAAATGGGTGTTTTTCTGGTTTTAAAGTTTCTTCTTTAATTCCTTTAGAAATCTTTAGAATTTGAGTTTTAGCTAAATTCAAATCCCTTAATTTTTCTTCCTTGATTGGATTGTAATTCTCCGTTATTGGTTTTTCAATTATTCCTTTTCTGTTTTTAAGATATTCAAATTCAACGTGTGATGGTATCCATAATCTATCTTTAAGCTTTGGAAAAATTTCATCAAATATATCTTGTCTTGTTTCTTTCGGATATGAATAGAAATCAATAAGCGCTGAAGTATCAAAAACGATTAATGAATCTTTCCAAAGTTCTTTTTCTTTTTCAGGACTCAATTCAAATTTTTCGAAACTTTTTCTATTCATAGGATTGTTTTTTAGATTATGCACAACGGTCTTGTATATGGCTCGTAGCGTGCAAATTAGCTGTTTCCTTCCGGTTGAGCACAAGCCAGATTTTTAAATTTTACTATTTATCTTTTTTTATTGGAAATCGTCAAATTTAAAAATTTGGCGACTTTCCAAATATACCTTAACTTCGTTTAAGCAACTAATTAGCTATGAGCTATATACGTTGTTGCCAGTAGTGTTTACCTCACAGTTTGTCCGTTAGAAATTCCGTTATTTTGTCATTTCGTTTTTGGATTAATTCTCTTGTCCAAATTAGATTTTCCTTTGTCATTTCAGCGATTTCTCTTTGCTGATTAGACTTTGTGTAACTATCTCTTTTGTCCGAAAAAGGTTTGTTACCAACTGAACAATTATGTGATTTCGATAGCAAAAGGTAATTTCCTAAACAATCGATAAATTGTGTTCTAAATTCTTCATCGTAAACGTCATATCCATTTTTAGGATTTTCAGTTTGCGGTGCAATGTGTTCCAATTCAGGACTTTCAACTGCATCAAATCTTGTTTGAGCATATCCATTTTTTCCATCTGATTCAAGATGGTTTTCGTATTTCCACAATAGAAATTTAGCTGTTGAATGATTTACAGCACCTTGTATTGATTTTTCAAAAGCATTATCATTCCAATAAGACCACCACCAATTTTCGGAAGGAACTGTCTTTATAAAATCAACCCTTTCAATAATCGGTTCTATGCTTTTAGTTTCTTTGGTAAATGTTTTATAAACTCCGTCAAGTCTTGATGTAATATCTGCTCTTGTACCAATCAATCTTTGTCTTATAACTAAAGACTCCAAACTTGCACATAATTTCTCAATATTTTCTTTACCAACATTGAATGAATAGGCTTTAATTATAAACGGAATTGCAATTCCAAAACCTCCAAGCGTAATTAAAGAATGTATATGTAAACTTTCTTTTTCGTCTTTGCCAAAGAAGTTAGTTAAGTGTTCAAAACTGTTTGAAAGTGAATATGAAAATTGTTTAATAAAAGAGATTGAGCCTTTTTCGTCAAGTAGTTTATTAATTTTCTCAAGAGCGTTATTTTCCCAAAGTGAATTGAAATAAACACGCATTGTGTAAACTAAAACATCATCTTCGTTGATATTATATTCAATCGATGAAATTGATTTATATATTTTCTCAAATCTATTTTTTATTTCTTCAATCAGTTCTTCCTTTTCTTCATCTCCGTAAAGATGAATGTAAAACATAAATTGAGCTTTAATAATTTCCAAATTTGAAGGCTTTTTACCTCTATTATTTTGGAAGATAAACATTTGGATTGCTTCGGATTCATCTTTTACAGGATGAGTTGTACAAGATGAAGATTGCAATGTTTCCAACATTTTCGTTAAATAACTTTCGTCTTTTTCAGAAAGTGCTTTTTGGAAAAAATCAAAAGCGTTTACAATTCTTTTTGCAGAAGTAGTTTCAAGTCCGTTTTTATCGGTCTTTGTTTGGTCAATAACATAATCTCTAAAAAGTTGGTTGTCATATCCAACTGTAGAAAATCTATAAGTTAAATTACGTTTTAAAATATCTTCCTTTGTTTCTTTCTCTGAAATACTTAAAGGTCTAATTTCTTCAAGTCTTGAAAATAAAGCAGACAGAAAAATTGTTATAGTTGTCAGTCTTTGTTGTCCATCTATTACTCCAAATTTACTATCACTTTTTTGCTCAAAAAGAAAGTGACCAAAGTAGTATTTTGAATTTGTTTGACTTTTATTATAATCTTCTAAATCTGATAAAAAAACATTGACTTGTTTTGGCGGTTTTGATTTATCAAATTCAGTTTCCCAAGAATAGGCTCTTTGATAAGTTGGAACGAAAATTTTATTTCCTGCTAATACTTTTTTGATTGTTGATGATGCTTCCATTAATTTATCTTGCTGAACGAGTGTTTATTTTTTTTCCTGATTTGTCGTAAGTGTCTAACCAACTACTTCTTTTAACTACAAAAGTGTTTCCAGAAATTGAAACAAAATCTCCAATGTTGCTTGATAGTGTTTTATATTTTTTTCCATTTTCATCGTAAAGGTCAAACCAAGAACCTCGATTTGCTACAAAAAAATCTGAACTAAAACCTTCGATAGTTCCTATGTTTGAAGATAGTGTTTTCCCTTTTTTTCCACGCTCGTCATAAATGTCGTACCACGAACCTCTGTTGTCAATATTTGAAATTGCCATATTTTTTATTTTTTACCTACTCTAAATCGGTTTTCGGTTTTTCCCGCTGTTTGTAAAATTACTGTACTTGTTCGCCAAAATATGTCGTTCAATTCGAAGACGGATGTTTTTTCAACATTACTGGCAACGTGATTGTGTATGGTTAGTTGCGTGGTTAAGCAACTAAGTTAGTAAACTTTTACGAACCCGTGAATATTCCGCAGGAATATTCGCAAGTAGGGAATAACCTAGCAATTAATTATACACGGTGTTAGCGGTTCGTGTTTTTCATTTCCAATGTTTTTCTTATTTCACTTGTTAAAAAATATTGTTCCGGTGAATTGTCTTGAGAAGGCAAACAAATTATCTCCTTTTTTAATAATCCCTTAAAATCCTTTTCAAGATTATTTTTGTCTAAATACTTGTTATATTTTTTCGGTTGTCCTTGAGCAAATCCATGTAACCTCCATAAATCAAATCCATCGTGTCTTTGTTCAGGAACATAAGCAAAATCGAAATCAACTTTTTTATTTCTGAAATGTAGAGCAAGTCCGCAACCATGAAATGCATAAAATTCAATTCCTAAATCTTTTAATTTTCCAGTTTGTTCATATAAACCACTATGCCAACCTTTCAACAAATCTGAAACACCATATTTGGTTTTTATAATTTGAACTCCTTTATTAACTGTGCTTGTAAAATCTTTTATTAATTCTAAAATATTCCCACTCTCAAATTCATTAATCAATTCTGTGGTTAAAGAGAAAATGTTATTTCCAATTTCTTCTCCTGCTATTTTTGTCAAATCGTACCATTCGGAATCTTTTTGAAATGAGTTATAAATGTCATTCAATTCTTCAAAGTCATTGTTTTTTAGATTTGTTATGGATAATCTTATTTCATCTTTAAACTCTTTAGGTGAATGATAATGATGCAAATATTCTCCAGAAAAATTTCCCGCAATTATTTCCGCTTTTTCCAGCAGATAAATCAAACGTTCTATTTTTAAGTTTTTATTCATTTTCCTGTTTAATTTCGAGTCAGTTTTTGCATGACCGCTAACGTTTATGTATAAGAATAGTTGCGGGTTTGTATGCGAGGATTTTCCGAAGGAAAATCAGACGTTACAAACACGCAACGATCTTTGATTAAGCACTAAACCGCAATTATTTTTATACGGTGTTGTAAAACGTTTTTTTATTTAGTTGTATAATTTCTATAAATTCGTCTGGTGTAACATTTAATTCCGAAATATCAATTTTTTGTATTCCAGATGAGATTGTTCCGATAATTATTTTTTTCTCCATTGAATTGTCTCCTTTTCCTCTTATTATTCCATAATCCAATATATTATTCCAAAACACGGTTTTTTCTTTTTGATGAATGCCGTTTTCATCAATAGTTATTACTGTTTTATATTTATGATAATATGCTTTGTAGAAGAAGTAAATCGATAAAACAAGCATTATTAAAACTCCAATTATATTGGCTGAATTTAAATCCCAACTAAAGTTGTTTTTATAATTTCCATAAATCAATATCAAAATGATAATTCCTAACATAATTAGAATCTGTTTATCATAATTTTTGTCTTTTTTAAACTCTAAACCGTGCGTTTTTTCTTTTGACAAAAACTTTCTATTTTGGCTCTTTTCTGGCTTTTCAAATTCTCTTTCACTAAAAAAACTTTCAAATTTTGTTGTAGCATAATTGTCCTTTATTTCTGCTTCAAAATGCTTTTTTAGTTTTTTTAGCTCAAGTCTATCAGCTTGAAAATTAGTACAGTCTTTTTCAAAATCCGCAATTTTTTCAGTCAGATTACAAATCAAACCTTCTTTTAATGAGGACTTTCTGTTTTTACAGATTTTACAAAAAGACAAATGATATTCTCTATTCACGAGGTTTTTTTAAATGTTTTACAACGTTTACGTATAAGAATAGTGCGTAGTTTGTGTGCGAGGATTTTCCGAAGGAAAATCAGATGCATGCAAACACGCATTTAGTCTTGATTAGGTACTAAATTACGCATTATTTTTATACAATGTTAGCGCACGTTGTTATGTTTTTCTCACAAGAGTATTTAAATATGATTTTTAAGGAACAAAGAAAAGTCCGAAGCAACAGTTGCGTATTGTTTCGCAAGAGTCAGAATTTTTTAAACACAAGAGTTAAGTCAGTTGCGCGTAAACTTTACGTATTGCTTTGTCAGAAGTCGGTTTAATTTTTTATTTAATTTTAGTTTGCGAGAGTAAAATCAGGCTTAGGTAACAGTTGCGTTTTGATTTGTCAAAAATCAATTGAGTAAGTTTTAGGAATTGTTTTTAAAATACGTTGAGAAGGTTTATTATTTTTTTTGAGCTGAGTGAGCAATGTGCGCTAACGTATATGTATAAGAATAGTTGCGGGTTTGTATGCGAGGAATTTCCGAAGGAAAATCAGATGCAGGCAAACACGCAACGACCTTTGATTAAGCACTAAACCGCAATTATTTTTATACGGTGTTGGCACCAGTTATTTATTCCAATTAGCATTTAAATTTGGATTCATTTCTTTTAATCTGTTTACCAAATCATTTGCGTTTTCAAATTTCGTTTTCCAATTTTCATTCAGTTTACTTTTCGGATATCCTTTTCCAGATTTCAGGTCATATATTGCATAAATTTCGCTTTCTTTTCCCCAAGTCAGATACAGAATACTGTCATAAGATTTAGCTTTAAAATCATTCAAATCCGTAATGTGGTCTTCAGTTCCAATTAAATGATGTTTTTCTAAAATCAGATTTTCATCAGAGTCCAATATTTCATAATATAATGGTGTCACAAAGTCAAATTCGTCTTTTTGATAGATATTCATAAAAGTGTCTTCTATTCCGCTTACTTTTATCTGTCCGATTTTGCGTTCTTGAAAACAGGACGTAAACAGAATTAAAGTCAGAAGTAGGAATAATTTCGATTTCATTTTTCTAATTGGTGCCAACGTTTATGTATATGGAAAGTTGCGTGTTTGTGTGCGAGGATTTTCCGAAGGAAAATCAGAAGCTAGCAAGCAAAGCAACTCACATTGGTTAAGCTAAAAGTAGCAATTTTTTATATACTGTGTTGTACATTGGGCTTTTTCCTAACAAATATTAAAATCAGTCCAACGATGATAAAAGGAATACTTAAAATTTGTCCCATATTGATTATCATTCCGTTTTCAAAACCGACTTGATTTTCTTTAAAAAATTCAATTATAAATCTAGCTAAAAATACCAAAACTAAAAGCAAGCCGAAAATCAGTCCGTTAGATTTTTCTTTTGCCATTTTCTTATAAGTAAACATTAAAATCGCGAATATTAAAAGATATGCAAATGCTTCATATAGTTGAGTAGGATGTCTTGGTATTAAATCATCTCTTTGAAAAATAACTCCCCAATTTCCATTTGTTGGTTTTCCGTAAATTTCAGAGTTCATAAAATTCCCTAATCTAATGAAAACTGCTACTATTGGTGTAGCAATTGCAATTTTGTCTAAAACCCATAAATAGTTTGTTTTATACTTTTTGCAGTAAATTCCGATTGCGATTAAAGTTCCAATTCCTCCTCCGTGACTAGCTAATCCTTGAAATCCGATAAATTGATAAGAATCTCCAATTTTTTTAATTGGTAATAAAATTTCGAGAGGATTTTGAAAGTAATAAGAAGGCTCATAAAATAAACAATGTCCGAGTCTAGCACCTAAAACTATTCCAACAACAACGTAAATAAATAACTTTTCTAAATTTTCAATTGGAATATTTTCTTTAGCGTAAATACGTTTTTCAACATAATGTGCTAAAAGAATTCCTGTTACAAAAAACAAACCATAATATTTTAAAGGAAAAGTTTCGGTTATCCAATAAATTGTAGGGTCAAGATTCCAGTTTATAATTCTATCGTTCATTATTTATCGTGAGTTTTTTTAGCCTTGTGTACAACGTTTATGTATAAGAATAGTTGCGGGTTTGTATGCGAGGATTTTCCGAAGGAAAATCAGACGTTACAAACACGCAACGACCTTTGGTTAAGCACTAAACCGCAATTATTTTTATACGGTGTTGCCAGTAGTTTTTATACATTCAGGCTTTTATTCCGTTATTTTTATTTCAGAGTTTAATTTTATTAAGTCCGAAATCAGTTCGTCATTATTTTCAGGCGCAATATAAATTTCATCATACTTATTGAACTTTATAATAAGTCCATTTCTCGCCAATGCTGGTTTAATTCCGCTCCACATTGTTTTTCCTTTCAGAATTTCTTTTATGTTCGGAATTTCAATTTTCCCTCTTAAAAATCCAGAACGATAAATCAGTTCGTTCTTTTCAATTTTGTAAAAAGTGTCAAAATAAATCCAAAATAGTAATATCAATGGACTCAATAATGGTAATAAAATAAAAGGTTTTTCCGTAAAAGTATTTTTGTCAAGAAAGAAAACAACTATCGGTAAAATCATAGAACCAATTAATAAATAATTGATAAGTCCTTTTCTATTTGCTTTATAAATTTTCATTCTATTCTGTTTTTCTCAAATTACTGGCAACGTGTTTGTATATGATTTGTTGCGTGGTTTAAGCACCTAATTTAGTAAATAATTACCAACCAAGAAAGTGAACTGCCCCCAAAAAGTTAGACACTATTTGAGGGTATTATTATGGGAAGAAAAGTCAAGTATGATTACGCATTTAAACTTCGATGTGTAAAGCAAGTTTTAAAAAATCACCAAATAGTTGAAGATGTGTCTAAGTTATATGGTTGTCATCATACAACCCTTCATGATTGGATTCGATTTTATGAAAAATATGGTAAAAAAGCACTATTACCAAGAAAAACCAAAGTGTATAGCATTCCTTTTAAACTTAAAGTTTTAAAAGCTATTGACAAAGATTCATTATCTTTCAGTCAAGCTTGTTTAGAATTTAATATTCCTACTAAATCTGTAATTATGAAGTGGCAACGTAATTATAAAAAAGAGGGTATTGTAGGCTTAAACATTAAACCTAGAGGTAAACCAAAATCTATGCAATTTAAGAGAGCTAAAAAAAAGTCTAATAAACCTTTAACAAGAGAAGAGGAACTTTTATTAGAAAATGAATCATTACGTGCAGAACTGGACTTGCTAAAAAAGTTACAGGCCTTAATTCAACAAGAGCAAAACAAAAAGCAAAAGCCATAACAGAATTAAGGCATAAGTATGATTTAGATATTTTATTATATCATACGAACATGGCAAGAAGTAGTTATTATTATCATCATAAAAGAAGTCTTTTAGTTGATAAATATAAAGAGATAAAACTATTGATTCATCAAATATATCATCGTCACAAAGGAAGATATGGCTATAGAAGAATCTCTTTAGAAATCAACAAAATAGGCACTCTAATAAATCATAAAACAGTACTCAAGTTAATGCGTGAATTAGGTTTAAAAAGTTTAGTCAGAGCTAAAAGATACAAGTCTTATAAAGGGCGAATAGGAGAAACAGCTCCTAATATATTACAACGAAATTTTAAAGCTATTAGGCCAAATAAAAAATGGGCTACCGATATTACAGAATTTAAAGTTTTAGGAAAAAAACTATATCTATCTCCAATAATTGATCTCTTTAATAGAGAAATAATAAGTTATCAATTATCTGAAAAACCTGATTTTAAACAAGTAGCTATTATGCTGAAAAAGTCTTTTAAGAAAATACCAGATCAAACAAATTTAATATTACATTCAGATCAAGGATGGCAGTATCAAATGAAACAGTATCGAAGATTATTAACAGAAAAAGGAATTACTCAGAGTATGTCTCGTAAAGGAAATTGTTTAGATAACGCTGTGATAGAAAATTTCTTCGGTATTCTAAAATCTGAATTGTTTTATATAAATAAATATAAGTCGATATCTCAGTTAAAAAAAGAGATTAAAGTCTATATAAAATATTATAATAATGAGAGAATTAAACAAAATTTAAATGGTATGAGCCCGATTGAATATCGAGCTAATTATTATCAAAATTAATTATAAATTTGTCTAAACATTTGGGTGCACTTCAAAGTCCGCGAGGACTTTCGTAAATAGGCGAGAAGCCAGCAATAAATTATATACGGTGTTGGCAGCTGGTATTACCTATAATGTCTAATTTCAGATAATTTAACTTTTAAGGTGTTTAGATTTGAATCATATTTTTTATCGCTTATTTCTCTCTTTTTCCTGCGAATCATTTCTTGCAACTGGACATAATTTGTTTCTTGTTCTGGACATTTTGGACCAAGTGTAATTTCTCTTAATTGAATAGGGAATAATTTACTATTTAATCTAAAATCCATAATTGGATTAATGATTGAATGAGTATAAGTCATAACCCAATCAGATTTTATTTTAGGTAAAGAATCATTGTCAATTATCAGCAATCTCACTTCTTCCTCAATTGAATAATCATATGGTTTGAAAAAGTGTTTCCAATAGCCGAGTTTACGAAAATCAAAAGGGAATCCAGTTTTATTTTCAACATCTAACTTTATTTGTTTTAGGAAATTTAATTCTTTGTGTTGTCCATTTTTATTGGCGTATTTTACTTTTTGAAGTAACACGTGATTGTTTAGGTTCTCATATTTAATATCAAATGTTAAGCAAACTCCTTTCGCGTCATCTGAGTATAGTCTCCAAAGAGTTAAATCATCTTTTCTTGCAATTTTGGAACAGGAAGTAATATATCTATTATTCAAAGCAATAATTGTATTGTAATGTTCTTTAATTAAAGGTTTTTCAATACCATTTAGGTATGTTTCAACATAATTTACTTCTGTTTTATCATTCATACCAACAATACCACTCATTCTAAATGAGATATAATTTAGCATATCATAAATTGTATTTAATGAAGTATATCTGCATATCTTTTTGTCTTTAAATTCTCCCAACATTTTTATGAAAAACTTATTTTCAAATGATGAAATACCTCCTTCGTCCTCAATAAAGAAAAAGGAATTAGAATTATTGTCAAACTTTACTTTGCTTAAAAAGGATTTTTCATTAATAAATTTTAAAAACTCTTTATTGTCGGGTAAATGTTTTTCTGCTGCTTCCAAAATTAAGGATAGAACTAATTCTCTATCTTTCGTTTCTATTTTAATATCTGATGGCGATATTAAAATATCTATTATATGATTAAATGAAGTTTCAATAAAAACTTGATTTTTATTATTTCTATCATATAAATAGAAAACATTATTATCAGTAACAACTCCAAATCTAGAATTAGATATTGAAATTGTTGAGCGAACAATATCTTTAGCTCTAGCTAATGTGTTTTTGTTTTCTAAATTACCTTTTACTTCAATTACAGCTAGAGGATGCTTTCCTCTATAGATGACTATATCTATTTCCCTTTTTGTTCTGCCAATACTCCAAATATCATTTGAATGAATAATTAGTTTTGAATTTTTTAGGGCAAATTCAAACCTATTAAAAATTTCTTTTTCTAATTCTGAATAAAAATTGTTCATTTCTGTTGATATTGTTGATTACTTGCTGCCAACGTTTATGTATATGGTTTGTTGCGTGGTTTAAACAACTAATTTACTAAATAAATCACGAACGAGAATATTCCGAAGGAATATTCCAAGTGAGCTAAAAGAAGCAATAAATTATATACTGTGTTGGCAGTAGTATTTTATTCATTCCATATAAATTCAATGATTTCATCTACTGAATATTCAAAATAATTTCCATTTTTATCTTTATGACTATGGAAATGTTTGTGGTCATAATTCTTAAAGTTTATTTTCAATAAATTTTTATAATAAGAACCTTCATTAGCCCAATTCAGCATTAAAATTTCATCATTTTCATATTTTTCAGGGTTTTCAAAAGTCTTTATTTTTGTTAGTATTTCTTTTAATTCACTTTTTTTAAAGTCTATAATTTTAATTGGGTCAGGAAGAGATATTCTAAAAGATAAATTTTCAACACCATCAGCTTCCCAATATTCCCATAAATCAAATTCAGATATGTTTTTCCCTGTTAATCTTTCTAAACCAACCTCTAATTTTTTATGTTCTGAGGTAGCTTCGTCAGGATTATTGTCCCAAAAAGCAGTACAGTCAAGAATTCTTTTTTTAACTATAGGATACAATTCACGAACAATATCTAAATTTGGTTTTAGTTCAGTTCTCATTTTTTTTATATTCTGACTAACGTTTTTGTAATGTCTTGAAAATCAATTGTTAGTTTTTTTATTTTTAGTTTATTTTTTGCTCTTTTCTTCATGATTTTTAAACGTTAGCTTAAAGTAATTATTTGTTTTTTCCACAAAGGGAGGTATTACTGCCAACGTTTTTGTATATGGTTTGTTGCGTGTTTCAAGCAACTAATTTAGTAAATATTTACCGACCAAGAAAGTCCGCGAGGACTTTCGCAAGTAGGCTAGAACTAGCAATAAATTATATACGGTGTTGGCAGTAGTTTTTTAATATGTTCTTATTATTTCATCTATTCCTTTACACCAATTAATAATTTGTCCTTTGTCATTAAATTCAAAATAATAAGTTACATAAATATCTTTATGAGTTTCGTGAATGTTCACAAAAATTCGGTCAGTTCCGTTTTTCTCTTTATGTGGTGCTGTAATATGTAATCTTGGGTAATTTCCTATCCCTCTTTTTTTAATTTTAAATTTCTTTTTATTTAATTTTGTAAAGTTAAGTTCAAACCTTTCAGAGTCTATATTGTTTTGAGTTTCCACATAAGATTCTAATTTTTTAAATTGTCCGCTACCTTTCCAAGTTACTCCTAAACAATTCGGATATGAGAATGCGTTTCCAGAAGGATGGAAATCCATAACATAAGGATAAACTTTTACTTTCTTTTTGGTCGGAAAAGAGTCGATTATTTTTGAATGATAAAAGTCAAACGCAATTTGTTCGTAAAATGGAAATTCAGTTTGAGCGATTCCAATTCCAAAGTTGAGTAATAAAATCAGAAGTATATATTTTTTCAAATTCGGTTTTTTATAATTTAGTCCAATTTAATTCAATTCGCTTTTATAGAAAATATGTAATGAGTAAAGTCTTAATTTCAATTAGTTAACAGATTTTTTTTAAATTACTGCCAACGTTTACGTATAAGAATAGTGCGTAGTTTGTGTGCGAGGATTTTCCGAAGGAAAATCAGATGCATGCAAACACGCATTTAGTCTTGATTAGGCACTAAATTACGCATTATTTTTATACAATGTTAGCGCACGTTGTTATGTTTTTCTCACAAGAGTATTTAAATATGATTTTTTCACGCAACAAAGAAAAGTCCGAAGCAACAGTTTCGTATTGTTTGGCAAGAGTCAGAATTTTTTAAACACAAGAGTTAAGTCAGTTGCGCGTAAACTTTACGTATTGCTTTGTCAGAAGTCGGTTTAATTTTTTATTTAATTTTAGTTTGCGAGAGTAAAATCAGACTTAGGTAACAGTTGCGTTTTGATTTGACAAAAATCAATTGAGTAAGTTTTAGTAATTGTTTTTAAAATACTTTGAGAAGGTTTATTGTTTTTTTTGAGCTGAGTGAGCAATGTGCGCTAACGTTTATGTATAAGAATAGTTGCGGGTTTGTATGCGAGGATTTTCCGAAGGAAAATCAGACGTTACAAACACGCAACGACCTTTGATTAAGCACTAAACCGCAATTATTTTTATACGGTGTTGCCAACTGGCTTTTATTTCATATTATCATTATTCGAAGCAAATAAATCAAATTGTCTTTCATCTGCTTCTTTCTTTTGTCTGTATTTTTTTCCTTCTTTTGTTTCTATTGGTTTGTCATTTTCAAAATAATGGTTAATTCTCACAACGTCATAACCAGCAATTGTTTCAATTCCCTCATTATTTACTTTTTTCCTTATTATTAAAAAACAGTTTATAGAAGAACCATTTTTAAATTCAATTTCTCCGTTTTGAACTAGAGTTTTAAATTCATTTGATTGCATATTGAAAGAGATTGATTCTCCATTGTAATATCCTGTCCATTTAAATTTTCCCTTTTTTAAAACAGGTGATATTATTTCAATAATTGCATTTTCGTTTTTTATAGGTTCTAAATCATTTGATGTTAAAATGAATTTCTTAAAATCGGTTTTCTCAATTATTTTGTCTTTTGTTTTTATTGTTTTTTCCTCATTAGAAATTTGGTAAGAAACTTTTTTGACTTTTGGATATTTCTCTAAAGTTTCATAAAAATTTGATTTCTTTTTTTTGATAAGAGAGTTATTAATTAATTTATTTGAAGTCTCTTGTTTTAATTTTAGAATTTCTAGTTTTATTTTCTCCTTTTCTAAATCCTTAAGTTCGGTATCTTCAAATATTTTATCAATTATATTTTCAGAAATTTTGGCAAGTGGTGTTGTCAATAGAGTAGTAACTAAAGCAACAACAACCGCAGTTGTAATTGTCGCATTTTTGTTCTCTCCTTTTGTGATTACTTTAAGCCATTTCCTTAAACCACCTTCTCCTAAAGGTTCAGTTTCAATTTCTATGTTTACTAATAATAAAGTTGAAATTTCCTTTATTATTCCTAAAATTTCGTAATCGCAACGATTAGCTACAGAAGCATCCATTGAATGAGAATTGTCTCCAAACCAATAATGAATTTCTAAAGTATTTCCAAAAATGTCCTCTTTCGGTTTATATAGTAGCATTTGTTTTTCTTTAGCGTTCTGTTTTTAGCTTGTTGGCAACGTGTTTGTATATGGTTTGTTGCGTGTTTCAAGCAACTAATTTAGTAAATAATTACCGACCAAGAAAGTCCGAGAGGACTTTCGTAAGTAGGCGAGAAGCCAGCAATAAATTATATACGGTGTTATGCACTGGCTTTTCTTTTCCATAATTCAATTATATTTTCAGTTATTACTTTCTTGTTATTAAAAAACAGATTTATGTCAATAGATTCCTTTTTATCAAAATAGTAAAACTCAATAGTGTCCACATTTATATTTTCTTTTATAATTTTCATTATGTGAGAATCATTATTTGGTGATAAACCTATAAATGTTATTTTTCCTTTAATTGATTTTAATTTATTAACTGAATAATCAATTGAAAATTCTAAATCGGGTTCTTTCTTTTTTAAAGTAACAGCTTCATAAAGTTTTTTTACTAAATCATTATCTGAATTTTTCCATTCCTCCATTTGAATACTTAATTCTGGATTTTCTTTCATTCCTTTGGCAAATTTTTCTATTGCAGAATTAGCCAATTCAGGTTGATTTGCTGAAAAAAGTTTAAATGCTCCAGAACTTCCAGTTATTGCATTTGAAAATGTATGTTCAAAACCTTTAATTATGGGTGTTTTTTCAGCAGGTTTATCAGATAACCGATTTCTAAAACTGTTTGAATCATAAACAGGGTCAAGTACGTGAAATGCTCCGTGAAGATATAGCACTTTTTTTCCTGTTGCTAATTCCACATTTTTGTCATAGTTCGTTGTAAAAATGTTATCGTAAGACTTGATGTAATTAGTAACTTCGGTAGGAAATTTTAAATACAATTTGTTAATTTTTCCTTTATTAAATATAGAGTCTAAAAATAGCCTTCTTAAAAACTCTTGAAAATAGTATCGTTCAGGATTTGTGATTTTATTTTTCCGACAATGCAATTCATTTAATAAAAAATAGTATTCAAAGCCAATTTCCGAAATAGATGTATTTTTTGAATAGTTCCGTTTGAAACTATCTAATTCTTCTTTTTCGTCTTTCATTACGGCTAATTGGTCGTAATCTCCATTTAGAAAGTCAGGAACAACTGAATATAGAATATAAATCCAAGTTTCAATTTCTTTAGTATAAACTTCTGATGAATAATCGCCAGTTTTTAAATATAATAACGCTCTTTCAATTATGCTTTTGTTTGTGTATTCAAATCCGCCAAACTGAATATCTATTCCGTTTCCGATTATTATATTATTCATTTACGGTTGGTTTTTGCTTGTGCATAACGATTACGTATATGGAAAGTTGCGTGTTTGTGTGCGAGGATTTTCCGAAGGAAAATCAGAAGCCAGCAAACAAAGCAACTAACATTGGTTTAGGATAAAACTAGCAATTTTTTATATACTGTGTTGTGTGTAGTACTTTTATCTTTTAAATTATATGTTTTTTTCAATTTCTTCAATTAATTTTTCTTTATTCAATCCAACGCTTGTATAAATTATTTCTCCTTTTTTATCAATTAAAAAGAATGTAGGTGCAGCATAAACTCCATAATCTTTGGATACATTTTTTCCATTATACAATGTAGAAATCTCTACATTTTGTTTCTCCGAATATTCTAGTAAAGCTTTGGCAGGTGTATTAGTAAACTCAATACCATAAATTGATAATCCCTTGTCTTTATAATTCTTTTGAATTTCATTTAAAATGGGAGTTGCTTGAACGCAACCTCCACAATAAGGAAACCAAAATTCAAGTAAAACCATATTTTTATCTAAGTTTGAAAACTTGATGGGTTTTTCTTCTAAATCGGATAATTCCCAATCAGGTGCTTCCGTGCCAATCCAGTTTTTATTTTTTTTCCTTAGTCCGTCATAATAATCATTGTATGTAGACCTTAAATACTCTTTTGGAAATCTAGAATAATTCCAAATAGAATCATTTTTAGTATTTGGTATTTTATAATTTGAAAATGTTGAATAATTATGACCTTGATTTTTAGGTTGTATATTTCCAAAGCGAATAGGTAAATAATCCTTTTTAGATATAAATAAGACATAATTTATTGAGTCAGTTAATTTTTGTTTTTTTCCTTTTAAAATCTCTCCACCAATACCGATGAATTTTCCTTTCATTAATATGTCAAACTTATAGCACTCTTTATCAAGAAGTATCGTGTCTTGAGCTTGTCCTATCTTAATTGTTGAATCTTGAATAATTTCAGGGAGAATTTTACGAAGTGTAAAAAAAGAATTAAACATAAACATAGAACTACTTACTTGCCTTTTATTTGGATACTCATTGTATAAAACAAGTTCCTCTTTATTTTGACTACTGAATTCTTGTTTTCCATTAAATACTTGTTCTCCATAATTATTTACATTGAAATGATATTTAGAACCTATAAGTGTGTCTTTACTAGAAAAATCAAAATAACAAGTGGCACTTTCTTTTATGTTTTGATTATGTGATTTGTTAACATTTTCAATAATTACATCATATTCTATATTCGTTATAGAAGTAAGTTGAGAAATTGTTTCATTTAAAATTTCTTTATCGGTTTTCTTACAACTAAGGAAAAGAAATAGACTTAATGTTATTAAAAGAAGTTTTTTCATTTTGGTAGTTTTTGGTAATCGGTTTTTGCTGGTATTACACACAACGTTAAAATATATGAATAGTAAGAGCTAAAATATATAAAGCTATTCGTATAAAGAACAAATTAAACAGATAGTCTAATTATTAATTTAGGTAACAAAGGCTCTTATTATTTATATATGGTGTTACCACACGTTTTTTATTTATACCTAAAACATATTTAAAATGAATTTCCAAATTTTACCGATAGTGATTTCTTCAACGACAAGTGTTATAATTAAAATAAATAGCTTATTGTTAGTTAAAGAATCTAGTATTTTTTTTACTGATGATTTTTGCTCAGGGTTATTGTTAGGCTCAGCTTTTACGTTGTTTGTTATAGGGCTTTTATCTAAATCAGAATCTTGAATAATAACTCCTATTTTTGAATTGTTAAAATTATTGGTAATTGTTTTTGGTTTTATATTTATGAGGTCATCATTTAATTCAGGTAAAGGTTTATTAGGTAATTTAACATTAAATACCGAAGGGTTTATAGATTTTATACTTTTACCTATTCCGTTTTTAAATCCCATAATATTTATTTTTCACAGTTAGTTTTGTCAGTCGCACGTAACAGTTGCACACGAGTAAAGTCAGATTATTAATTATTATTATTATTATTATTCAATGAGTCTAATTCAGTTTTTAAAGAATCTATTTCTAAATACATTTGTTGAACTTCGTTTTGGTAACTGGTATTTAAGTTGGTTGATTTTTGCAATGATGTGGACAGCGATTCTATTACCTCTATCGTTTTATCTTCACTCAAAAAGACAGGAGCGTATCCTAAAACCGTACCTAGAATTACAAGAAAAACTGAAACAGCAACCTCTTTACGAAGATTGTTATGAGTTAATTCCTTGATAGCTGTATCTAAGTCTTTGTCTTTCCTAATTTTATCTAAATATTTTTTTATTCCACCATCTTCTATTACTAAAAATCCTTTCTCATCTAAAACGAATTGTGCAGGGTATTTATAATGTCGTTTTATTAATCCTAAAGCTCTACAGTAATATATAGATTTTCTTCTTGAATCCGAAGCATTTGAAAGCGACTCAATTTCATTTTCAGGTAAATTAAGTATCAAATCATCAATATCTTTATAATCTATTATATCCATAACAGTAGTATGTGTGGTAACGTTTATGTATATGGAAAGTTGCGTGTTTGAGTGCGAGGATTTTCCGAAGGAAAATCAGATGCAAGCAAACAAAGCAACTCACATTGGTTAAGCTAAAAATAGCAATTTTTTATATACTGTGTTGTGTACAGTACTTTTATTTTTAAAGTTCATAATTATTCAACTCTTTAAGTTCGCTCAAAATCTTACTATTCCAATAATTTTGTCCTTTTTCACTAAAATAGCTTTCGTTGTCATACTGATTTTGCAACTCTATACCATAATGCATCAATTCGGTATATTTTTCATAATAGACGGAAATATTTTTCTCGGATTTGTTGTTTAAATCCGAAAATGCTTTTCTAATTTGTCTAGTAACAAGTTCCCAAAGGTCGAAATGTAATTGTTCATGTTTTAATGTTTCTAAATCAGAAACAATAGTCCAAGATTGGTTTTTACCAAAGTAACATTTCAGTGTGAATTTTGGGATATTATTATTATCATAAAAACTTTCTATATATCTTATATAGCACTGAGTTTCTGCGATTGTAATGAACTTATCTTCAGGTGGATTTCCTTTAAAGTCAGTCCATTTCAATTTTCTTGATTTATTCCATTCAATTAATGTGTCAGTTGTTACTTTGTTTTGGCTGAAACCTACTTTTGAAGCAAAAACTAACATTAATGTGAATAAAAACAACTTCATTTTGAGTTTTTTGGGGTATTGTACACAACAAATATATATAGTTAGTACTAACTATATATCTATTATAGCCACCAATATACGGAATAATCTCTCAAAATATTCATTACTATTCTTTTACTCTTAATAAGATTTTTTTTATTAAACGAAATAAAACAACAACAGAGAATACTTGCGTTAGGGATTAAACGGCATGTTTGAAATCCTTTTTGTTTTTGTGAAAAAACAAAAAGATTGAGTAGTGAAAGCCCGACCCTTTTTGGGTAACGCCCAAATGATAATGCTAGATTTTATCGACTAAATACTTCCCGATTTCCGAAGCTTTAACTTTTATAATTTCTTCTGGAGTTCCTACCGCCACTAAGTGTCCGCCGGTTTCGCCACCTTTTGGACCTAAATCTATAATGAAATCGGCACATTTAATAAGTTCAATATTATGCTCGACCACAATAATGGAATGTCCGTTTTCTATTAAAGCATTAAAGGATTTTAGTAACTTTTGGATATCGTGAAAATGCAGACCAGTTGTGGGTTCGTCGAAAATAAATAAGGCTTTTTCCTTTTTGTTACCTTTACCTAAAAATGATGCGAGTTTTATACGTTGCGCTTCACCACCAGAAAGGGTAGAGGAGCTTTGCCCGAGTGTTACGTAACCCAAACCAACATCTTGTAGCGGTTGGAGTTTGTTCTTTATTTTAGTCTGATTATTCGTCTCGAAAAATGCCACTGCATCGTCTATGGTGAGATTTAAAATATCATCGATGTTTTTGTCGGCAAAAGTAACTTCGAGTACTTCTTTTTTAAAGCGTTTACCTTTACAGGTTTCGCATTCCAGATGTACATCTGCCATAAATTGCATTTCGATGGTAACTTCGCCTTCTCCTTTGCAGGTTTCGCAACGTCCGCCATCTACATTAAAAGAAAAGTGTTTGGCTTGGTAGTTCCTAATAATGCTTAATTTCTGTTTAGAGAACAGCGCACGAATATCATCGTAAGCTTTAATATAAGTTACCGGATTGGAACGTGAGGAGCGCCCAATGGGGTTTTGATCTACAAATTCTATTTGCTTTATATTCGTGTAATTACCGTCTAAACTTGAAAACTGACCGGGTTTGTCGCCAAAATCGGTTAGTTTTTTCTGGAGTGCTGGGTATAATATTTTTTTAACAAGTGTACTTTTTCCGCTACCAGAAACGCCTGTAATTACGGTTAGCATGCCCAAAGGGAAACGCACATCGATGTTTTTAAGGTTGTTTTCGCGAGCGCCTTTTATATCGACGTAGTATTTAGATTGACGTCGTTTTTTAGGAACTTCAATTTTTAAATTTTCGTTTAAGTATTGTGCTGTTAATGAATTAGATGCTAAAATGGCTTTGTAATCGCCGTGTGCTACTACATGCCCACCAAAGGTTCCGGCTTCGGGACCAATATCTATAATGCTATCGGCAGCTTTCATGATATCCTCGTCGTGTTCCACAACAATTACAGTGTTTCCTAAGTCGCGTAAGGATTTTAAAACCATAATTAAACGTTCTGTATCTTTTGGGTGCAACCCAATACTTGGTTCGTCTAAAATATACATGGAACCAACCAAACTACTTCCTAAAGAGGTTGCTAGATTTATACGTTGGCTTTCACCTCCAGAAAGTGTGTTGGATTTTCGATTTATAGTGAGGTAATCGAGACCTACATTGGCTAGGAATTCTAAACGGTTATTAATTTCTTTTAATAAACGGTTGGCAATTGTGGTATCGTGTTCATTTAATTTTAATGTATTGAAAAAGATGGCAAGTTTATCTAGTGGTTTTTCTACTAAATCTGAAATACTTGCGCCACCTACTTTTACATAATTGGCTTCTACTCGTAAACGTTTACCGTTACAGGTTTTACATTTTGTTTTTCCGCGGTAACGTGATAACATCACGCGGTTTTGAATTTTATAAGCTTTGGATTCCAACTCTGCAAAAAAGGCATTTAAACCTTCAAAATGTTCGTTGCCATCCCAAACGAGTTGTTTTTGTGCTTCGGAAAGCTCAAAGTAGGGTTTGTGGATTGGGAAATCGAATTTATGCGAGTTGTTTACCAATTGGTCTTTATACCAGCTCATGCTTTCGCCTCTCCATGCGAAAATGGCGTTTTCGTAAATGGATAGTGCCGTGTTTGGGATCACTAAATCTTCATCTATACCAACAATATCGCCGTAACCTTCACAGGTTGGGCAAGCGCCGTAAGGATTGTTAAAACTGAATAGGTGTACGTTTGGTTCTAGAAAATTTAATCCGTCGAGTTCAAATTTATTACTAAATGTACGTTGTTTATTATCGGAAAGGGTTTCAACACAACATTCGCCTTTGCCTTCGAAAAAAGCAGTTTGGATAGCATCGGCTAGACGATTATAAAAATCCTCGTCGTGTTTGGTGATAATTCTATCTACAACGAGTAAAATAGTGTCTTTTTTACCAATTTTGGTGGCTTCGTCTATTCTAAAAACGTTGTCGTTTATTTTTATTCTGGAGTAACCTTGTTGGTTTAGTGCTTTTAATTTGTCTTCCATAGTTCGTCCTTCTTCTAAATGAATAGGAGCGAGGAGGAGGAGTTTTTCGCGTTCCGGGAATGTTTTTAGGTAGTTTAAAACATCGGTTACAGTATCTTTTTTTACTTCATCTCCAGAAACGGGAGATATTGTTCTTCCTATTCTTGCAAATAATAGCTTTAAATAATCGTAAATCTCTGTGGTTGTCCCAACCGTAGATCGTGGATTTGTAGAATTTACTTTTTGCTCGATGGCTATGGCTGGAGCGATTCCTTTTATGTAATCTACTTTTGGTTTGTTTAGTCTGCCTAAAAACTGACGCGCATAACTCGATAAACTTTCTACATAGCGACGTTGCCCTTCCGCGTAAAGCGTATCGAAAGCTAAACTTGATTTACCAGAACCCGAAAGCCCCGTTATTACAACCAATTTGTTTCTTGGGATAACAACATCAATATTTTTTAAGTTGTGCAGTTTTGCACCTTTTATAATGATGTTTTGTTTTGGGTCAACTTCGGAAAGATTAGTATTCATAGGCTCTTAAAAGGAATAGTTTACAAAGATAAGACATGTGTATGAGCTTAAAAAATAGAATGTAATTTAAAGAAATGTTAAATAAATGAATAAATTTTTGTATTTTAGGAACGATTCTTGTTATATTTGAACCAGCTAATTAATTATAAATCAACACTTGCCTATCGCATAACATTACTTTAGAAATTTTAATTTTATAGAAAACCCCGTTTTTCTTTATAATAAAGTAATGATTATGAAACACGACCCTACTACAGATGCTACCCTAGTTAGTAACTACATTAAAGGCGATGAGAGCGCTTTAGGAGTTCTTATAAAAAGGCACAAACAAAGAATTTACAGTTTTATTTATTCGAAAGTATATGATGGAGATGTCGCCGATGATATTTTTCAAGATACTTTTATTAAGGTTATTAAAACTTTAAAACGTGGTGCCTATAATGAAGAAGGTAAGTTTTTACCGTGGGTAATGCGTATTGCGCATAATTTAGTAATCGACTTTTTTAGGAAAAACAGCCGTATGCCTAAGTTTGATAATAGTGGTGAGTTTAGTATTTTTTCTGTGCTTAGTGATAGCACTTTAAATGCTGAAAAAGCAATTATTAAAGAACAGGTGGAAAATGATGTGCGGCGCTTAGTAGATGAACTTCCCGAAGACCAGCGTGAGGTACTCTTAATGCGTATTTATAACGATATGAGTTTTAAGGAAATATCTGAAAGAACAGGGGTGAGCATTAATACTGCATTAGGTAGAATGCGATACGCTTTAATAAATTTGCGTAAAATAATTGATAAGCATAACATTGTATTAACCGATTAACTTTGGGAAATACAATAAAGTAAATTTTGCTGCGTTTACTATTTAAATTAACCCTTAATTTAATAGAAATGGAAAAAATTTACTCTAAAGAATCTGTTGGAAACCCAAAAAAACGTGAGCCTAGTAAGGAGACGGTTAATTTTATTCTCAGCTATTCTAAAGCGCTGAAGATTGTAAAATATAAGCACTTGGAGTTTGAAACACTCTTAAATTAAAATATAAAAAAACGTCTGAAAAATTTATTTCAGACGTTTTTTTTTTGGATTGTATTTTTGTAGTTATAAGTTAAACTTACCGTTTAATTTATATGTTTATTATTCTTCTGGAAATGTAATATGCTGATAAGCTCCGATGTCTGGAGATGTGGTTCTATTTACTCCTAGAATATCTGTAGGTACTTGTATTGCAAAAGTTGAATTTGCCTGGTTTATGGCCTCAGAATCATCACCTATTACAAATTGATTTAAGGTAGTGTCTTTGAAATTAGGATCTTTATTAAAGATGTTGTTTTCAAAATGATTGGTATCTGTTAAATCGTAAACAGCTTCCGTGAAAAAATTACTATCGTCTTGAAAACGTATTAAACAGTTGGTGAATTTAAAGTTGAATGATACCGACTCGTCTTCTATTTGTTCTAATAAAAACTCAGGATTATCATTTCCATAAATAATACAGTTGTTAAAATTGGCTTCGCCTAAATTGGCTAGAGTAGCATTATTTTCTTCATCTAAAATAAAATTATTCAGCAATACAGAAGGCAATTGTCTAAAACCATTGTCCCAATAATTTACAATAGTAGAGTGTGTGAAATTATATCTGCCGCCAATAGTTCCTGCAAAAGAAGATTGTCCAGCATTATTGATTACCACATTTTCGCCAGTAATAGAGGTGTTTCTACCCATAATGCCAAAGCTAGCAGAATTATAAATTTGGGTGTTTGTTATGTTTAGTTTGTTGTTTGTGGCATTTGGATTGCCATCGCATAAAATACCAACATTAGCGTTTTTAATTGTGGTATAGTTTATAGTGTTATCTACACTACCATCGGATAA
Organism: Algibacter sp. L1A34; assembly: GCF_009796805.1. NCBI lineage: Bacteria > Pseudomonadati > Bacteroidota > Flavobacteriia > Flavobacteriales > Flavobacteriaceae > Algibacter > Algibacter sp. L1A34. Next base: position 4,282,641 of record NZ_CP047029.1, on the reverse strand, counting down.
CCAAATAGCAGCCCATTGTCCTGGAGTTTCAGAAAAGTCTGGTTCTAGTCGATCGCCTTCCAAAATTACTTCGTTTTCTAAGGCTTCTTGGTTTGTGCTTAATTCGCCGTTTATTTTTATAGAAGCGCCATCTGTTACTAATATTCCAGATTCTGAATGAAAGTATACACGTGCCCCAGCATCTATGGTTAGTGTTTCGTTATTTGGTACGGCTGCAAAGCCATAAATTACATAAGGTTTCTCGTTTGTAAAGTTGAGTTCGTTTGGCAATAATTCTCGACCTTGTAATTCGGTTTCTATTGTTTCGCCATCAACGTTAAGACTTAATGTTTCAACAATTTTAGTAGTGTTATCGCGCTCTGGATATATAAAAATAGCGTCTTGAATAAGGGTGACTAATTCTACTTTTTGTTGATTGGTACCACTATCGAATTCAATAGCATCGGTATATAAAAATTGGTTTGAAATTGCTGCTTCAGTTTCAATATTTACAGTGGTTTCAATAAAAATGTAAAGACTGTCTTTTGCTAAAAGCTCAACATTTTCGAAGGTTTTTCCTGTAATACCATCTACACTTAATCGGTAATTAGAGGTTTCACCTAAAGTTAATTTTACCGATGGAATATTGATATCGTTATTACCTTTATTATAGACTTTTAAATTATAGGTGCTAGAACCAATTTTAGAAAAAACGGTATCTAAATAAACGGTATCCCTAGAAAATGTTAGGTTTCCTGTGCTTGGAGAAAATTCAAAATCTTTTCGACAAGAACTCCAAAGCATTAAAAAACCGATGGTGAATATAAAGTATAAGGAACGTTTCATTCTAGTTGGTTTAATCTCGTTAAAAATTTACTAGTGATCTTTTTTGTAAAGCGGAATTCGGTATGATAATGTATAGCCAAAACCGACACCAATGCTATTACTATCGTATGTTTTATTAAAACCAGGAATGTAAACATTTTGGAAATTATCTGGTTCAGTTTCCGTTACTAATAGTTTAAGTTGCACATTTACGGTAGCGAATAGGTTGTTAAATATTTGGATCTTCATTCCCAGTATAATTTCTGCCCAAACGGCACTTAAATCATTGAATTCTTTTAAATCGCTAGAAGTGTATTGTGGCAACCAATATTGATTGGTGTTATAAACAGTAAAGCTATTAAGTTCTTGGCTAAATGTACTGAAACCTAAACGGAAACCGGTGTAAACCATGTTTTCCATATCGAGCCAATTATCGTACATGTTGTAATCGAAACCTGCTTTTAGGTAGCTTCCTTTAGAAGTGATGTCTAAATAATCGGTTATTGTATTTTTGTTATCAAATCCAATTTCAGCTGCAGCGTAAATATTTTTTTTAAGTCTATAGTCGGCTTCTATTTCAAAACCGCTATAGTTGTCTTCAGCAAAAGAACGTGCAAGTTTACTAATGTCTCCACCTATACGAATACCGTATTTTTGTTTGATTTTAATAGAGTCGGTAACGGTTTTAGGGATACTATCGTTTTGCGCATTTACAGCCACACAAAATAACAATAGCAATACGCTATTAATGAAATAAGTTAAAATGTGCTTCTGTTTCATCTTCTACAGATTGGTTTGAGTTTATGGGTTGTATGGATTCTATCCAATTATCTTCATCACTTTCTAGTTGTACCGTTACGTTTTCATAAATAGTTTTATAACCACAAGCTCGTGATACAAAAACTTCAGTACGGCTGTAATTTATAGTGATAATATCAATGTTTGATTCATCTGAAAGAAAATCGTCTGTATCATCATCTGGTGTATCATTATCATCTATAACATAGTTGTTTATAAGAGCGTATTGCGTGGTATTGTCGGTTGTTTTTAAAGGTAGCACCAATTCGCTACTCGTAACAATCTCGTAACCTGGCAATGCTGTATCACTGTCAACACCTATAACAACTAATTTAAAAACATTTTTACTACTATCTTCATTATCAAAATCGAAAAGATCAATAATTAAACTGGGGGTTGTAGGTGTGATTTCCGGACAAATATCATCACGCTCACAACTTATAGTTATCCCCACGATTAATAAAATTATGGGGATAAAAAGAATTTTAAAATATTTCATACTTTATTACAATGTATTCCTATTAAAAGAAAAACGAACGCTTAAATCCAAAATTAATGAATTATCGTTTTTCTAAAAGCACTACGTTTTCCACATGAAATGTTTGTGGAAACATATCTACAGCTTGTGTTTTTACTACTTTATATTGCTCGTCCATTAAGGCTAAATCTCTAGCTTGCGTGGCACTATTACAGCTTACGTAAACTACTCTTTTTGGAGCAATATTTAATATTTGTTGTACCACATCTTTATGCATACCATCACGAGGTGGATCGGTAATTATAATATCTGGTGTACCGTGGGCTTCAATAAAATCGGCATTAAAAACATTTTTCATGTCGCCTACAAAGAACTCAACGTTGTTTATGTTATTAAATTGTGCATTTTCTTTTGCAGCAGTAATAGCATCTGGAACGGCTTCTACGCCAACTACTCTTTTTGCTTGTTTAGCAACAAATTGAGCAATGGTTCCGGTTCCTGTATATAAATCGTATACAAGTTCGTTTCCTGTTAATCCTGCAAAATCTCTAGTGATTTTATAAAGCTCGTAAGCTTGCTCGGAATTTGTTTGATAGAACGATTTGGCATTAATTTTAAATTTTAAGCCTTCCATTTCTTCAAAAATATGATCGTTGCCTTTGTAGCAAATCACTTCTTGATCGTAAATAGTATCATTCGCTTTTCCGTTAATAACATATTGTAAAGAGGTGATTTCCGGGAACGCTTCACCTAAATAATCTAGAATTAACTCACGTTTCTCTTTATCTTCTTTAAAGAACTGAATCATCACCATAATATCACCTGTACTAGATGTTCTAATCATCATGGTACGTAATAATCCGGTTTGGTTTCTTGTATTAAAGAATTCTAAATCATTTTCAAGCGCAAATGCTTTTACTGCATTTCTAATGGCGTTAGAAGGATCGGCTTGTAGGTGGCATTTTTTAACATCCAAAATTTTGTCCCACATACCTGGAATATGAAATCCTAAAGCATTTCGATCACCTAAATCTTCGTCCGATTGTACTTCTTCTAGCGTTAACCAACGGCTATCACTAAATGAAAATTCCATTTTATTTCTATAGAAATACTTGTTTTCCGCACCAAAAATAGGAGTGACTTCTGGTAATTCTATATGCCCAATACGGGTTAAATTATTTGTAACTTCTTTTTGTTTGTAAAACAACTGATGCTCGTAAGCCATATCTTGCCACTTACAACCACCACAAGTGCCAAAATGCTCGCAAGCAGGCGTGGTTCTTTTATCCGATAGTTTATGAAATACCGTAGCCTTACCTTCATAATACGCTTTACGCTTTTTAAAGGTTTGCACATCTACCACATCGCCAGGTACAGCATTAGGTAAAAAAATAACTTTTCCGTCGGGTGCTTTGGCTATGGTTTTTCCTTTAGCTCCGGCATCAATTACTTCGACGTTTTCAAAAACTTGTTTTCTTGTTTTTCTTCTAGACATGCTGCAAAAATACTAATAGCCAGAAATAAATTTCATATTATTTTCAATTACTTTAACGGAATTTCAATTTCAATTAAAATATAGTCTCTTTTTTAGGTGAAGAAGGCGAGGAGAATCATTAATAATCTCTAATTTTTTAGAATGAAATAAGAAAACATCATACATAAAAAAAAAGCTGCTCAGTAAATTACTGAACAGCTTAAATAATATGAGGGGTATAAACTATTTTTTATTGAATTTGTTAAGGATTTTATCCATTTGTTTTCCTGCAGCATCACGTCCACCAAGTCCGAAAGATAGGATGATAGTAAGGGCAACTGTACCTAAAGAGATACCGAAAGCAAGGTTGATAATTTCATCAGCAAGACCCATAGTTCTTAATCCGATAGCTAAGAAGATGGCTATAATTGCAATTCTTATAATAGAAGCTACAAAAGTGTTATCGTCATTTTTTGCGAAATTATTAGCAGCAACAGAAGCTATCCAATTTCCAATCGCTAAAATAATAAGTCCGAAAATTATTTTACCAGAATAGTTTGTAATGGTATATAAAATATCGGTTAAATAGCCGAATTCTAATTTGTCTACAGCTGTTGTAAGTCCGAATAAAATAATAAAGTAATATACTAAGTTTCCAATAATACTTACTAAGTTAGTATTACCTGTAACAGCGCCTAAACCAGCTTTATTAAAGAAGTTGTTCAAGTTCATACTGTTAAGTAAGTCTTTTATTAATTCGCTTAAAAAACGACCACCAACTACAAATAAGATAATAATTACTGCAGCTAAAATTACTTTTGGAATAGCACTAAAGAAATCCTTTAACATAGTTGTTGCAGGTTCTGAAATCGCATCCATATTCAGAATATTAAATGCTGAAATTAATAAAGGGATAAAAATAAAGATGAAAACAATTTTTTTAATCACATTTACTATATCAATGTTTTCTGGTAGTTTTAATTTTGGAGTAAGCTTTTGAATAGAATCTCCTGAAAGTTCAACTAATTCTGATACTATGGTTGCAAGCATGTAGCCAATATAGCAAACTAAACCAGCACCAATAATATTTGGAATAAACCCAGTAAATTCGTCCAACATATTTTTTAAAGGATCGAGTACACTACTCATACCTAGTTTTTCTAAAGCTAAAGTGAAAACGAAAATCATTACTAAAAAGTAAACCAGTTTGCTTATAAAGCCTGAAATTCCAATTTTCGAATTTTTCATTTTGTTGTCGATGCCTGTTTTATTGAGTAATTTAAAAATAACTCGTTTTAATAATCCGGCAATAAACCAACCTATAATAATGATAATTAAAGCGCTTAAAGCACTTGATAAATTGCCACCAATAGATTGTGAAAGTTGTTCTAATACATTTGTTAAATAGTCCATAAATTTTGTTTTTGATTAACTAATAGTTACTAGTAGGACACATTAAATATTAAAAAGACACATTTTAACTGAATATTTCATAAATTTGGCATTCCTAGGGATGATTTCTCTCCCACGCTGAATTTTCGAAACCTCGAAAGGATAAAGGTAGAGAAGGAATGGTTATTTTATAATATCCATTTTTTTGGATATAAACGTTTAAATTTTTTTTTAAAATGGCTGTTTTAGACCAATTAACTTCGCAACAAGCGATAGATTTAGAAAACAAGTATGGTGCACATAATTACCATCCACTACCAGTAGTATTAAGTAGAGGAGAAGGTGTGTATGTTTGGGATGTAGAGGGTAAGAAATATTACGATTTCTTGTCGGCTTACTCTGCAGTAAACCAAGGACATTGTCATCCAAAAATTGTTGATGCCATGACCAAACAAGCGCAAACATTGACCTTAACCTCTAGAGCATTTTATAATGATGTGCTTGGTAAGTTTGAAAAATACGCTACAGAAACTTTTAATTACGATAAGTTATTACCAATGAATACTGGTGCAGAAGCGGTTGAGACGGCTTTAAAACTATGTAGAAAATGGGCTTACGAAGTAAAAGGTATTGATGAAAATGAAGCTGAAATTGTAGTTTGCGAGAATAATTTTCATGGAAGAACAACAACCATCATTTCTTTTAGTAACGATCCGGTAGCCAGAAAAAACTTTGGGCCATATACAAAAGGATTTATTAAAATTGAATACGATAACCTTACGGCTTTAGAAGATGTTTTATCAAATAATAAAAACGTTGCAGGTTTTCTTGTAGAACCAATTCAAGGTGAAGCTGGTGTTTACGTGCCAAGCGAAGGTTACTTAGCTTCAGCAAAAGCACTTTGTGAAAAGCATAATGTTTTATTTATTGCAGATGAAGTACAAACAGGTATAGCAAGAACAGGACGTTTATTAGCCACTTGTGGAAATTGTAGTTGTGTAGATAAACATTGTTCTGGAACTCCTGAAGTAAAAGCCGATATTTTAATATTAGGGAAAGCTTTATCTGGAGGTGCATATCCTGTATCTGCTGTTTTAGCTAATAACGAAATTATGAATGTTATAAAGCCAGGAAATCACGGTAGTACTTTTGGAGGAAATCCAATTGCAGCAGCTGTTGGTATTGCTGCTTTAGATGTTATTAAAGATGAAGAATTAGCTAATAACGCTTTTGAATTGGGTGAATTATTTAGATCTGAATTAACAAAATTTATAGAAACAAGTTCTATAGTAAATGGCGTTAGAGGAAAAGGCTTGCTAAATGCTATTTTAATAAACGATACAGAAGATAGTGATACCGCTTGGAATATATGTATGGCTTTACGAGATAATGGTTTATTAGCAAAACCAACACATGGTAATATAATTCGTTTTGCTCCACCATTGGTGATGACGAAAGAACAATTATTAGATTGTGTTTCGATTATAACAAAAACACTAACTCAATTTGAAAAGTAATTGTTTTAGTTGAAAATGATATAAAAAAAAGCGACCAATTGGTCGCTTTTTTTATGCTTAATAAATTAGTAATGAATTATTGTTGACTTTCATATTGCTCCATAGTCTCTTGAAATTGTATCATTACTTGATCCCAACCAATAGTTGATATTTGATAAATGGTATAAATTAAATAAAGAATATTTATAACAAGTATAACCAATGCCACTGTTTTTGCAGTATTCATACCTTTTACGCTTGCAGGGTCGTACTGCTCAGGGTTTGCTTTAGCGGCATTTACTTTACTGTTTGCAATAAAAAAGGCAATACCAGCTAATATAAATCCAGAACCGGCAATGCAGCAGCATAAAAGACCTATAATTGATAATACGTAAACTAACGTTGCATTGAGTTTTTCTTGTTCCATGTGTTTGTTTTTTAATTGATTATTTTAATTAGATAGCTTGTTACAATAGTAACTACTGTTAGTATAGCTAAGGCTGTAGTAACAATGTTTGAATGTTTAAATTTAAATAAAATATTACTTCCGATGAAAATAAAAAGAAGTGTTAATGGATAAATAGCTGGGTACATTTTAAAAGCCGCCACAAATTCACCATGAAAAATTAGTGAAATGGCACGTTGCATACCACAACCCATACATTCTACGCCAAATAACTTTTTATTAAGGCAAGGAAGCATATATTTTTCTAGAGACTGCATGTATTATATATTCTTGTTATGCTAAAATAGTAAAAGCCAACTAACAAAAAAATGCTTTAATGTTTTTTTTGTTAGTTGACTCCTCTAGTAATAATTAAAAGGTCTAGTTAATAATAACCTTTTTAGTAAATGTTTTGCTGTTATCTAAAGATGCTTTTACAATATAAACACCTGTACTAAGTTGTTTTGTAGAAATGGTATAAGCGTTTGCTGTTGTGCTAGGTCTTTCTGTTAAAACTTGTTTTCCAGTCACATCATAAACTAAAATAGATGTAATATTTAAGTTAGTAGGGTTTAAAACCTTTAGAATATGTGTTGTGTTATTTTGAATGGCATCTAAACTACTTGTATCATATGCTTCGGTATCTAAAGTTGTATCTTCTTTAAATGTAACCTCAAAACGATCTGTGTAATTACCTGCATCTAGGTTTGTACTAAAGTCTTGAGTTTTTAAATTCACATATAAATTAGTTGTTTTATCATGAATGAAAATAGGTAAATCTGAATCGAAATTTTGAACGTCTGCAATTCTAATTTTTAGAGGCATATCATTAGCAACTTTAATAGTTAATGGTATTTTCATGTCCACATTATAAGCTAAAGCTTCTGCAAGATACCCATGCTCTCCAATTGGCCAATAAGCATCAGAGGATAACATATCATCTTCGTGTAACCTAGATTCCAAACCACGATCAAATTCTTCCGTAGCATTTGCGTTAAATGTTTCTACTATTTGCCTCGTGTAAGTATTATTAAAATCAATATTCAGCCTAAAGCGTTTATAACCTTGAGACATCGTTGTAAAGACCGGACTTTCTTGAGTTGTAGAATTTTTATAATTTGCCGATTTAAAAAATGTACTACTTGGATCAGATTCTTTTACATATACACGATGAGCATTTTCTGCGTTTACAAAACTGTTAGCTGTCCCTAAAACCATAAAACCTAATCCTATAGGTATGTTTCGTTGCCCTTGCTTTCCTACGGGGAGTGTTCCGCTATTACTATTGTCAGAGCCGTCACTATTATATGTTTTATAAACTGTTGGTAGTCTAGTTTCATTAAAGGGAGAGAATTCTTCAATGGTATAAGTTGCATAGCCACCATCATAAGCATTTAAATAATGAGAATTTACATCAGGGTCTTGCTCCCAATAATATAAAGTTCCAGTAATTGTGTTTCTATTATTTGCATCCCAAATATAAGCATGAGCATCCATTGCAGATGGATACGGATTGCCTACTAAAGTGTATTGATTATTTAAAACAGGTATAGAAATTTTACCGTTATTTGGTTTGCCTCTAAAATCGTAATTTTGATTATCACCGGGATTATTTGCGCTAGTGCCTGCTGTACCTTTCATGGTAAAGCCATAACCTGCAGGTATTGTTGTTGCGTCTCCAACAGGGTCCCAGTCAGCATATACAGCCCCTGCTTTAAACATCCAGATCCAGTAAGGTTCTATGTTTAGAGGACTAGCGGTACCGTTATAGTTAGATTGGTGGGTTTTACCTGCTGCAATAGAAGTTGTTAAATCGTCAATATCGTTAAGTAGCTCAATACCAAATGGATTGTTAACTAACGTATCGTCGCGGCTTCCTATAGGCGAGCACCATTGGTTATACTCATAAGCACCAACATTTCCATCTTGATAAACACTTAATTCACCTTCACCAGAATTACCAGTTGTACCTGTACCTTGTATTACTTGCGCATCCGTTCTCAAATAAATGGTACTTGCAGGCTCTTTTAAGTTTATATCATCTTCAACAAATACAATTTCATCTTTTACAAAAATATATGCACTGTTCCTTACCGAAAGTTGAGCTATTGCAAATTGGCAAGAAATAAACGTAACAAAAAGGCTGAAAATAAATTTCATGCAAGGTGTTTTTTCCTTCAAAAAAACAGGTTTTAACGAGTTAATATACTCTTTATGGGTGAATGATATAGGTTCTATCATGATATTTAGATTAAATATGGGATAACGCAAATATACTAAAAGTTTATATATATACATTCATTTTAAAAAACACAGCACTTTAAAGTGTTGTAAACTAGTATTTTATTAGTTTTTTGGATAGGTTTCAAGGCGCGAATTGAGTTTTTTTGACTAAGATTTATGTAAATTTGCAGCATGAAGTATTTAAATTATGTGCTAATTTTGGTAGGTGCAATAGTGGCAATGTATGCTAAAGTTGGTGCCAAACAGAATCAATATCTGTTAATTGTAGGGATCGTTTTCTTAATGATGGGGGTTTATAGAATTTCGAGATTGGTACCAAGTAGAAAAGATGAAGATTTGGATAATAACGATTCAATTGAGGACCAATAATTATGAAATTTAAAATAAATGATTTTGTTTTAGTTTTAGATGAAAATTTATCTGGAAGTATAAAAAGTATATCGGGAAACACAATTTCTATTGAAACAACCGATGGTTTTTTGTTAGATTTTGAGGCAGGAGAATTGGTGAAGGATACTTCTAAAAGTGATTTTAAATCAGGAATATTTTCTCATAAAAGTATAAGTTCTGTTTTAGATGAAAAGGAAAAACCAAGCAGAAGAAAATCGGTTAAAGTAAAAGCAAAAGAACGATATGAGCCAACAATGGAAGTCGATTTGCATATAAACCAATTGGTAAAGTCTCCTAGAGGCATGAGCAATCATGATATGCTAACCACCCAATTAGATACGGCAAGGCATAAACTAGATTGGGCTATTTCTAAGCGCATACAAAAAGTAGTCTTTATCCATGGTGTTGGAGAAGGCGTGCTTAAAATAGAATTAGAATATCTATTTGGCAGATACAATAACGTGAAATTTTACGATGCCAACTACAAAAAGTATGGTTTAGGCGCTACCGAAGTTTATATTTATCAAAATGTAAAACCTAATTAAAATCGGGGGTTATCGAAGTTGAACTCGATAAACTAGAATCGCTTAAAATTCCAAAATCAAAATCGTCTTGAGATAAAAAGCTTAAGCTAATATCTTTTAAGTTTACGCTTACTACATAAACCTCGTCAATAGTATGTTCTCTATAAGCTGTTGCAGGAACTGTAGTCGCTACTTCTGGATTAAGGTAATCTGCACCAATTTCACTATTTGTAATATCGTTATTTGGGCGTTGATCTTGCGAGTCGTTTTCTTCATCTCGTGTTTTTACGCCATCGCCATCATCATCATCATCTAAATAATCAGGAATTCCGTCGCCATCTGTATCTTGCGCATCAGATAAATCACCATCTCCATCAGGATCAGGATTTTCATCTTCGGTTAAAATATTATCACCATCATCGTCAAAATCAATATAGTTTGCTAAACCATCTCCATCGGTATCATCATCGGTTAAATCACCATTTCCATTTAAATCTTCAAGATCGGCAAGAATGCCATCGTCATCATCTTTTGTTAATACTGTTATAATTTCTGCAGTACAATCATCACTTTCGCTAGATGTAATGGTTACTTCGTCTGGAATATCATTGCAAAATAGAGAAGAAGGTAAACTTTCATCACTATAAGTTCTATAATAAAAAGTTGCACTTTCTTCAAGTTCTAAAGAATCATTTGTTCCAACCGCAAGAATTTCGTCTAAAGTATAATTTGAAATTAAAACTGATAAAGATTCCGAAGGGTCATCTTTAGTTTTATATAAAACAAGATCAGATACACCTTCGCAGGCGCTAAAAGTTTCATCAAACTCAAGTTCTACGGTAATGATATCACCATCATCACAACCTTGAATTGAAATTAAACAAACACCTATAAAAAGATAAATTAACTTACGCATGGAGATCTATTTTGCCACAAAAATAGTGGAATTGTTAATGATAACAAATAAACTTTAAAATTACCGATAAAATTAGTTTTTAGCATGTTTTTTAACAAACTGAAATGTTGAATAAAAAGGAAGATCCAAACATAATTATCGAATGTTATAAAATTCATTCAAACTAATAACGAACCATATTAGAAATAATTTTATTTGAAGTATTTTTGTTGCTCAAAACAGTAATATGAAACCAGTTTATTTTGATAATGCCGCAACAACAGAATTAAGAGATGAAGTTGTTAATGAAATAACGAAGGTTCTTAAAACAAACTTCGGAAATGCTTCGTCTTCCCATAGTTTTGGGCGATCGTCAAAATCTTTAATCGAAAAATCTAGAAAAGCTATCGCGAGTTGTTTAAATGTTTCGGCGAGTGAAATTATTTTTACATCTGGAGGTACCGAGGCCGATAATTTAATTTTAAATAGTGCTGTTAGAGATTTAGAGGTTAAGCATATTATAACGAGTAGAATTGAACATCATGCTGTTTTACACACCGTAGAAGCTTTGCAAAACGGATTTAATATTGAGGTGAGTTATATTAATTTGGATACAAACGGAAACTTAGATTTCGAGCATTTGGAATCCTTATTACAAACCAATAAAAAAACATTGGTGAGCTTAATGCATATTAATAACGAAATAGGGAACATTACCGATATTAAGCGTGTGGCTAATTTATGTAAAGCGAATAATGCGTTTTTTCATAGTGATACTGTACAATCTGTAGGGCATTACAATTTAGATCTACAAGATATAAAAGTGGATTTCATTACAGCAGCAGGACATAAGTTTCACGGGCCAAAAGGTGTTGGTTTTGCTTTTATTAGAAAAAATGTAGGTTACGTTAAGCCTCTAATTTTTGGAGGAGAACAAGAACGTGGTTTACGAGCAGGAACCGAAAGTGTGCATAATATAGCAGGCTTAGAGTTGGCTTTAACGTTAATGAAGGAAAACGCCGAAAAAGAGCATGCCTATATAAAAGGACTTAAATTGTATTTTATAGATGAAATTAGCAAGGCTTTACCAGGAGTTACATTTAACGGCTTATCGGGAGATTTAGAGAAAAGTGCTTATACTATAATAAATGTTTGTTTACCTTTTGTTAGTAATAAGTTGGATATGATATTATTTCAGCTAGACCTAAAAGGGATCGCTTGTTCTAAAGGTAGTGCTTGCCAAAGTGGGAGTAATAAAAAATCTCATGTGTTATTAGAAATTCTTTCACCCGATGCATTAGAGAAACCGTCTTTAAGATTTTCATTTAGTATTTTTAATACAAAAGAAGAGATAGATTATGTTATTTCTATTTTGAAAGAATTCGCTTAGATTTGTTGTGTTTTTGGTAAATAATTCAGTTTAAGTGAGTTATTCGTCGGCTAAGTGTTTAATTGTCGGATATTTTTTTGTATAATTGTAGATTAATTCTTATTAAAAGAGTTGATTTAAGCCCAAAATATCATGAAGAACCTAAACTATTCTATCGTTTTACTTTTTTTTGTCCTTTTTCAAATGAACTCTTATAGTCAGGTAGGAATAGGAACTACCGATCCTCATATTTCTTCAGTTTTAGAAATGGAATCTACAACTCAAGGCGTTTTAACGCCTAGAATGACAACCTTGCAAAGAGTTGCTATTGCTACACCAGCCGATGGTTTATTGGTATTCGATATCGATGAAAGTGTCTTTTATTTTTACAATGGAACATCTTGGGTACCGCTAGAAGGCGCCGAAAAACGTGATAATTATAAGTTAGTTAAATCTGTGGCCGATTTGGCAGATGAGCTTGCGGCTGGTGGAGGCGCAGAGTATTTATTAACTACCGATTTTATGTACGAAATTAATGGACAAATAACTTTAGCGGCTCCAATTAATTTAAATGGCGCTTATTTAATTGGAGAAGATACAAATGAAGATATACTAGTAAATAGTGCTGGAGGAACTATATTTGAAGGAGCTACAGGGGGCTCAATAAGAGGTCTTACATTAACAGCTCCTGGGGGCACTGTTTTTAACTTGTCTGGAAGCTCTGGAACGGAACGCTTAGTGTTTCGAGACTGTGTTGTGTTAAGCTCAGGTTCGGTTGGTTCTATTTCTACATACGGCCTTGTCTTTGTTAGTATTGTTCAATTTGTAAATAATTCGGCAGGTATTACGTATGAAGATATTAATCAACTTCTATTAAATTCAGAAGGTTGGGCTAGTAATAACGGAGGAGTATATGAAACATTTATAGGTGATTTTGAAATTATAACTAAGCAAGGAGGGTTTAGTGAAGTCATTTCCGCGACGGCAGCAATAGATATTACAGGAATTACTTCTTTAATCGATGGTGGTATACATATTGTAGATTTTTACGGAAGTGGTAATTATATAAATGGAAGTTCTCCTTATGCGGGGTATAATTTTACAAACAATTGGGATATAAATAGCCCCGGTATTCCTGTTGAAACTGATGGTGTCGCCACTGGGGATATTAACTTTTCGGCTGCTGTTGGCTCAGGAACAAGTATTTCATTTACAGGTACAGGAACAAGTAGTAGAAAAAAAATATCAGGAACTACAGTTTCTAATAGTTTATTTCGCTTTGCTAAAGATGGTAATAATAGAATTACTTACGAGGGCAAGAAAACAAGATATTTTGGTATCACAGCTAGTTTATCATTTCAAGGCGATACCAATAGAACTATTTTTATTTTTTATCTAGCAAAAAACGGTAGCGTTATAGATCAAACAAAAGTTTATAGAGAAAATGGAGCAAATGAAGATGTTGGAGCTGCAGCTGTTGTGGGAACGGTTGAATTATCAGAAGGAGATTATGTAGAAGTTTGGGCAGAACGTTGGTCTGGTTCTGGAGGTTTAATATTGGTATCTTTAAATTTAATTGCTAGATAACCTTTAAAACCTCATACTAGTCTTCACATTAAAAACACGTGGTGTTAAGTAATTAGGAATCGCATATTGGCGTTTGCTATATACATCGCGCACCCAAGTGTTTGTTATAGAGTTTTGAGCATCAAACATATTGTAGATTTCAAACCCAAAAGACAAAGTTTTAAAAGGTTTTTTCCAACCATGTTCAAATTGTTTTTTGGCATCAACTAAAACAAACTGTAACCCTAAATCGGCACGTTTATAATCTGGCAATCTATTTTGATATTCATAGGCATCGGCATAACTTGGCGACCCTCCTGGTAAACCTGTATTATAAACCAGGTTTAAATACATTTTCATGTTTGGTACATTGGGTACATAATCTTGAAACAATGCAGCAAATTTTAAACGTTGATCGGTTGGGCGTGCAATATAGCCACGGTTGTCAATGTTTTCTTCATTTTTTAAATACCCGAAACTAAACCAAGATTCCGTTCCTGGCACAAACTCACCATTAAGGCGCATATCTAAACCGTAAGCATAGGCTTTTGCATTATTGTTAGCCGCATATCTAATACGTACATTTTCTAATGTATACGGATTAACATCGGTTATACCTTTGTAATAAAGCTCGGTAGTTAATTTAAATGGGCGATCCCACATTTTAAAACTATAATCGTTTCCTAGTACAACATGAAGCGATTTTTGCGCTTTTACATCTGGTTGGATAGTTCCCGAAGCATCACGTAATTCGCGATAAAAAGGTGGCTGATAATATAAACCTGTTGCTACTCTAAACAACATATCTTTTTCCCAATTTGGTTTTATGGTGAATTGTGCACGCGGACTAAATACAACTTGACTTGTATTTGAAATACCATCGCCGGAAACAGACCAACTATGCATTCTAGCACCAGCATTATACCAAACATCGTTATTGCCAATCATGGAGCGTTTACTCCATTGAGCGTAAGCTTGAAAGCGGTTAATTTGTGTGTTGTTTGTTGCGCGAACGTTTTGGTAAGGTGTTAACGGACCGCTAAAAGCTGCGTAAGGTTGCTCGTTTATAACTGTTTTTGGAGGTCTAATTGAAAACCCTGCCGAATCGATAACTTCCCATTCTACCAGGCGATCTCTAATATCTTCATGTGTGTATTTAACAGACCATTCAATACGGTTATCATCAATTTTTAAATCACCCTTATGTTCAATATTTGTAATTAAAGCATCTAGATCGTTTCGGCCGTGGTTTAATTGGCTTCCAACGCCTTCGCTAAATTCAACTTCACCTAAATTTTCATCTCCAATATTACTATTAACTTCACCTAAACGGTATTGAGATAAAATATCGAAATACTCTTCTTCTGTTGTGTGATAGGTTGATGCTATTAACTTCAATGTTAAATCGTCGTTAGCAAAGTATGTACCTTTAAAAGCTCCAAAATAAGTTTGGTATTCATCTTTTTCTTCACCTTCATAAAATACCAAAAGAGCAATAGGGTCGGTGAGTGTGCCAAAATTAGTCTGTCTAGTTTGCGGCTCAAAATTATATTTATTGATTGCAGCATTTCCTAGAAAACTCAACTGAAATTTATCTGTAAATTTATAAGTAAAAAAGGCCTGAGCGTCTGCAAATGTTGGTTTTACATTGGTTTCGGTTTCTTTGGCATCTACTAATAAACTATTGTCGCGGTAACGTACGCCAACAATACTTGTAAATTTTGAATCTTTACTTATATTTTCTACGGAAAGACTCCCGCCAAGTAAACTCAAATCGGCATTAATTTCAAACTGATATGGTGTTTTATAAGTAATGTCTAAAACGGATGATAATTTGTCGCCATATTTAGCTTGGAATCCACCTGCGGAAAAATCGACATTTTGGACTAAATTGGAGTTAACAAAACTTAATCCTTCTTGCTGACCAGAACGAATTAAAAATGGGCGATACACTTCTATATCGTTTACATAAACGAGATTTTCATCGTAATTACCACCACGCACAGCGTATTGTGTACTTAATTCATTGTTGTTGCTAACGCCTGGTAAAGTCATCAATAAATTTTCTACACCAGCATTTGCTCCAGGAATTTTTCTAATAGTCTCTGGTTTCAAGGTGATTATACCTTCAACATCTTTCCGGCGGTTACTTGTTATGGTTATAGCTGCTATTTGCTCTAACGAGGTACTCATAACAGGATTGAATTCGTAGGTTTCTCCATTCTTCAGATTAAAAGAACTTGATATTTTTTTAAACGAAAGGTGCGTAAATTCAACTAAAATATCTTCATTTACATTTATAGTTAAGCTGTAAAAACCATTGGCATTACTAACCGTTCCATTTATTCCTGATTTAATATTTACCTGTTCTATAGGCAAATTGTTTTCATCTAAAATAATACCTTTAATAGTTGCTGTTTGTGCGAACCCTATATAAAGGCTGAAAAAAAATAAACCGACAAGTAAAAGCTTTGTTTTCAAATGGTTGATGAGTTAGTTTGTGTTACTTCCTGTAAAATAACGCTTCAAAAGTAGAATTATTTCCAACATTATCTGTTACAATCACCTTTAAATTATTATTTGTATTGGTAAAATCGCCATCATCAAAATCGTAAGTCAAAGTATTTGTTTTGTATTCGTACTCCATTAAAATGAATTTCCCGTTAATGGTAGCTCTATAATTAGATATTCCCGAAAGGTCGTCGGTAATTTTAACTTTTAAATATCTAAAATTACTTAACCATTGCTTGTCTTTAAAATTGGCAGCTTTAATAGTAGGAGCAATGCTGTCTGTTGTTAAAGCATATTTACCTAAATATTTGGAGTTAGTTGTTAAAATATCACCTTTTCTTTTTGTGGTAGAATAGGCTGGATAATCTTTATATCCAATTAAGCGAGCAATGAAAAGTTTGTTTTTATCGACGTCTTTGTATTGGCTAACATCAAAGGAAATTTTAAAACTTTTTTTGGTTGGAACGGTATCATCATCTAAAAATAAGGTGTCGTTTTTTACTTCGAAGTCTAAATAGAAATCATTGTAAAAGGTGTCTTTATAAAAATCTACCGCAATTTTACCTTCTTTTAGGTTTGTTGCTTGGTTGGCTTTTATAAAATAAGGCGTCGTTTTTTCTTCTTTAACTGCGGTAATTGTCTTTTTTGTTCCTTTAATATTAACGGTTATCCAGGTTTCATTATTTTTATAATCGGAAACGCGAATTTTATAAACAGAATTTGTACTGTCTGTTATAGCTAAAACACCATTGTTGGTAACCGATTTAAGTAAGCTTAACGGATTATGCTTTTTATACAAACGCTGAATACGTTCTTTTTTAGTTTTATAATGTTCGTAATCTATAAATGTATTTATGTGTTTGGTTTCATCGAATGAAAATTCTTTGAAATCGATTTCAAAATTACGTTGTCCATTAATAACCGTTTGTATGTTGTAAACGCCATTAGAGTTTCCTGCTAAGTCTTGTCTGTCTATTGTTTTAATACCAAAACCTATATTACCAATAGCATTAATTTTTTCTGTAACAAAATCACCGTTTTTTAAAGGAATGAGTCTAACTTTTTGTTTTTTATTCTTCTTATTAACAAAAGAATTTTTATCTAACGGATATGCATAAAGCGACTGTATTACTGGTGCTGTTGTATCTAAAATATCTATACCAAAAAGCATGGGGTTTATTGGGTGCTCATCTTTGTTTCTAATTTCGAAATGAAGATGTGGCCCTCCAGAACTGCCTGTGTTTCCGCTGTAGGCTACAATATCTCCTTGGGTTATAGGTAATTCTTCTGGAGTAGGGAATAGCTCAATTTCGTAACCTTCTTCCTCGTATTGCTTCTTTTTAATATAAGCTTGAATCTCGGGCGAAAATTTTTGCAAATGCGCATAAACCGTGGTGTAACCGTTTGGATGCGTAATATAAAGGGCTTTTCCGTAGCCGTAATGTGCAATTTTAATACGACTTACAAATCCACTGGCCGAAGCTTTAACTTTTAAACCCGTGCGTTGTTGCGTTTTTATATCGAGTCCTGAATGGAAATGGTTGGAACGTAGTTCTGCAAAAGTACCAGCTAGAACTAAAGTTCCATCTAAAGGGTTTGCAAAGTAATCTTGCGGATAATTATTTTGAGCGTTCAAAAACAATGAACAAAACAGAAAAAGAGAAAGGATAAATTTCATAGGATAATTGTAACTGCAAAAATATTCATTTGAGATGAAAACACAAAGGATAAAGCAAAAAGTAAGCCATTGTATTGAAAAAGAATTTTAAGGAATAATCTAAAAATTTATTGAAAAACAATTGTAAATTATAGCTAGGTTGGTTAACTTTGTGATATAAGTATTGAAATTGGTAAATGAGTAATATTGAGGATATTGTAGATTCGTTAGAAAACAAAATTAGCAAGGTATTACACAAGGTAGAGCTTTTAAAGCAAACTAATTTGAAATTAAATGAAGAATTAGAAGTTTCAAAGCAGGAAATTTTGAACCAAAAAAAGCTAAATGCTAATTGGGAAGAAAAATATGAAGCTCTTAGAATTGCAAATTCAATGCTTGGTGGTGACGATAATAAAAGAGAAACTAAGCTTAAAATAAATGCCTTAATTAGAGAAATTGACCATTGTATTGGACAACTATCTGAGTAATGCTAATTAAATTCAATGTCGGAAAAGCTTAAAATAAAGCTGTCTATTGCTAATCGGGTATATCCTTTAACTATTGACCCAAGTCAAGAAGAAGGACTCCGTAAAGCATCAAAAAGCATTGAAGTAATGATTAAACAATTTGAGCAAAGTTATTCTGTTCGAGATAAACAAGATGTTTTGGCCATGTGTGCCTTACAATTTGCCTCTCAAGTAGAGCAGAAGTCTATAGATAAAACAAATGTAAACGAGCATGTTGAAGAAAAACTTGTGGCGCTTAATAATTTGTTGGATTCGTTTATAGTTTCTTAATTCGTTCTTTAAAATAAACTAAAAAGTTACTGCCTACATTGGTTATTTTTTTTGATAAACTCAACGTTAATTCTTTAAAAAGGGTGAGTTTAAGTTGTA
Organism: Algibacter sp. L1A34; assembly: GCF_009796805.1. NCBI lineage: Bacteria > Pseudomonadati > Bacteroidota > Flavobacteriia > Flavobacteriales > Flavobacteriaceae > Algibacter > Algibacter sp. L1A34. The sequence goes on along the minus strand of NZ_CP047029.1, from coordinate 4,263,702 downwards.
AAAGCAGGCTGCAATACTAAATTTATTTAGTGTTTGGCAGATCCTTGATCAGCTTGTTAGCCCTAAACTTGTTTTTAAGGAGTTTATACAAAACTTTATGCCGGTGTAGGCTTTTTTATATATTATTATTAACTAAATTAAACGATGGATAACTCAATTATATTTGCAGTAGGTGGTGTTGTTTTAGGGCTTGCAATAGGCTTTATTATAGCAAAAATGTTAGAAAAAAACAATGCTTCAAAACTCATAAAAAACGCAAAAAAAAATGCAGCGTTAATACTTAAACAAGCCAATGTAGAAGGTGAGAGTATTAAAAAAGATAAAATGCTTCAGGCTAAAGAGAAGTTCTTAGAGCTAAAAGCAGAGCATGAAAAAGTTATTTTAAGTCGCGATAAAAAAATGGGAGAAGCTGAAAAGCGCACCCGAGATAAAGAATCGCAAATATCTAACGAGCTTTCTAAAAGTAAAAAAGCTAACGATAGTTTAGATAGTAAAATAAAAGATTATAACCATCGACTTGATGTACTAGAAAGTAAACAAGAAGAGGTTGAAAGATTACACAGAAGCCAAGTACAACAACTCGAAGTTATTTCTAGCCTTTCGGCAGAAGATGCTAAGGAGCAATTAGTAGAGTCTTTAAAAGGTGAAGCTAAGAATGATGCGATGGCTTTTATACAAAGTTCTTTAGAGGAAGCGAAGCTAACAGCCGAGCAAGATGCGAAGAAAATTATTATAAATACTATACAGCGTATTGGAACAGAAGAAGCAGTTGATAACTGTGTATCTGTATTTAATATAGAATCTGATGATGTTAAAGGACGAATTATTGGTCGTGAAGGTCGAAATATTCGCGCCATTGAAGCTGCAACAGGTGTAGAAATTATTGTTGATGATACTCCGGAAGCAATTATCTTATCATGTTTCGATTCTGTGAGACGTGAAATTGCACGTTTATCACTTCATAAATTAGTTACAGATGGTAGAATACATCCTGCACGAATTGAAGAGATTGTAAAGAAAACTCAAAAACAAATTGAGCAAGAAATTATAGAAGTTGGTAAGCGTACGGTTATCGATTTAGGAATTCATAATCTACACCCAGAATTAATTAAAATGGTTGGTAGAATGAAATACCGCTCATCTTACGGGCAAAACTTACTACAGCACTCGCGTGAAGTTGCTAAGCTTTGTGGTGTAATGGCTGCAGAATTAGGATTAAACCCTAAGTTAGCTAAACGTGCCGGACTGTTACATGATATTGGTAAAGTGCCAGATGCAGAAACAGATATGGAAACGCCACACGCGATTCTAGGTATGCAATGGGCTGAGAAATATGGAGAAAAAGACGATGTAATAAATGCGATTGGTGCTCACCACGACGAAATAGAAATGAAATCGTTATTAGCACCTATTATTCAAGTTTGTGATGCTATATCTGGAGCAAGACCAGGAGCACGTAGACAAGTTTTAGATAGTTATATTCAACGTTTAAAAGATTTAGAAGAAATAGCCTTCGGTTTTAACGGTGTTAAGAAAGCATACGCTATTCAGGCAGGTAGAGAACTACGTGTTATTGTTGAAAGCGAAAAGGTTAACGACCAAACTGCTGCTGATTTATCGTTTAGTATTTCTCAAAAAATACAAACAGATATGACGTATCCAGGACAAGTAAAAGTAACTGTAATTAGAGAAACTCGTGCCGTGAATATCGCGAAGTAATTATTTAGAGTTAAAGTTTTTTAAAGCTTTCCTTTTTTTTATTAAGAAGGAAAGCTTTTTCTTTTGGAAAAAAGAGTTTAAAGGTGGTCCCTATATTTAATTCACTTTCAATCGTAATTTGCCCACCTAAATCTTCAACTTGTATTTTGGTTAGGTAAAGACCAATACCTTCAGAGTCTTCTCTGTTACTCTCGTGGAATGTATTGTACATGCCAAAAACTTGATCTTTGTATTTGTTTAAATCAATACCAATACCATTGTCGGTAATAGAAATTTCGAAACCTTCATTTTTTTCAGTACTCTTAATATTAACTTTTGGAGTAACACTGGCATCAACATATTTTATAGCATTAGATATTAAATTATGAAAAATGCTTTCTAAATATGCCGAATTACCCGTAAGGAATAAATTAGAAGGTATATCTGTATTTATAATTGCTTCTTTTGAAGCTATATCAATAGAAAGATTATCTAAGCTATCTACAATAACGTTACTTATATTAACATTATTTGTTAGGTCGTTATATTCAGAGTTTACACTAATTACATCACTTAAATTGCTAATAGTAGTGGTTAAAGCGGAAGAAATGGTTTTTAAATAATTAAACATTTCATCTTTTTCTTCTTGAGTTTTAGCAGAATCATGAAATTCTAATACGTTTTTAAAATTACCAATATGAGTTCTTAAATTATGAGAAACAATATGTGTAAAATTATAAAGCCGTTTATTTTGGCTAGTGATTACATTAAAATTTTCATTTAAAAGCATCTCATCTTCTTTACGTTTGGTAATGTCGATATGTGTACCTATTATACGTAATGGTTTGCCTATTTTATCTTTACTAACAATTTTTCCTTGATCTAAAATCCAGCGGTAGGTTCCATCTTTACACAGTACCCGATGTTCATTCTTGTATATTTCTATTTCTCCAGATAAATGTTTTTGAAAATCATAATGATAAGCATCTCTGTCTTCAGGATGTACACGATTATTCCATTCGTCTGCATTGCTTCCGATTTCGTTGTCTTCGTAGCCTAAAATGTTTTTTGATTCAGCAGAATAGAATACTTTGTTTGTTTTTGCATCCCAATCCCAAACTCCTATTTTAGAGTTTTCTACGGCAAATTGCCATTTTAAACTGTCAGATTCAGTGGAATTTGATGTGCGTTTAAAAAGATTACGAATCGGAGAGAATATGCTCTTTACCATATGGTTTTCTTAGGGTTAAAATTTAAAATAAAACTTAAGTAGGTATTAATTTAGACTCCTTAATTATTTACACGTCACAATAGGTCTTGATTTATTTGGGTTGCTTACTAAATTTTTTATTTTCTTGGATGAAATTGTTCTACAACCTTAGTTAAATGGTTTCTATCTAAATGTACATAAATTTCAGTTGTTGTTATACTTTCGTGCCCAAGCATGAGCTGAATAGATCTTAAATCGGCATTGTTTTGAAGTAAATGCGTGGCAAATGAATGTCTAAAAGTATGTGGAGAAATACTTTTCTTTAAATCAATTTTTACTGCTAATTGTTTAATTATAGTAAAAATCATGGCGCGTGTTAATTGTTTGCCACGGCGATTTAAAAATAAAGTGTCTTCAAAACCAGCCTGAATATTCATATGATTTCTAATTTCTGTTCTGTAGATATTAATATACTTTTTAGTAATATCTATAATAGGAACGAAACGTTGTTTGTCTCCTTTTCCTGTCACTTTTATGAAACCCTCTTCAAAAAATAAATCCGATAATTTTAAATTAACCAATTCACTAACCCGTAAACCACAGCCGTATAGTGTTTCTAGCATTGCTCTATTGCGTTCTCCCTCGGGTTTGCTTAAATCTATGGCTTTTATTAGATTGTCAATTTCTTCTTCCGATAAGGTATCGGGAAGTTTTCTTCCAATTTTAGGGGATTCGATAAGCTCTAGCGGATTGTCTATTCGATAATCTTCAAAAACTAAATAATTGAAAAAGCTTCGTAAACCAGAAATGAGTCTAGATTGTGAGCGTTCGTTAATTTTTTTTGATACGCTATAAATAAATTCCCTAATAGTTGTATCAGTAATTGAAATAGGCGCTTCTTTAATCTCTTTATCGTCTAAAAAAGAAATTAGTTTTTGAACATCTAACACATAACTATTTATTGAGTTTTGTGATAAACCTCTTTCTATCTTTAAATAAAAAGTATAATCCTTTATGGCTTGACTCCATTTCATTAGGATAAAAGTAAAGAATTTTTCGGATTAAATTAAGGCAGAATTGTTTATATTTTTGGAAGTGTTTAGTAAACAAATGAATAAGGAATAATTGCAAATTTAGAGAAATAAAAAAAATGATTTTAGGTCTTTTTTGTGTTAAAAAAAAAGTTTTTTCTGTACATGTTGATTCTCAATAACTTGTAGTATAAAAATTGTTAAAATTATCATAAAACAAGACTAAAGGTTAATTAAAAGGATAAACAGCCTTTTATTTGCGGAATATTTATAATAAAACATTTAAATTATGAAAAAATTATTTTTTGCTGCAGCAATTGCAGTTTTCGGATTTACTTCAGTAAATGCACAAGATGATATTAGTGAATTTGGTTTTGAAGAAGGTAACGTTTTTGTTGAAGGGAGCTTAGGCTTTAACAGTACTAATGACAAAAACTTTGATACAAAATCTAGCGCTTTTAACTTTACTCCAAAAGTAGGTTATTTTTTAAATGATGATTTAGCAGTTGGTGTTCAATTAGATTTTGGTACAGCTAAAACCTCTACATCTGGAACAGATACTTCTAAAAACTCAAATATTGGAATTGGTGCTTTTGGACGTTATTACTTTTTAGATTTAGGAAAACGTTTTAAAACTTATACTGAGCTTGGTGTTGGGTATAACTCATTAGACGACAAAATTTCTGATGTTAAAGTTAATTCAATTGGAGCTGGTTTAGATTTAGGTCTTAACTATTTTGTAAAAGAAAACATTGCACTTACTTTTGGATTAGATAATGTTTTGGCATATTCTTCTTCTAAAGTAGATGTATCTGGAGCTAAAGCGACAAGCAACTTCAACTTTGGAGTAGGAGAGGTAAACAACCCTTTTGGTGGAACGGCTAATTTTGGAGTATTATTTGTATTCTAAATAATAGTTCAAAAAAATATTTAATTAAAGGAAGTCGTAATGGCTTCCTTTTTTTTATGCCTAAAAATTAAATATATTTACCATATGAAAAAACTAATCATCATCAACGGCCCCAATTTAAATTTATTAGGAAAAAGAGAACCTGAAATTTATGGTAGTTTAACTTTTGAAGAATTTTTTAAGGACTTAAAAGAAAAATATCCAACAGTAAGCTTGGAGTATTATCAATCTAATATAGAAGGCGAACTTATTGATAAGTTGCATGAAGTCGGTTTTAGTTATGATGGCGTTATATTAAACGCTGGTGCTTATACGCATACTTCAATAGGTATTGGCGATGCTATAAAAGGTATTTCCACTCCTGTTGTAGAAGTGCATATTTCTAATACGTTTTCTAGAGAAGAATTCCGTCATCAATCTTACATTTCGCCAAATGCTAAAGGTGTTATTTTAGGTTTCGGAATGCCAAGTTATGGGTTAGCTATTCAGAGTTTTTTGTAAAAAAAATTAAGTTTAAATTATAAAACCGTTATGAAGGATTAACAAATATTAAAGCTAGCTTTGTGTTGTATTAAATTTACAACCAATTAGATATGAAGCAAGCTTTACTTATTTTATGTGTAATCTATCCAGCTTTTTTTATTTTAAATGCTCAAGAGAAAGAGAAAGAGAAAGAGAACTCATTTGTAATTAGTGATCAAGTTAATATAAATAATGAGGTTTTACCATTTTCAAACTACTTTTCAGAATATAGATTAAATGATAATTGGGTTGTTCGAGCTGAAAATATTGAAACTAACTTTGGAGGTTTTGGTGAGAGTTACCGTATTAAAGAATTTCCATTATTAGCAAAATATAGCTTTACTGAAAAGTTTAGTGTGCTCTTTGGGCCAACCACAAATTTACTTCTAAAAAATGGAACTGTTGAAGATGTTTCAGCATCAGGAACTCTTGGTGTTCAATATGATTTTACCGAGTCCTTTTTAATGGAAGCTCGGTTTAATTATAATTTAAGCAACGACAGTCCGTTTAAACAAAGTTTACCAAGTACAAACTCACTTTTTAAATTAGGAGCTAAATATAAGTTCTAAAAAAAAGTGCTATTCAATATTTATTGAATAGCACTTTTTATATTTCTAACGTGTAATAACGTTTTGTATTAGATATGAATTACTTCATCATAAGCAGCTGCAACAGCTTCCATAACGGCCTCACTCATTGTTGGGTGTGGATGTATAGTTTTTAATACTTCATGACCTGTAGTTTCTAATTTTCTACCTAAAACAGCCTCTGCAATCATATCGGTAACACCAGTACCAACCATGTGGCAGCCTAACCATTCGCCATATTTAGCATCGAAAATTACTTTTACAAAACCTTCTTTGTTTCCACCAGCACTAGCTTTTCCAGAAGCAGAGAAAGGAAATTTACCAATCTTAACGTCTAAACCTTGTGCTTTAGCTTGCTTTTCAGTTAAACCAACAGATGCAATTTCTGGAGTACAGTAAGTACAACCAGGAATGTTTCCGTAGTCTAGAGCTTCAACATGTTGTCCCGCTAATTTTTCTACACAAAGAATACCTTCAGCAGAAGCAACGTGTGCTAAAGCTGGTCCAGGAGTAATATCGCCAATAGCGAAATATCCAGGAATATTAGTTTGGTAAAAATCGTTTACAATAACTTTATCTCTATCAACAACAATTCCAACATCTTCTAATCCAATGTTTTCAATGTTTGTTTTAATACCAACAGCACTTAAAATAATATCAGCTTCAAGAACTTCTTCGCCTTTACTTGTTTTAACGGTAGCTTTTACACCTTCTCCAGATGTATCAACAGTAGTTACTTCGGCAGAAGTCATTACTTTAATACCTGCTTTTTTGAAAGAACGTTCTACTAATTTAGATACATCTTCATCTTCAACAGGAACAATGTTTGGTAAATATTCTACAATAGTTACATCAGTTCCCATAGAGTTGTAAAAGTATGCGAACTCAACACCAATAGCACCAGAACCAACCACAATCATCTTTTTAGGTTGTTTCTCTAAAGTTAAAGCTTGTCTGTATCCAATTACTTTTTTACCATCTTGTGGTAAATTTGGTAACTCACGAGAGCGAGCTCCTGTAGCAATAATAATATTATCGGCACTATATTCAGTACCTTCAACGTCTACCTTTTTTCCAGGTTTAAGTTTTCCGTAACCGTTAATAACGTCTACTTTATTTTTCTTCAATAAAAACTGAACACCTTTACTCATACCATCAGCAACACCACGGCTACGTTTTACAACAGCATCAAAATCGTGTTCTGCACCTGTTACTTTTAAACCGTAATCTTCAGCATGTTTAAGATATTCAAAAACTTGAGCAGATTTCAATAAGGCTTTAGTTGGGATACAACCCCAGTTTAAGCAAACCCCACCAAGATTTTCTTTTTCAACAATAGCAGTTTTAAAACCTAATTGTGAAGCTCGAATAGCTGTTACATAACCACCTGGGCCACTTCCAAGAACAATAATATCGTATTTACTCATTTGTTAAATTTTAGGTTACGAATTTACAAAATCGAAATGTAATAATGAATTAACTAAGCCTTAAATCGTAAAAAAATACTTTGTTAGCCTTCAGTAGGTTTCATTGTATTAGAAGTTTCAACCAATAACGGAATCTATCAATGTTTTACTACCTTTGCTTTGCAAGTTATTATTTATGAACATACCTAAAACAAGTTACCCACGAATTGTAATAATTGGTGGCGGTTTTGCAGGAGTTGCCTTAGCAAAAAAATTATCGAAGCAAGAAGTACAAGTGGTGCTTTTAGATAAACATAATTACCATACGTTTCAACCGTTGTTATACCAGGTTTCTACGGGTGGACTAGAGCCAGACTCGATTGCATACCCAATACGGAAAATTTTAAAAGATTTTCCAAACTTTCATTTTAGACTAGCAGAAGTTAACGAAATAGATACTACTTGTAATACCATAAAAACTAATATAGGCGATTTAAAGTTTGAATATTTAGTAGTCGCTTCCGGTTCTAAAACCAATTATTTTGGCAATACGGAAATAGAAAAACACAGTATGGCCATGAAAACCATACCGCAATCTTTAGATTTAAGAAGTTTAATTCTCGAAAATTTTGAGGAAGCACTGTTAACAACAGATTTACATGAGCGTATTGCTCTTATGAGCTTTGTAATTGTTGGCGGCGGGCCTACAGGAGTAGAGCTTGCTGGCGCATTAGCCGAAATAAAAAAAGGAATTCTACCTAAAGATTATCCCGATTTAGATACCCGTTTGGCGCAAATAAACATCATTCAATCTGGAGATTGTTTATTAAAAGGTATGAGTGCAAATGCATCTGCGAAAGCTGAAGATTTTCTCGAAAAATTAGGAGTTCATGTCTGGAAAAACGTACGAGTAACAAATTACGATGGCAAAACGGTAACTACAAATTCCGATTTAACTTTCGATACAGCAACCTTAGTTTGGGCAGCAGGTGTAGAAGGAGCTACAATAAAAGGCTTAGACGCTAAAGATTTTGTAACGCGTGGTAACCGTATTTTAGTAAACCAATGCAACCAAGTTAAAGGTTTTGATCATATTTTTGCCATTGGGGATATTGCCTGTATGGTAACAGATGAGTTTCCGCATGGCTTGCCCATGATGGCGCAACCAGCCATACAACAAGGTCAGCAATTGGGAGATAATATTCTTAAACTTATAGAAGAAAAACCCATGAAACCCTTCTCTTATAAAGATAAAGGAGCCATGGCAACTGTTGGTAGAAATAAAGCAGTGGTCGATTTAAAAAACATTAGATTTCAAGGCATTTTTGCTTGGTATGTTTGGATGTTTGTGCATTTGTTTTTTCTCATCGGTTTCCGAAACCGTATGGTTGTTTTTATAAACTGGGTTTACAATTACATACGTTTCGATCGCGAAGCACGCCTAATAATTCGTCCGTTTAAAAAGAAGTTTAAAACCTAAAAGTCCATTTGTGTTTTTATAGATGTTTAAATTGAAAATAGTTTTGGGCGAGTTGCCATGAAAAATGGCAAACAGGCTTTCCGCTATATCTTTTTCTTGTGCTCAAGTAACTTTAGTCTCGCCTTAAAATATAAGGATAACAATAAGTTTAGCACTAAACAGTAAAAAAATAGGCAAGCACAAAAAAAGGATGCCGCATCAATCCTTCTCGCAAGGCATATCCGCAAAAGTGTTTTTAGGTATTTATATTTGTGTGTGTTTGCAAAAGTAAGTTTGTCATGTCGATGCTAGAAACCATCGCATAGGAGTATAAACAATCGTTCAAAGTATTACGGAATTTCTTCTCACATCGAAATGACGTGGGCGATTTGTTTTTATAAGAGGAGAATTTTAAAACTGGGGCGTTTCAATATTCATTATAACACCAAAAAAAGTATTGTATCTTGAGTTCTTTGGACACTAGAATAAATCAAATAAGAGTAAGTTTTTCAAACTGAAATATCTATTTCAATACTCTTCACTATGAATAAATTACCATTACAAATCATCAGTGAAATATTTTCTAGACTTCTCTTCATTAAACTTTTTATCATTATATGTTTTAGATGCACCTTTAGCAATAGATAATGTTTGCCAATCTTTCCCTTTAAAAACTTTTCCTAAAAAAACAATTTGCCCAATATGATAAGAATAATGAGCTAGCTGACGGTTTATGGCTTCGGTAACCGTATGGCCTTCATTTCTAATATAGATAATGCGTTCTAAATCATCAGGTTTTAATGGTTTAATCGCATTAAATAAACAATACCAACCAGCATTCCAATTTTCTAATAATTGGTCTTTGGTTTCGTATGTATCATCAAATTCTCTGTTGCGGTGTCTCCATGGTTTTTCGCCATCTTCAGTTAGAAAGTTTGTCCAGCGACTCAACATATTTCCGGAAATATGTTTTACAATAATAGCTATAGAATTAGCGTCTTCAGCGATTTCATTTTGTAATTCTTCAAACGATAATTGCTCAAAAGTTTTATCTCCTAAACTTTTGTAATATTCAAACTGTTTAAATAATACTTTCTAAATAACTTTCCATGGTATAAAAATAGTTTAGAGCGTGTGAAAAAGCAAATTAAAAGTCTTTATTATAAACATGTATTTTGAATCTTATTTTTCAGGAACAAATGTTAAAGAAACACCATTAATACAATGGCGCATGCCGGTTGTGTTTTTTTGGTCCGTCGTTAAAAACATGACCTAAATGTCCGCCACAAGTGCCACAATGTTCTTCCGTTCTCGCATATCCTAAATCGTAATCGGTAGAAAAATCTACATTACCCTTAATGTCTTGATCAAAACTAGGCCATCCCGATCCAGAGTCAAATTTGTTTTCACTTTTAAACAAAGGCGTTTCGCAAGCTTTACAAACGTAAGTTCCTGCTTTTTTATTATTGTTTAAAGTGCTAGAAAAAGCGCGTTCTGTTCCAGCTTCACGCAATACATAATATTCGGTTGCCGATAACTGGGCTTTCCATTCGGTTTTTGTTTTTGTGATTTCAAAAATTTTCTTTGTTTCCGTTTTTTTCTTTTGTGCTGAGGAGTTGCAACTAAAAACTAAAAATATACTGAGTGCGACTAATATTTTGTTCATTATAAAGGATGTTTCTTATGTTTGTCGAACTAAAGGCATAAAAATAACAAGAGCCTAATTTTTAATAGAGTTAAATTTTTAATGAAAAAGCTATTTTATTCTATTCAAAGTTTGTTAATTTGGATGTGACAAATTAAAGAAAATTGTGTCTAATAACTAAAGATACAGTTTTTGTATTTTTGAGATCAAATAAAACCCAAGAAAATGAAACTAAAAACAACTTTTATATCACTAGGAATTTGTGCCATGATATTTTCGTGTGCAACGAACCCGTTTACCGGAAAAAAAACCCTAGCATTTGTATCTAACGATCAATTGTTTCCAACAGCCTTTGCTCAATACGATCAATTTTTAACGGATAATAATGTTGTAACAGGTACAAAAGATGCCGAAATGATAACTAGAGTAGGGCAGCGTATAGCTGTAGCCGCTGAACGTTGGTTAACAGCAAATGGAAACGCAGGTTATTTAAATGATTATAAATGGGAGTATAATTTAGTAAACGATGAAACCGTAAATGCTTGGTGTATGCCAGGAGGTAAAATTGTATTTTACACAGGTATTTTACCAATTGCGGCAAACGAAACTGGTGTTGCGGCTATTATGGGTCATGAGGTTGCACATGCATTAGCAAACCACGGACAGCAACGTATGAGTGCTGGATATGTACAACAAGGTTTAGCTGTAGCGGGTAATGTAGCTATACAAGATGAACAATCTAGAAATGCTTTTAATCAATATTATGGTGTTGGATCTCAAGTTTTAGGAATGTTACCTTTTAGTAGAAGTCATGAAACAGAAGCAGATAAAATAGGTTTGTATTTAATGGCTGTTGCAGGGTATAACCCAGATGAAGCTGCCGAATTATGGAAACGTATGAAAGCAAACAGTGGAGGAGATGCTCCAGCAGAATTTATGAGTACGCATCCATCAAATGATACTCGAATTAATAACTTAACGCAATGGGCTCCAGACGCAAAAAAGGAAGCTGCGAAATTTGGTGTAACATCGTTTAGAGCGATATAACATTATAATAAAAATATTTGTTTACTTTAGAAGCTGCTAATCAATAGCAGCTTTTTTTATTTAGCTATATTTTATATGATTCAACTTGAAAAAGGGAGTAAAAAACTCTTAAATGCTTGGGCTTTTTACGATTGGGCAAATTCGGTTTATACTTTAACCATTACGTCTTCAATTTTTCCGATATTTTATTCGGCATTATTTCTTTCAGAAGTTAAAATGGTTGAAGCTTTTGGTACCGTTTTTAAAAGTACAGCTTTAATCACTTTTGTTACAGCTTTCACCTTTTTAGTGGTTGCATTTACATCTCCAATATTATCAGGAATAGCTGATTATGTCGGTAATAAAAAGAATTTCTTGAAATTTTTCTGTTATGTTGGTAGCGCGGGTTGTATAGGTTTATATTGGTTTAGTTTAGATCAAATTCACCTTAGTTTATTATTCTATTTTATGGGTTTAATTGGTTATTGGGGAAGTTTGGTGTTTTATAATTCTTACTTACCAGATATTGCGTATCCCGAACAGCAAGATAGCGTTAGTGCTAAAGGTTTTTCTTTGGGATATTTAGGGAGTGTACTTTTGTTGGTGTTTAATTTAGTAATGGTTATGTTTCCTCAGTTTTTCGGGTTTGATTTAAGTATTGCAGAATCTATAAGAGAAACAGGAACAGATGCCGAAATCCAATTAGCTCTAGATACTGTTAAAGATGCCGCATCATTTAAAGCTATGAAAATATCTTTTATTACTGTTGGAGTTTGGTGGGCTTTGTTTAGTCAATATGCTTTTTACTTTTTACCAAAAGGAACTAAATCGGGGCATAAAGTAACTCGAGCTGTTGTTTTTAATGGTTTAAAAGAATTACGAGAAGTATGGAAAGAACTTAAACAGAATTTAAGATTGAAGCGCTATTTATATGCCTTTTTTGTATTTAGTATGTCGGTACAAACTATTATGCTTGTTGCTGTTTATTTTGGTGAAGAAGAAATTTCTTGGGGTACCGATAGTGATAAAACTTTTGGTTTAATTTTTAGTATACTGGTAATTCAGTTAGTTGCAATATTAGGAGCGTTTATAACATCGAAAGCGTCCTCTAAATTTGGAAACATTAAAACATTAATTGCAGTAAATATTATTTGGATGTTTTTGTGTTTTTATGCTTATTTAATGCATACACCAGTTCAATTTTATATAGCTGCTGGTATTGTAGGTTTAGTTATGGGAGGTGTGCAATCTCTTAGTCGATCTACTTATTCTAAGTTTTTACCAGAAACAGAAGATACTACATCGTATTTTAGTTTTTATGATGTTGCCGAGAAAATAGGTATTGTAATAGGTATGGTTATTTTTGCAACTGTCGATCAAATTACCGGAACCATGAGAAATGCAATCTTAGTACTTGTTGTCTTTTTTATTGGCGGAATTATTTTACTTTTTAGAGTTCCACAGGAAAAGAAAAAGATTAATTTAGAAGGTTAAATAATATAAAAACAACATTTTTTTTCTAGTCAATCTCATGTTTTTAGTTTGAAATTTGTATTTACCAAATGCTCTTTAAGTAAAATTTTTATTTCATTTTAGAAGGAACACAATGTGAAGATTTGCTTTTTAAGTTTATTATAGATATTAACGATCCAAGGTATTTAAATTATTATTACTTACAATCATATTAGACCAATTTATAGCTTCATCTAAATTTGTAAATGATTCAAAAGGTTTGTTTAAAAATAGTTTTTCAATTTCAGCATTGCTAAGAGCAACTCGATTTTTAGAGACTACGGCAAAACCAACTAAGTTTTTAATCAAAGAGGTTTTTTTATAAACAGCAGGGTCTACGGCATATGAGTTTAAGCGATGTGCGATGTAAACAAAGCTTCTTGACTTAAAGTATTTACTTGCTATTTCTTCAAGAATATTATTAGAATCCTTGGTAACTGTTTCACCTTCATCAATTATAGAAACTACAAAGTTCTCATAAATATGTATAAATCCAATGGGTATTTTTATGAGGTGTTTCATATCCTTAAGATAGTGAATATTTAAAACATAAAAAAGCTCGAAAAATTAATTTCGAGCTTTTAGTTTTATTCTAAATTAGAATTTATGATTCTGTAGATTTTTCAGCTTTTACAATCGAAATATTTAATTCTTCAGTTTTTGAATCAAGATCAATTTTTATATTATCGCCTTCTTGTAAATGTGATGATACAATTTCTTCAGCTAAAGCATCTTCAACATATTTTTGAATAGCTCTTTTTAAAGGTCTTGCACCATATTGTTTATCGAAACCTTTATCTGCAATATAATCTTTTGCGTTATCGGTTATTGTTAGGTTGTAGCCTAGCAATGTAATACGATCTAAAAGTTTTTCTAACTCAATATCTATAATTTTGTTGATGTCTTCTTTTTCTAAAGCATTGAAAACAACAACATCGTCAATTCTATTTAAAAACTCTGGTGCGAATGATTTTTTCAAAGCATTTTCAATCACACTTTTGGCATTGGCATCTTCTTGCGCTTTTTGCGAAGCAGTTCCAAAACCAATTCCTGTACCAAAATCTTTCAATTTACGAGCTCCAATGTTTGAAGTCATAATGATTATGGTATTTCTAAAATCAATTTTTCGACCTAAAGAATCCGTTAAATACCCATCGTCTAAAACTTGAAGCAACATATTAAACACATCTGGATGCGCCTTTTCAATTTCATCTAAAAGAATAACAGCGTAAGGTTTGCGACGTACTTTTTCGGTAAGTTGGCCTCCTTCTTCATATCCTACGTATCCCGGAGGTGCACCAACTAATCTAGAAATAGCGAATTTTTCCATGTATTCACTCATGTCAATTCTAATAAGCGATTCTTCCGAATCGAATAATTCTCTAGATAATACTTTAGCTAACTGCGTTTTACCAACTCCTGTTTGCCCTAAAAAGATAAATGAGCCAATTGGTTTGTTTGGGTCTTTAAGCCCTGCACGGTTTCTTTGAATGGCCTTTACAACTTTAGCAACAGCATTATCTTGACCAATTACTTTTCCTTTAATAAGGTTTGGTAATTCGGCCAATTTATTAATTTCTGTTTGCGCAATACGATTTACGGGAACACCAGTCATCATAGAAACTACATCGGCAACATTATCTTCTGTTACAACTTCTCTATGTTGTTTGGTATCTTCTTCCCATTTTTCTTGAGCGATAGCTAATTCTTTTTCAAGACGTTTTTCGTCATCTCTTAGTTTCGCAGCTTCTTCGTATTTCTGTTTTTTAACAACTGTATTTTTGGTTTCCTTAACTTCTTCTAGTTTCTTTTCTAATTCTAGAATTTGTTTTGGAACCTCAATATTTGTTATGTGTACGCGAGAACCAGCTTCATCTAAAGCATCGATAGCTTTGTCTGGTAAAAAACGCTCGGTCATGTATCTATTTGTTAATTTTACACAGGCCGCAATAGCTTCTGGTGTATAATCAACATTATGGTGTTCTTCGTATTTACCTTTAATATTATTAAGGATTTCAATAGTTTGTTCTACCGTTGTTGGCTCAACAATTACCTTTTGAAAACGACGTTCTAAGGCGCCATCTTTTTCTATGTACTGTCTGTATTCATCTAAAGTAGTTGCACCAATACATTGTATTTCTCCTCTTGCTAAAGCGGGTTTAAACATGTTGGAAGCATCTAAGCTTCCAGTAGCACCTCCAGCTCCAACAATGGTGTGAATTTCATCTATAAACAAAATAACATCGTCGTTCTTTTCAAGCTCGTTCATAACGGCCTTCATACGCTCTTCAAACTGTCCGCGGTATTTTGTACCTGCTACTAAGCTGGCCAAATCTAAAGTAACCACACGTTTGTTAAATAAAATACGCGATACTTTACGTTTTACAATTCTAAGCGCTAAACCTTCGGCAATGGCAGATTTACCAACACCAGGTTCACCAATTAAAAGGGGATTATTTTTCTTTCTTCTACTTAAAACTTGTGATACACGTTGAATTTCTTCTTCACGACCAACCACAGGATCTAATTTTCCTTCTTCGGCCATAGCCGTTAAATCGCGGCCAAAATTATCCAAAACAGGTGTTTTAGACTTTTTGTTGGTTTTAGCTCCAGTTGGCGCGTTAAAAATGTTTTCTTTAGAAGATTCGTCTTCTATGTTAGAATCATCATCTGGAAATTCAGATTTTGGTTCTATATAACTATCATCGTTTGTAATCATAATTTTAAATTGTTCTTTAACATTGTCGTAGTAAACTTTCAACTTATTTAAAAGTTTTGTAGTTGGATCATTTTCATTTCTTAAAATACAGAGCAGTAAGTGCGCTGTATTTATAGAGGTGCTCTGAAATAATTTAGCTTCTAAAAACGTAGTTTTCAGTGCGCGCTCTGCTTGCCTAGTTAAGTGTAGGTTCTTCTTTTGGTTGGAACCTACTGCTATATTGGGGTTTGCAGGACTTAATATCTCTACTTTACGCCTTAAATGATTTAAATCAATATCTAAAGCGTCTAAAATTTTAATTGCTTTGCCATTACCGTCGCGCAAAAGCCCGAGCATTAGGTGTTCGGTCCCTATAAAATCGTGACCTAAACGTAATGCCTCTTCTTTGCTATAAGCAATAACATCTTTTACTCTTGGGGAAAAATTATCATCCATATTCTTGTCCTTTCTGCATTAAAAATACTAAAACATTTTACCAACGACAAAAACTATACCTTTTTTTGTGTGTAAAATGCTAATTGACGAAAAAAAGGATATTCAATCAAAATTTTCAATTACATACTTATTAACTAAAAAAGGGTTTAAAATTGTTAATAAAAAACATGAAAAAATGATTTTAAAACCCTTAGTATAACTCAAGGATTTGTTATATTAGCATGTTTTGAAAATTACATAAAACTTAATTAAAATATATATGGCAGAAGGAGAAAAACTTATACCAATTAATATTGAAGATGAGATGAAATCGGCTTACATTGATTATTCAATGTCAGTCATTGTGTCACGTGCTTTACCAGATGTAAGAGATGGTTTAAAACCCGTTCATAGACGTGTACTTTATGGTATGCATGAACTGGGTATTAGAGCAAATACAGCACATAAGAAATCGGCAAGAATAGTTGGGGAAGTTTTAGGTAAGTATCACCCACACGGAGATACTTCTG
The DNA here is from genome assembly GCF_009796805.1 of Algibacter sp. L1A34. Taxonomy (NCBI): domain Bacteria; kingdom Pseudomonadati; phylum Bacteroidota; class Flavobacteriia; order Flavobacteriales; family Flavobacteriaceae; genus Algibacter; species Algibacter sp. L1A34. Next base: position 4,247,033 of record NZ_CP047029.1, on the reverse strand, counting down.
TTTACGATGCAATGGTACGTATGGCTCAAGAGTGGAGTTTACGTTATATGCTTGTAGACGGACAAGGAAACTTTGGATCTATCGATGGAGATAGTCCGGCAGCAATGCGTTATACGGAAGCCCGTATGAAAAAAATATCTGAGGACATGTTGGCAGATATTGATAAAGAAACCGTAGACCATAAGTTGAATTTCGATGATACTTTACAAGAACCTACAGTTTTACCAACACGTATTCCAGGTCTTTTAGTTAATGGAGCATCTGGTATTGCGGTAGGTATGGCAACGAATATGCCTCCACACAATTTAACAGAAGTTGTTAATGGAACAATAGCATATATTGAAAATAGCGATATTGAAATTGACGAACTTATACAACACATTAAAGCTCCAGATTTTCCAACAGGTGGAACTATTTATGGTTACGATGGTGTAAAAGAAGCTTTTCATACTGGTCGTGGACGTATTGTTATGCGTGGAAAAACTAATATTGAAGAGGTACACGGACGTGAATGTATTGTTGTTGACGAGATTCCGTACCAAGTCAATAAGGCAGACATGATTAAGAAAACTGCCGATTTAATTAACGAAAAGAAATTAGAAGGTATTTCGCTTATTCGTGATGAATCTGATAGAAATGGTATGCGTATCGTTTACGTTTTAAAACGTGATGCGATTCCTAATATCGTTTTAAATAAACTTTTTAAATATACAGCATTACAGTCTTCATTTAGTGTAAATAATATTGCATTAGTAAATGGACGTCCACAAATGTTGAACTTAAAAGAGTTAATTCATTATTTCGTAGAGCATAGACATGATGTTGTTGTTAGACGTACTGTTTATGAATTACGTAAAGCGGAAGAACGCGCACATATATTAGAAGGACTAATTATTGCTTCGGATAATATAGATGAAGTTATCAAAATTATCCGTGCATCATCAAATGCAGATGAAGCTAAGAGTAATTTAATTGAACGTTTCGAACTTTCAGAAATACAATCTAAAGCTATTGTTGAGATGCGTTTGCGTCAATTAACAGGTTTAGAGCAAGATAAATTACGTGCTGAGTTTGATGAAATTATGAAAACTATTATCGACCTTAAAGATATTCTAGATCGTAAAGAGCGTAGAATGGATATCATTAAAGAAGAATTAGTAGTAGTTCGTGATAAATATGGAGATGAGCGTCGTTCGGTTATCGAGTATGCGGGTGGCGATTTAAGTATCGAAGATATGATCCCTAATGAAAGTGTAGTAATTACTATATCTCATGCAGGTTATATTAAACGTACCTCTTTAACAGAATACAAAACTCAAAATAGAGGTGGAGTTGGTCAAAAAGCATCAACAACTCGTAATGAAGATTTCTTAGAACATTTATTTGTTGGTACAAACCACCAATACATGTTATTCTTCACTCAAAAAGGAAAATGTTTCTGGATGCGTGTTTACGAAATACCAGAAGGCAGCAAAACATCAAAAGGACGTGCTATTCAAAACCTTGTAAATATTGAGCAAGATGATAAAGTTATGGCTTTTATCTGTACTCAAGATTTAAAAGATGAAGAGTACATTAATAGTCATTACGTGATTATGGCAACTAAAAAGGGTCAAGTTAAAAAGACTTCTTTAGAGCAATATTCTCGTCCAAGAACAAATGGAATTAACGCGATTACAATTAAAGATGATGATGTTTTATTAGAAGCAAAACTTACAACTGGTGAAAGCCAAGTAATGTTAGCATTAAAATCTGGTAAAGCTATTCGTTTTGAAGAGGCTAAAACACGACCAATGGGCCGTGGAGCATCTGGTGTTCGTGGTATTCGTTTACAAGATGAAGAAACTGATGAGGTTATCGGAATGATAGCTGTTGATGATATGGAAAGCAACGTGCTTGTGGTGTCTGAAAACGGTTATGGTAAACGTTCAAGCTTAGAAGATTACAGAATTACCAACCGTGGTGGAAAAGGCGTTAAAACTATTTCTATTACGGAAAAAACAGGTAACTTAGTCTCTATTAAGAATGTAACTGATGAAGATGATTTAATGATTATAAATAGATCCGGTATAGCGATTAGAATGGCTGTTGCTAATTTAAGAGTTATGGGGCGTGCAACTCAAGGGGTTAAATTAATTAATCTTAAAGGAAAAGATTCTATCGCGGCAGTTGCTAAAGTAATGCATGAAGAAGAGGAAATAATAGTTGAAGGAGAGGAATTAGTTGAAGGAGTAGAAGGCGTTGAAAGTATTGAAAACACTGAGGATTCTGAAGATGGCACAACTCTTGATAATAATTTAGACGATAATAACACTGAAATTTAAACTTAATATTATTTAAAATGAAAAAACAATTAATCATAGCTTTAGCCATTTCAATGGGTGCATTTTCATTTGCACAAAAGAAGGAATTGAAGGCCGTTGAAAAAGCTATTAAATCGAGTGATTTTGCAGCAGCAAAAGCAGCAGCAACAACCGCAGAAGGTCTTTTAGGTGCTATGGATGAAAAAACTAAAGCCAAATATTACTATTTATTAGGACAAGCACTTTATGCTAACGGTAAAGGTTCTGATGCAGATGTTGCTTCAGCACTAGAAAACTTAACAAAAGCAGAAGGAACTTATGGAGCGGAAATTACTGATTTAAAACAAACTATTTCTAATGGTTTGTTAACTAAAGCAAATACAGCTTACGAAAAACAAGATTACTCTACTGCTTCAAAGTATTTTGAAAAATCATATAGAGTAAAAGCTAAAGATACAGTTTACTTGTATTATGCGGCTGCAACAGCTGTAAATGTGCAAGAATACGATCGTGCTTTAGTTTTATATGATGAGCTTAAGAGTTTAGGTTACACAGGTATCCAAAAGCAATATTTTGCAACTAATAAGGAAACGGGTGAAGAAGAAATTCTTGATAAAGCAACTCGTGATCTTTACGTAAAAGCAAAGAGCCATATTAAACCGGGTGAGCGTATGACGGAATCTAAAAAACCAGAGATCGTTAAAAACATGGCGCTTATTTATGTAAGCCAAGGTAATGATGATAAGGCTATTGGAGCACTTCAAGAAGCTAGAGCAGAAAGCCCTAATGATATTAATTTAATTTTATCTGAAGCTAATGCGCACTACAAAATGGGGAATATCGAGAAGTTCCAAGAGCTTTTAAGTAAAGCTACAGAATTAGATCCTACTAACCCAGAATTGCAGTATAATTTAGGTGTAATTGCTGCAGAATCAGATCATCCAGTTGAAGCAAAAGCTTATTATGAAAAAGCAATTGAGTTAGATCCTACTTATGTTAATGCTTATATTAATATTTCTGCTCTTGTATTGGCAAGAGAGGAGCCACTTATTACAGAAATGAATGGTTTAGGTAGTTCTAAAAAAGATGATTTACGTTACGATGAATTAAGAGAAGAGCGTCAAAACTTATACAGAGAAGCAGTTCCATTTTTATCTAAAGCATTAGAAATTGATACTGAAAACTTAAGTGCAGCTAAAACTTTAATGAACATCTACAATATTTTAGGTGAATCGGATAAAGCAAAAGGTTTAAAAGCTAAAGTTGAAGCTTTAGAAGGTGCTCAATAAATCACCTTACTTTTATAAAATAAAAAAGGTCGCAATTTGCGACCTTTTTTTATGTTTAAATTCAAAAATGAAAATTAAATTATTTTTTTAATAACACGTAGTTTGTGTGTATGTATATTTCTATCTACATTATAAATCCCTGAATGATCCAAACGATCAATTCTAACTTTTCCATGGGCATGAATGATGTAATTATCTTCCATAATTAAGCCAACGTGAGTAATTACACCTTCACTATTATCAAAGAAAGCTAAATCGCCAGGTTCACTTTCTTCTATAAAACTTAAAGCTTCACCTTGTGTGGCTTGCTGAGATGCATCCCGAAGTAATTTATAGCCATTTAGTTTGTAAACCATTTGCGTAAGGCCAGAGCAATCAATACCAAATGGCGTTTTTCCTCCCCACAGGTAAGGGGCGTTTAAATACGTGAAAGCTGTTTGTATTATTTGTGATTTTGGGTGTCTTCCAGAAATGAGGCCACCATCATAACCATGGTTTAAAACAGATAATCCGTTTAAGCCAGAACCAAAAACAATAGGATGGAGTTGTTCATTTTTATCTTGAATAAATTCAACTAAATCACCAGAAAGTTTTAACGGTTGCATTTTTAAGTCGCTATATTGCTCTTCAGTTATTTCGGCATATTGTTTATTATCTACCCAACCTTCGTACGTATCAAAGGCAATTCTGATTTTACTCCAATTTTTGCGTTGTTCTAAAACTTTAAACAAATCACCATAGATAACTTGCGAAACTAACTCGCTAGCATCCGAGGGTTCAAGTCTTAGTGGTACAATGCTTAAATTACAAATTCCGTATTGCATTAATAAATTATCGTTGTTTAATAATTTAAATAAAATATAATTTTATTTAAATCTCTAGGTTCTTTATTTTTCAATTTTAGTCAATTATTAACTAACTAAATACATTGCTTACTGTTTTTTAGTTACGTTCAATAATTACGGCCGATGCGCCACCGCCTCCATTACAAATTGCTGCGGCACCAATTTTGGCATCGTTTTGTTCTAACACATTTAGTAATGTTATTAAAATTCGAACACCAGAACAGCCTAATGGATGTCCTAAAGAAACCGCGCCACCATTTACATTTACATTAGTATCGGTAAGTCCTAAAATTTTCATGTTTGCTAATCCAACAACCGAAAATGCTTCATTAAATTCAAAGAAATTAACATCTTCAAGTTTCATACCAGCTTTCTTTAAGGCTTTGGGTAATGCTTTTGCAGGAGCAGTAGTAAACCAATCTGGTTCTTGTGCAGCATCGGCATAACCTTTTATAGTGGCTAGAATTTTTAAACCAAGTTCGTTAGCTTTTTCTTTACTCATTAAAATCATTGCTCCGGCACCATCATTTATGGTGGAAGCGTTAGCAGCTGTAACTGTACCTTCTTTACTAAAGGCAGGTCGCAGTTGCGGAATTTTATCCATTTTCACGTTTGTAAACTCTTCATCTTTAGAAAAAATAAGAGGTTCTCCGCGGCGTTGAGGTACTTCAACAGGTATAACTTCATTATCAAATTTCCCTGCTTCCCAAGCTGCTGCAGAACGATTGTACGATTGAATAGCGTAAGCATCTTGATCTTCTCGAGAAAACTCATATTCATTAGCGCAAGTATCGGCACAAACACCCATAGCGTTTTGGCTATAAGAATCTACTAAACCATCTTTTTGTAAACCGTCAATTAATGATGCAGAACCAAATTTGGTGCCCGTTCTAGCATGTAAATAATGAGGAATTAAACTCATGTTTTCCATGCCACCAGCAACAATAATTTCTGCATCGCCAAGCGCAATACTTTGTGCAGCCTGCATAACAGCTTTCATACCCGAAGCGCAAACTTTGTTAATCGTTGTGCATGGAACAGTATTTGGGATACCAGCGTATATGGCAGCCTGTCTTGCCGGAGCTTGACCAGTACCTGCTTGAACTACATTACCCATTAAAACTTCGTCTACCAATTTTGGGTTTAAATTAATTTTATTTAAAGCGCCTTTTATTGCTATAGCTCCTAATTGAGGTGCAGCAATGGTTGATAAACTTCCTAAAAAACTACCTATTGGCGTTCTTACGGCTGAAACGATAACGACTTCTTTGTTCATAATGATCTACTTTGGTTTAGCTTCGAATATATTTTATTAAATTATAAAAAAATAAGAATAGAATAAATTCATTGCGAAAATAACGATTTTTTTAATAATATGCAGAGATGTGTTCATTATAAAACGTGGTGAAAGCCTAATAATTTATTACATTTGAAAATGAAATCATTAACTGAATTTTAATTAAGAATTTAGTTAGAAAATTTACTCGTGAAAGACTTTATAAATAAATTATACCGAAACCATTCTTTAATATATAAAGTACTTTTATATATTACTACTACGTTTTTAATTGTTTATTTGTTTCCTAAAAGCGGGAAATTTAAATATAATTTTGAAAAAGGAAAGCCTTGGCAATCAGAGAATTTATATGCTCCTTTTGATTTTGCTATAAAAAAATCTGAAAATGAAATTGCTCAAGAAAAAGAGGAGCTTATTAATAACGGAACGTTATATTTTACTATTGATAATAGTATTGAGAATAAAGTAAAAACATCTTTTAAGAGTGAGTTTTCTTCTGCTTTTTCTGATACTATTTCGCTTGCCAAGTCTAGTGAATTGTATAAAACGGGAGCCGATATTATTTCCGAACTTTATGCCTTTGGGGTTTTAAATGAAAGTTATAGTTTTTCGGATGAAAAAAGAATTGTTATTCTAGACGAGCGAGTTAAAAAAGAAGAAGGTATTTATTTCGATTTAATTAAACTCGATGAGGTGACTTCGGTAATTGAACGTGTTTTAAAAAAACACCGTTTATCTGCTTATAAAACTGAATTTGTATCGTTATTCTATGATTTGGTTGAGCCTAATTTAACTTTCGATAAATCTTTTACAGATAAGGCTTTACAAGATGAACTTAATAAAATAATTTATGCAAGAGGCAGTATAGAAAAACAAACATTGATTGTAGCAAAAGGAGAGGTTGTACAAGGTGATAAATATGAAATATTAAAGTCTTTACAGTCTGAATACGAATCGCAAGTTTGGAGTAAATCCAACTATTTATGGATTCTATTTGCTTATACTCTTTTGGTGGCTTTAGCATTACTTATGCTGTTATTGTTTTTAATGAAATATAGATTAGATGTGTTTGAAAATAACACGAAAGTTACATTTATATTTTTCAATATATTTTTATTAATATTTTTAACCACATTGGTGGTGAACTATAATTCTAAGTTTATTTACGTCGTTCCAATATGTATTTTACCGCTTGTTTTTAAAGCCTTTTTTGACGCGAGATTGGGTTTGTTTTCTCATGTTATTACCGTATTGCTTTTAGGTTTTGTTGTACCGAATAGCTATGAGTACATGTTTTTACAAATTATTGCAGGAATTGTTACTATTTTAACAGTAAAAGAACTTTATAAACGAGCTAATCTATTTATATCGGTTGGGCAAATTACACTAGTTTATTTTATTGCTTATTTTGCGTTTTTTGTAATTCATGAAGGTACAGTTGAAACTTTAGAATGGCAAACATTTGGATATTTTGTGCTTTGCGGATTAGCTACTCTTTTTGTGCAGCCTTTAATTTATGTTTATGAAAAAGTTTTCGGGTTGGTTTCCGATGTTTCTTTATTGGAGCTTTCGGATACAAATTCTAAGTTATTAAAAGAATTATCGAATAAGGCACCTGGCACGTTTCATCATTCATTAAACGTAGCTAATTTAGCCGAAGCATCCGCGAACGAAATTGGAGCAAATTCCATGTTGGTTAGGGTAGGAGCTTTGTATCATGATATTGGTAAAATGAAGAGCCCAACTTACTTTACCGAAAATCAATCTACAGGCATTAATCCACATGACGAGTTATCATCTAAAGAAAGTGCAAGAATAATTACCGATCACGTTATTGATGGGATAGAAATTGCTAGAAAAAATAATTTACCAGATCGCGTTATAGATTTTATTAGAACGCATCATGGTACAAGCGTAGTTTATTATTTTTATATGCAAGAAAAAAAGGATTTTCCAGAAGAAGTAGTTAATAAATTAGATTTTAGTTACCCTGGTCCAAAACCTTTTAGTAAAGAGACGGCTATTTTAATGATGTGTGATAGTATTGAGGCTGCATCTAAAAGTTTAAAGGAACCAACATCAACAAAAATTGATGCTTTTGTTGAAAATATTATAGATAAACAAATAAGTGAGGGACAATTTTTAAATGCAAACATTACTTTTAAAGAAATTGAATCCATAAAAAAAGTGCTAAAACACAAGCTAGCAAACATTTATCATTTAAGAATTGAATATCCTGAATAATTTTCAAAAAAAAACACAAAAATGTTTGTTAGATCTAAGATGAAATCCTAAATTTGCACCCGCATTAAAATGGTAATGCAGAGTTCTTATTAAATATTACTGGAGAGGTGCCTGAGTGGCCGAAAGGAACGGTTTGCTAAATCGTCGTAGGTGGAAACACTTACCCAGGGTTCGAATCCCTGTCTCTCCGCAAAATATTTCATTATGAAATATAGATAACCAATTCGGGGTGTAGCGTAGCCCGGTTATCGCGCCTCGTTTGGGACGAGGAGGTCGCAGGTTCGAATCCTGCCACCCCGACTAACCTAGAGATAGGGAAGACAAAAACACTGTTAATCGTATGATTTTCAGTGTTTTTTGTTTTATATGATATCGTTTGATATCATATAAAATCAAATAAAAGGTGTGCAATTAGGTGTACACTTTCTTCACAGAATTGTCGTAAATTTAAAGAGCATTTAGAAGCAATTTGACATTTGTTTTTCAAATCAATTTGTTTAACTAAATACCTTTTAAAATGCAAACGAACAAAACATTTTCTATTGTTTTATTTACCAGAAAATCTAGAAGTATAGTAAGTAAACTATCTATCTATGCGCGGATTACCGTTAATGGTAAACGCTCAGAAATCAGCTTAAAAAGAACCGTTTTGACAAAATCATGGGACGCCTCAAAAAGTCGTGGACGCGGTAGTTCTTACTCCTCACGAGTATTGAATAGCTATTTGAATCAAGAGTACAATAGGTTATTGGATTGCCACAAGCAATTATTAGAAGAAGATAAAGTGATCTCATCTAAGACTATAAAATCCCGTTATTTGGGAGATGATAATACCAGAAAAACACTTAATGACTTGTTGTACTATCACAATACAAATATGGTTTCCGTACTTAAACAGGGCACAATGAAAAATTATTATACTACGGAATAGTATTTGCAGAAATTTCTAAATCAAAAATTCAAAACAAACGATATTTATCTAAAACAATTAAACTATCGTTTTATCTGTGATTTTGAACATTACTTACGCAATTATAAAAATGCCCAAAAGAAATTCATGTTAAGCAACAATGGAGTGATGAAACATTTAGAACGTTTTAAGAAAATGATAAATCTAGCTGTAAAGCTGGAATGGATGCTAAAGAACCCATTTAAAAAATTTCAATTGCATTATGATAAGTATGATAGAGCTTATCTAACAGAAAGGGAACTTGAACTATTAGAATGTACACATTATGGAAATGAGCGATTAGAAAGAGTAAAAGACTGTTTTATCTTTTCTTGTTATACAGGTTTGTCATATATCGATGTAAAGGAACTTACAGTTAATCAAATAGTTAGAGGTATAGATAATAACCATTGGATATTTACCAAACGGGAGAAAACAAATGAAACAGTCGAGATACCTGTTCTTCCTCAAGCAATGACCATAATTAATAAGTACAAAGAGGCTATTGAAAATAAAATAAGCAAAACCATGTTACCTTTGTGTTCAAACCAAAAGGCAAAAAGTTACTTAAAAGAAATTGCCAAGGACTGTGGTATACGTAAAAACATTACTTTTCATGTTGCCAGACATACTTTTGCAACTACAGTCATGTTATCAAATGGTGTTCCAATAGAAACAGTATAAAGCTATTAGGGCATGCCAAATTATCAACAACTCAAATCTATGCCAGGGTACTAGAAACAAAAATAAGTCAGGACATACAAAATTTGCTTATAAAGTTTGAAAAGAAAAAGCAAAAAAGAATGGAGCTGGCAGAGTGATGAAAAACGTTTTTAAAAGGATGGATTTAGAGGCTGGCTATTTAAAAATGATTTTTCATGACCGTTCTATATTGAGCGCGGAGAATCCATCATTTTAAAAATGCAGCAAGCTCGCCCAAGCGAGCGCGGTAGAAAAAATTCAAAAAACATTATTTTTTAATTCAGTATATTCTTGTTCAGATACTTTCAACGAGTAAATATTAGAACTAAAAGTCTTTTTGACAAGTTTGAATTTTCCAATGGTGTCTTTGAATTTATGCTTCAGTTTAATTAATTCGGCTTGTTGTTTAAAGTAGGCATTACGATAATATATTAATGCTTCATTCTCTGCTTTAGGAATTGGTTTTGTAATAGTTGATTTTTCCAAAATCAAAGGTTTAGTATCTTCAATGCCTTGAAATAGAAATCTCAACATCTTCTTGGTGGCCTTCAGTTGGGTTTCTTCAACTTGTCTCAAGATTGATATTACTGCATCCAAACGTTTGTTTAAAACGTTTTGAAGAGACGTTCTGTTCATTCCTAAAGTATCATAGGGAGATAGGTTATTATCTTCAAAAAAAGCAATCATAAAATCCAAGGTTTCAGAATAACTTGGACTGATTTTTTTTGAATATTTTTTAAATTTAACAATGGTTTTCTTCTTTAGCCGAATGGTATTAAAATCATCCGTAATTTATGAAATTGTAACAATGAATTACTGGTTTTACTACTTTTATTTTGAAATTTACGCAAAAATAGAGATTGATAATAATAATTTAGAAGTTAATTTATTGATTATCAATAAATTGTGAATTAGTAACATCGCGCAGCGTGTTACCCTCTTGCTATTCCCATTAGTTTAGCGAGTATGCTTTTTAAAAATGTTAAGTTTTGTTAGTTAAATTTAATATCCCCGAAATATGATTTTAAATGAAAATCAGGTTTTTCAGATTTTATATTATTCCAACTAATATAATGTGGTTTAGATAGGTTGTCTCCACATTTGTAAAAATTTGCCTTGGCTTTATTGTTTTTAAAAGATTTTATATTGTTGAATGAAAAGGTGTTTATAGGAATTTTTATAAAAATTTTCCATTTAAAGACTGTCAAACCATTATGTTGTATTCGTTTTATTTTAGTGTTTACTTTTATTAAGTCTATAATTTTAGAATCTAATAACTGTCTGTTATGCCTATCAGGTCCAAAGCCTAGAAGACAAGTTCCTAAGCTATTAAATTCAAAATTATAATAGTTAGCATCTTGTTCAAAAGCAATAAAAAACTCTACGCAGCTATCCTTATAAACAGGACTGTTGTGATTGTGGTATTTCGCAACCATTTCGGGTTCCAAGACATTATATTGTAAGTAAATATTTTTATTGTCGTGCGCCATATAAAAACCAACATTGCGATGCTTATTAGGTTGTTCCCAAGCGTATTGATCGATGTTATGGTAATCAGTCAAGTTTAAAGCCTTTTTTAAGCTTTTTTTCTGTTTGGAAGATTTAGAAATATTAGGGACGGTTAATCTTTTTTTCACGAACTTTTTCTTCTTTTTAAAATGATAAGCAACAAAACTAATTAAATTTAAAGGCTAATTGTAAAAAATATTTTAAAAATTGAGCTTCGTTACCGTAAATATAATTTATATTCAAGGCTTAGAAGTACATTATTTTAAAAAATTAGTAATATTGATGTTTCATTTCTTACTGAAAGTGATTTTTAAATCGCGCTTAGGCCGCAGGAAATATAATTTTTGATAGATATCGATTAATTTTTGATGAGTAAAAAGAAGAAATTATTTTTCGAATAAAAAGATAGTATAAAAGTTTAGTATGGATAAGGAGGAACGCATTGTAGGAATAAAAGATGTGGCGAAAGCCGCTAATGTAGCCTTAGCAACAGTAGATCGTGTAATACATAATCGAGCAGGAGTAAGTCAAAAAACAAAAGATAAGGTTTTAAAGGTTATAGAGAAAATGGGGTATCAGCCCAACGTTATGGCCAGTAATCTATCAAAACGTAAAAAAATTGTTTTAGGCGTTCTATTACCTAATATTTCCGAAGGTTCTGGGTATTGGGAGTTTCCTATGAAGGGAGTTATAAAAGCACAAAAAGAATTAGCGCAATATCGCATCAAAATTAAAACTTTTACCTTTAAACAAAATAATAATGAGGAAATTAGAAAACGAATTCTTGAAGTCATTAATAGCGATATTCAAGGCTTAGTTTTAACATCTAAGTTTGCCGACGAGATAGAGATTTTGTTAGAAGACTGTAAACAAAAGAAGCGTCCGTATGTGTTTATAGATTCTAACGTAAGGAAAATAGATTCGTTATGCAGTATCCAACAACCATTATTTGAAAGTGGCGAACTAGCAGCTCAATTATTCAGTTATTGCTTTAATATAGGTGAAATTTTAATTCTGCATTTAAAGGAAACTATGGATACAGAAGATATTATAGGTTTGAAAGAAAAGGGAATGAATGCCTATCTAAGCGATAAAAATGATAATATAGTAACCAAATCTTTGGTTTTAACCAATTTTACCGAAAATGGTTTTGAAACTGCTCTAAGCCAAACGCTAGAAAATAACCCACAAATTAAAGGTGTTTTTGTACCCAACTCAAAAGTTGCATATATCGCAAAATATTTTGATAACAGGGAAGGTGATAAAATTTACCTAATCGGATATGATTTTTTTAATGATGATATTCAATATCTTGAAAAGGACATTATAGACTTTTTAATCTGTCAACGCCCCGAAGAACAGGGCTATCAAGCTGTTGTTAAATTGTTTGAACATCTAGTGCTTAAAAAGGATGTGGAGAAAGAAATTATCATGCCTTTAGACATCATAACAAAGAAGAATTATAAATATTATTAATAGCTTTTTTAAAAATTAAATTAGGTTAGTATATTTTTTTTTATATTTTTGAGGTACGTTACCGTAATTTAGAAAACTAATTATTAATTAAATAGAAACAAACATGACGCTACAACTATTAGATTGGATTGTAATTATTATATTTTTTTTAATTATGGTAGTTATTGGCGTTTGGGCCCATTATAAAAATAAAGACTCAGATGATTATTTTACGGCAGGAGGGAATTTGCCTTGGTGGTTATCGGGTATTTCACATCATGTATCAGGTTATAGTGGAGCCGTATTTGTTGCCTATGCTGGGTTAGCCTATACAAACGGTTTTTCTATTTATGTTTGGTGGGCGCTAACTGTAGGTATTTCAATTTTAGTTACCGTTAATGTTTTTCCGGTACGTTGGGTGCGATTGCGAAAAAAAATAGGGATTCAATCACCTTTAGAATACCTCTCTATTCGATACGGAGTTAAAACACAGCAGGTTATTGCTTGGAGTGGTGTTATTTTAAAGCTTTTTGATGTTGCTGCTAAATGGGCTGCTATAGCCATTTTACTAAAAGTTTTTACTGGTATTCCTATACTTTATGGCGTACTTTTTTCTGGAGGTATTTCTATTGTTTACATTACAATAGGTGGTTTATGGGCAGTAACCGTAAGCGATTTTATACAGTTCATTGTTCAAATTGGTGCCGGTATTGCCATGTTTTTTGCGGCTACAGCTAAATTGGGTGGTTTAGATTCTGTTTTTACTATTTGGGATCAATTACCAGCTAAAAATAGTGAGCCTTTCGGAGAGCCTTATACTGTCGGTTTTGCCTTAGCTTTCTTGTTTATCAATATGCTAAGCTACAATGGTGGCACATGGAATTTAGCAACCAAATATATTTCTTCACCCAATGAGCAAAACACAAAAAGGGCAGCTATACTTTCGGGTGTTTTATATTTAATCTGGCCTTTAATATTGTTTTTCCCAATGTGGGCAGCACCTATTTTATTGCCAGACTTACAAGACCCTACAGAATCTTACGGACTTCTAACAATTACGCTTTTGCCGAAAGGAATGATAGGTTTGGTGTTAGCATCAATGTTTGCAACTACAATGTCCATGACTTCCAGCGATGCCAATACTATTTCGGCAGTTATAACTAGAGATATATTGCCACTTCACTTTAAGAAGTTTAATGTGGCTAACTCCGTGAACCCGTTAATAGTAGCCCGAAAAGTAACGTTTATTTTTATATTCTTTACCATACTTATAGCGACCCAATACGAATCTTTTGGAGGTATTTTGGGGCTTATTGTAGCGTGGTTTGCTGCTTTAGTAGGGCCTATTGCGGTACCTATGCTATTGGGGATGCTTCCGCTATTCAAAAAAAGTGGATCGACAGCGGCATTGGTTTCTATTTTTGGAGGTTTAATAAGTTTTGCTTCCATTAAAATTTTCTCTTTCACGCTGCCTTTTGCCCTAGAAATCAGTTTGCCTTTAATGGTATCTGTTTTTTTATACGTTGTTTTTGGTTTTATAAATCGAAAAACAATAGTGGCCCCAGAGGTTTTAGAATTGCTAGAGGCTATTGACAAAAAATCTGATAATTAAATTTAGTAATATTGAAATAATACAGAATGAAAGAAATAATTAATTGTGTTGACTGTATTTCGAACGATTTAATTCAAATTGTAATTGATGATGGTTTGTTGGTTTCTAGAAAAGAGTCCGAAATTAAAGAACATGAAACCGTTTTTATTGGTCCTGGTTTGTTAGATATTCAAATTAATGGCTTTTCTGGAGTCGATTTTAATACGTTCCCCATCGTTGAGAACGACTTCTTAAAGGTTGTTAATAATTTATCAAAAGAAGGCGTATTGTCTTTTTTTCCAACAGTCATTACAAATTCAGATACCAATATTATAAATCTTCTAAAAAATATAAATGAACTCTGTTTACAAAACCCTTTAATCGATGCTTACGTTAGTGGTATTCATTTAGAAGGGCCTTTTATTTCGCCAATAAAAGAAGCTTCGGGTGCGCATTCTAAAGACTATATAAAAGCACCGGATTGGGAATTGTTTCAAGCGTTTCAAGAGGCTTCAGGGAATCGAATTAAAATAATTACAATAAGTCCAGAATGGGATAATTCTGCAGATTTTATTAGCAAGTGTACTGCTAATGATATTATAGTTTCTATTGGGCATACTGTGGCAAGTAACGAGCAAATAAATGCTGCTGTTAATGCTGGAGCTAGCATGTCTACACACTTGGGGAATGGTGCACCATTGTCGCTTCATAGAAATTCAAATATTATTTTGGATCAATTAGCGAATAATAATTTAACACCGAGTATTATTGCCGATGGGTTTCATTTGCCTGATAATTTTTTAAACATAGTATTAAATGTTAAAAAATCTAACGTTATTTTAGTTAGCGATTCTACCATGTTTGCCGGTATGGATGCAGGTGTTTATCACGCTCATATTGGTGGAAAAGTAAAATTAGAAAAAGGAGGAAGACTTTCTACTTTTAAGAATGAAAATGTATTGGCCGGTTCTGCCGTTTCTTTGCTAGACTGCGTTAATAAGCTTTTTTCAAGTAATATGCTAAGCTTAGCCAATGCTTGGGCAATGGCTTCTAGAAAGCCTATGTCTATAGTTAATTTGTCTGCTAATACTAATGATTTTGTTTTGTTCAAAATAAAAAATAATGCCATTAAGATTATAAGAGTCGTTAAATCTGGAAAGCAAATTTTTGTAAATGCTTAAAGTTTAAGATTGAAAAAAAATATAAGTAAGTAAATATTATAAAACCAAATATGAAAGAACCCATAAACAACAATTTAACCGCCATCATAATTATAGCGAGTCTATTTTTTATATTCGGTTTTGTAACCTGGATCAATGGAGCATTAATCCCTTTTATGAAAACCATTAATGAACTTACTGACGCACAATCTTACTTGGTCGCGTCGGCATCTTATATTTCATTTGTAGTGATGGCGCTACCAGCCTCTTGGATTTTGAATAAAATTGGCTATAAAAAAGGCATGTCTTTAGGCCTGATAATCATGGCTATTGGCGCCTTAGTTTTTATACCAGCAGCAGAAGCAAGAACATATTGGGTGTTTTTAGCAGGTATTTTTATTCAAGGTATCGGGATGACGCTTTTACAAACCGCAGCCAATCCATACATTACCATATTAGGACCAATAGATAGTGGTGCCAAACGTATCGCTATTATGGGTATTGCGAATAAAGTGGCAGGAGCTTTAGGTTCATTAATATTTGGAGCACTATTGCTATCAGGTATCGATGAGGTAAAAGAAAAGTTAGGTACTGCTTCTTTAGAAGAAAAGGGCGTGCTTTTAGATACAATGGCCGATAGTGTGTTTATGCCTTATTTAGTAATGGCCATTGTTTTGTTTGTTCTGGGGATTTTAATTAGAAAAGCGCCTTTGCCTCATGTGGAAGCCGCCGAAGATGAAGAAACCAAAGCAGGTACCACAGCGAAAACTAGTATTTTTCAGTTTCCTCATTTATGGTTGGGAGTTTTAACGCTCTTTGTTTATGTAGGTGCTGAGGTAATAGCAGGTGATACCATTATAGCTTACGGCATCTCATTAGGTTTTCCGGCAGCCGATGCTAAATTTTTCACGACGTTAACACTCTTCGCTATGGTGTGTACTTATATAGTTGGGGTTATTTTAATACCTAAATATTTAAAACAAGGTACGGCTCTAAAAATAAGCGCCACTTTAGGTATTATTTTTAGTATGTGTATCCTTTCTACAACGGGCTTTACGTCTGTTTTATTTGTTGCTGCCTTAGGGATTTCCAACGCGTTAGTTTGGCCAGCTGTATGGCCACTAACCTTAGCGGGTTTAGGAAAGTTTACTAAAACGGGTTCGGCGTTATTAATTATGGCTATTTCTGGAGGTGCTATTATTCCTCCACTATATGGCAGAATGGTAGATGCTAATAAACAAGAACTCATTACAAACGGACTAAATGAAGTAGATGCTTTGGCAACCGCCTCAACAAATAGTTATTGGATATTAATTCCCTGCTATGTATTAATTCTATTTTTTGCATTATGGGGACACAAATACAAAAGTTGGTCAAAACAATAAAATAAAAAAAATAAGCATGTTAAAGAGTAACACAGACAAAGCAACAGGCTTTGAAAAAAGGTTTGAGAACATAGGAACCATTGTTTTTGAGAACTCAACTATGGCATCAAAGGCTGTAGCTAAAGAAATTGCAGATTTAATAAAAGTTAAACAATCTCAAAAGCAACCTTGTATTTTAGGATTAGCAACAGGAAGTTCACCTAAAGGACTTTATGCAGAGCTAGTACGCTTGCATAAAGAAGAGGGCTTAAGCTTTAAAAATGTAGTATCATTTAATTTAGATGAATACTACCCAATGGAGCCAGATTCTATTAATAGTTACGTGCGCTTCATGAAAGAGCAGTTGTTTAATCATGTTGATATTTTACCAGAAAATTACAATATCCCCGACGGATTATTATCCAAAGAAGCTATTGCAGGTTATTGTGATGCTTACGAGGCAAAAATAGAAGCTTTAGGTGGTATTGATTTGCAAATTTTAGGTATAGGTGGCAATGGGCATATTGGGTTTAATGAATCGGGATCGCTTCAAAACTCAAAAACGCGTTTGGTAGCTCTAGATCATATCACTAGAGTGGCGGCGAGTGGCGATTTTTCCGGCTTAAACAATACACCTCGAACAGCTATCACTTTAGGTGTGAAAAAAATTATGGAAGCCAAGAGAGTGATTTTAATGGCTTGGGGCGAAGGCAAATCTAATATTATAAAAGCCTCTGTAGAAGATACGGTTACCAACTTGGTACCTGCTTCATATTTGCAAGAGCACAACAACGCCACCTTTGTATTGGATAATGCGGCAGCATCAAAACTAACACGTGTAAATAGCCCGTGGTTAGTTGAAAAAATTGTTTGGACCGATAAATTAATTCGCAAAGCCGTTTTAAATTTAGCCTTAGATTTAAAGAAACCTATTTTAATGCTTACTGATGCCGATTATATAGAAAACGGTATGAGTGATTTATTGGCAGATTCCGGTCCCGCTTACGATATTAATATTAGCATATTTAATAAACTTCAAAATACTATCACAGGTTGGCCAGGTGGTAAACCTAATGCAGACGATAGTAAACGTCCAGAACGTGCCGAACCTGCAAAAAAGCGCGTACTTATTTTTAGTCCACATCCCGACGATGATATTATTAGTATGGGCGGTACATTTAAACGTTTGCAAGAACAAGGGCACGAAGTGCATATAGGATACCAAACCTCAGGAAATATTGCTGTAGCCGATGATGAGGCTCTGCGTTTTGCAAGTTTTGTATGTGATTATAACGATAAGTTTGGAATAGAAAATACAGAAGCGAGCGCCATTTATAAAAAAGCGGCTAAGTTTTTAAAGAATAAAAAATCTAGTGAAATTGATACTGCCGAAGTACGTTACATAAAAGGATTGATACGTAAAGGTGAAGCCCGTGCTACATGCCATTTTGTTGGTATTCCAGATGAACAGATACATTTTATGGAATTGCCATTTTATGAAACTGGGGCCATAAAAAAGAACCCAATTGGTATCGCAGATGTTAAAATAACTTCAGATTTAATCGAAAAAATAAAACCACACCAAATATATGCTGCTGGTGATTTAGCCGATCCACATGGCACTCATAAAGTTTGTTTAGATGCTATTTTTGAAGCTGTAAAGCAACTTAAACCTAAAACGTTTATGAAAGATTGCTGGGTATGGCTATACCGAGGCGCATGGCAAGAGTGGGGTATTGATGAAATTGAAATGGCAGTACCAATGGGGCCAGACCAAGTTCTAGAAAAGCGAAAAGGTATTTTTAAACACCAATCTCAAAAAGATGGGGTGGTATTTCAGGGGAATGATAGTCGAGAGTTTTGGCAACGAGCTGAGGATAGAAACCGAGAAACTGCCGATATATATCACCAATTAGGGTTATCGCATTACGCTGCTATGGAGGCTTTTGTACGATGGGAGTATTAAACTAGATATACAATTTTAAAGGGGTACCATTGGTGAATTAATCGGTTTTGCAAACGTTTGCAATTTCACCTTTTATTCTTTACTTTTAAATTTTTATATTGTGCTTTTTTGTGTAAATCAACTATTTATAATAATATTTTGATAAAAAAAATAACATACATTCTTCTTTTAATCGTTTCTCTCGTTAGGGCGCAAGCACCAACAGTTGGGTTACTTTTTTTAGACAACAATGTTTCCGAAGGTTATACGCTATTTACACCAGAAGTAAACTATAGTGTGTATTTAATTAATAACTGTGGTGAAAAGGTAAATGAATGGACTTTTACTGAGTTTCCTGGAGCAACCTGTTATCTTTTAGAAAATGGCACCTTGCTCAGGGCAGGAAGAAATATGTTAGAAATTAGAGATTGGGATAATACAGTGCTATGGAATTATGAAATGAATGCCAATGGGTTAAATCAACATCATGATATTGAGCCGCTTCCAAATGGAAATATTTTATGCATCGTTAGAGATAGCTATTCTAATACAGAGATTATTGCTCAAGGAAAAGATCCTCTTAAAGTTGATCAAGTTATTGACTTAGATAAAATAGTTGAATTAAAACCTATTGGAACTAACCAAGCTGAAATTGTTTGGGAATGGAAATTTATAGACCATATCATTCAAGATTATGATAGTTCAAAAGCGAATTTTGGTGTTATTGAAAATCATCCCGAACGTATTGATATAAACTATGTAGATTCTAATATTGAAAGTTTGGATAGAGGTTATACGCATGTAAATGGGATTGATTATAATGCAAATCTTGATCAAATTATTATCTCTGCACGAAATTTAAATGAAATTTATATTATTGATCACAGTACCACAACTGCTGAGGCTGCGGGACATACTGGAGGTTATTCAAATCTTGGAGGCGATTTGTTGTGGAGGTGGGGTAACTCTAGAGTTTACAAACAAGGAGGAGTTGAAGATCAAAAACTATTTTCGCAACATGATGTAAAATGGGTAGAACCTGGGTATTTGGATGAAGGTAAAATATCTGTTTTTAGCAATGGTAGTGATCAAACTAGAGTTTACAGCACAGTACATTTATTAAATACTGAGATGTCTGGTACTACGTATACTAAAGAGAATAATACATTTAAACCATTAGATTTTAACTGGTCGTGGAGTGGTGATATATTAGAAAACCCCATGTACGAAACAATAAAATCTGGAGCACATAGCCTTCCAAATGGGAATTTTATAATCTGTCAAAGTTCTTTAGGGCAGGTATCTGAAATTACAAAAGCTGGTGAGCACGTATGGACTTATAAAAATCCATCTGGGAATAGTATATTTAATCAATTTGATAATATTTCTCAAAATTTCAACCCCATATTTAGAGCCGAAAAATACCCTAGTAATTATATAGGGCTTTCTGGCAAAGACTTAACACCAAAGGGACTTATTGAAAATGAAAATTCTTTTTCTAGCGTTTGTGCAACTTTAAGCGTAGCTCAAATTGAAATCGATAATATTAGGGTAATCAATCCGGTTACTGGTCATGTTCTAAAATTCAACCAGAAAATAGAACTCGATGCATTAAGAATAATGGATATAAATGGGAGAGTTGTATTCTCATCTAAAAATTTCTCGAATGATCATGTGTTAATAAATACCCAATCAGGTTTTTATTTTATTGAATTTGAAAAAGAAAAAATTATCAAACGAATAAAAATTATAGTCAAATGATTTTTTTTTAATCATTAAAAACCATATCACCGTTGAACTCATTTTGCAAAAGTCATTCATGTTCTTAGTCTAATGCGCTTCAATATATAATATGGTTACAAGTAGTTAATAGGGGGTAAACAGATGAAAATCAATACTCTGAAGCTCCTAGAAAACTACCAAACCTTTCAATATATCAATTTTATAGATTTCTTAAATTCTTCATTAAAAAAATTCAATTATTCAATTTATAGTATCAATAAATTCACATTTCACAATCGTTTGCATTATTTAATACTTTAATTATATCGAAAAAGCGATATTTATGAATTATTGCCACAGTTTGTTGATTTTATCGTGTTAAATGTTAAGATTATTGTTAAAATATTTTATGCAAACGTTTGCATTGAATCTAATTTTAGTTATATTTGAAAAACTAATTCTCATTAACAAATTTTAATTCATGAAAAAACTAACAAAAAAACCTTTTCTCGGTTTATGGAAATGGAAGAGTAAAACAATTTTGGCGTTGCTTGCTATTTGTTTCTCTACAGCTCATATGTATTCTCAGAATATGACTGTTTCCGGTAAGATCACCGATGAAATAACAGGAGAGTCTTTGTTTGGAGTAAATATTATTCTAAAAGGCTCAATTAGAGGCGTATCATCAGATATGAGTGGTGTTTACAGCATAGGGGATGTTTCTCCTAACGATGTTTTACTGTTCACATATTTAGGATATGTTGATATGGAACTTAAAATTGGTAGCGAAAAAGAAATTAACGTCGCTTTATCTCCCGCCGTTGATGAACTTGATGAGTTGGTAATAGTTGGTTATGGCGTTAAAAAGAAAAGAAATTTAACGGGTTCTATAGTTTCTATAAGTAGTGACGATATTAGCGAATCTAATTTACAAGATCCTATATCTGCAATACAAGGTCGAGCTGCTGGAGTTCAAGTTGTTTCTAATTCAGGTGCTCCAGGAGGAGGGATGTCTATAAAGGTGAGAGGGAATTCGTCTTTAAACTCTGGAAATACACCGCTTTATGTTGTTGATGGTGTTCCAATAGAATCCAATTCCTTATCAACTTTAAATGGTACAGAAAATTTTGGTTTAAATCCGTTAGCAGATATTAACCCAAATGATATTCAATCTATTGAGATATTGAAAGATGCAGCGTCTACAGCCATTTATGGTTCCCGAGCTGCAAACGGTGTAGTTTTAATAACCACGAAACGTGGAAAATCGGGTAAAGCACAAGTAGATGTTAATATTTCGACCGGGATTAGTAGTTTAACACGTAAATTAAGTGTTTTAAACGCGAGCCAATATAGGGATGCGGTTATTGATTCTTATAGAAATATGGATAACCCAACCCAGCCTAATGCTATTGTTATCGATTCTCTAAACCCTAGAAATAGTGGAGATGTAGATTGGCAAGATGAAGTGCTTAGAATTGCACCTCAGCATAAAATAGATTTTGCCGTACGTGGTGGAACAGATGATGTTAAGTATTCGTGGAGTTCTTCTTTTTTAGATCAGGATGGAATTATTTTAAATTCAAATTACCAAAGAGTTACGTCTCGTTTAAATGTTGATTTTAAAGTTTCGGACAAATTTACTTTTGGTCAAAGTATATCTTATACAAATGGCGTTAATAAACGAATTAATGCTGCGGGTGCTAATAACCTAAGTATTATTAGAGAATTATTAGTGCGTCCTCCAACTTTTGCAATATATCTGCCAGATGGCTCATATAACGGGTATCAATTTGGAAGAAGAAATCCAGTTGGTTTAGCAGAGCTTGCCACAAACCTTAATAAAAGTAATCGTATAATAGGAAATCAATATGTTGAATATAATATTGTAGAAGGACTAAAGCTGCGTAGTAACGTTAATTTAGATTATGTTTCTATGAAAGAAGATAAATTTCTTCCTTCTACGCTAGATTATCGAGCAGGTTACAATAGCGGTGAGGTTCGTGCTATAAATAATTTAACTTGGGGTAATGAAACCTTTTTAACATTGGATAAACAGTTTGGAGAAAATCATAATTTTGGAGCTCTAGCCGGTATGAGTTTTCAAAATTGGCAATATGAAAGAACGGGATTAGATGGTATGTTCTTTTCTAGCGATAATATAACAACCTTAAATGGAGCAGGAACTATTTCTAATCAAGATGTAAACATTACAACAGAACATTCATTACTATCTTATTTTGGAAGACTGTCTTATGATTATAAAGGGAAATATTTGTTTGAAGCAAACCTTCGTGCAGATGGCTCTTCAAGGTTTGGTGAAGATAAAAGATTTGGGTATTTTCCATCGGCTTCTTTAGCGTGGCGTTTTTCAGACGAAAATTTCTTTAAGAATATAGAAGTTGTAAATGATGCCAAAATACGTTTAAGTGTTGGGCAAACAGGTAATGAGTCTATTGGTAACTATACCGCACAAGGAGAGTTTGCTGTTGGTGCGAATTATTTAGATTTTTCTGGAGCTGCGCCATCAGTAATGCCAAACTCTGGTTTATCATGGGAAACAACAACACAATATAATGCTGGTTTAGATTTGTCTTTCTTAAAAAATAGAATAACATTCAATGCAGATGTATATTTAAAAGTTACCGAAGATTTACTTTATAATGTTCCAATACCAAGAACAACAGGGTTTTCTTATGTAACGCAAAACATTGGGAGTATTGAAAATAAAGGAATAGAATTATCGCTTAACTCACGTAATTTAGTTGGTGAATTTAAATGGGATACTGGATTTAATATCAGTTCTAACCGCAACCAAATTACAGAGCTACCTGAAGATTTATTAACAAATGGTTTTATTCAAAACGGTAGCTACCATATTTTACAAGAAGGCAGTCCAATAGGAACGTTTTATGGTTGGAAATTTAATGGTGTTTACTCACGAGATGAAGACAACGTTAATCAAGTTACCAACGGTGCTTTAGGTGCTGTGTTTGAAGGTGGAGATCCTATTTGGGAAGATGTCGATGGTAATAACATTATTGATAATAATGACAGACAAGTTATTGGAGATGCTACTCCAGATTTCTTTGGAGGGATTACAAATAACTTCTCTTATAAAGGCATTAGTTTAGGTGTGTTTTTTCAGTTTTCTTACGGAAACGATATATATAGTGAGATAAATCATCAACGAAATTCTATTGTAAGGTATAACAACTTATCTACAGATGCATTAAATAGATGGAGAGAACAAGGTGATGTTACAGATTTTCCAAAGCCTGTTCAAGACGATCCTTTACAATCGGATAGTAGAATTCAAAGCCGTTGGGTTGAAGATGGATCTTATATAAAACTTAAAAATATAAATTTAAAGTATAATTTTCCTGATGCTGTAGTGTCTAATCTAGGCCTAAGAAAGGTGGAAGTTTACGCTTCTGCACTTAATGTTATTACTTGGACAAAATATACAGGTTTCGATCCTGATGTTAATTCTTATAGTGGTTTAAGAGAAGGTGTAGACGAGGGGTCTTACCCGCAAAGTCGTACCATCATGTTAGGTTTAAATATTGGATTTTAAAATAAAAATATTATGAAATACATAAAAAATATTATAGGAATAGGGCTTCTTGCTTGTCTTGCGGTATCCTGTTCAGAACAAGTTTTAGAAAAGGATCCAGTAAGTAGTTTTTCTGGTCAAGGATTTTATCAAACATCTAGTGATGCTCAGGCCGGTGTTTATGGTATTTATGATGCATTACAATCTACATTCCGAGTTAACTTTTCTTATTGGGGAGAGGGGCGTGCCGATGCAGTAAATACGAATCATTCTGGAAATCCATTAGCGTTACAACAAAACACACTTAGTCAAGATATTTCATCTGCTAGTTGGAATAATATTTATGAAACTATTAGTCGTGCAAATTACGCTATTAAATATATACCAGGTGTCTTTGCTGGTGAAAGTGAATTTAGCTTACAGCTTATTGCTCAAGCTAGAGCCTTAAGAGCAATCTCTTATTTCTATGCTGTTAGAGTATGGGGAGATGTTCCATTAATTACCGAACCTTACGAAAGTGTTGATCAACAATTTTTTATTTCAAAAACAGATCAAGAATTAGTGCTTGATCAAATTGTTGAAGATTTAATTTTTGCAAGTGAAAACTGTAGAGATAATTTTGGTGGAGATAATACTAGAATTCTATTAACTAAAGGTGCAGCTCACGCATTCCTTACACAAGTGTACATGTGGAGAAATGAATATGCAAATGCTGTTGAATCTGCTGAAAAAGTAATAGACAACAGTTTGTATTCATTAGTACCTATAAACGATTGGTCTAGAATATTTACTTCAGGATACTCTAATGAAAGCATTTTTGAAGTAGGCTATAATGATGTGCAAACCAATTCTTTACGTGTTTTATATGCTATTGGTGCTGATAGTGATTATTTTCCAAGTGAATCTTTTAGAGATACGTTTGAAGATGACGATTTAAGAAAAGATCTTATTTGGGATACTACAGAAGAGAATCCACGAAAAATATGGAAATTCTTTGGAGAAGGTTTTAGCGACGAAAGTGCAGACCCATCGGCTAATAATATTGTTCTTGTGAGGTTAGCAGACATTATGCTTTTAAAAGCAGAAGCTCATAATAAATTAAATGAAACCACTGAGGCTCTAGATTTATTAAATACTATAAGAAAAAGAGCAGGTATTACAGAACTAACGCTAGCCGATGCAAACGGCTTGTATGGCGATTTAGAATCTGCAATATTGCATGAAAGATTAATAGAATTATCTTTTGAAGGACATCGTTGGTTCGATTTAGTTCGTACCGGAAAAGCTATAAGCACCATGAATCCAATTAACGGATTAAGTGACGAGGCAAATCTTGTTTGGCCTATTCATGAAGATGCGATAAATAGAAATCCTAGCTTAGAACAGAATGATTTTTATAAATAATCTGAAGAAACATTATTGTTCAATAAAATTTAAACTCAAAAAAAATGAAAAATAATAAACCAATTTTATATGTTACTATGGCAGTTTTATTTGCTGGCGTAACAAGTTTGTTTCACAGTTGTGAAATTCAAGAGAATTTTTCATATCAGAATTCAAACTCTAATGCTTCGTTAGGTGTAAATGCTTGGGAATATATACAAGCAACAGACTCTTTAAGTCTCTTTGAAGAAGCTATAAAACTTACAAACACAGAAAGTTTATACGAGTCTAGTGCTAACAAAACATTTATAGCGCCTTCAAACCTGGCATTTGAAGAGTATCTCGAGGATAACGCATATGCAGATTTGTCTGAAGTGCCAGTGCCAATTTTGCGTAATACTATAAAATATCATGTGGTAAATGCTACAGTGTCTTTTGATGATCCAAATATTTCAGAAAGCAATAATCCGTTGCCATACATGAGTGAAAATGGTCAAACCATTTTTTTATCACGAACTAGTGGTTATATGGGGTTAGTAAATGAAGGCACCAATAAACAATGGAGCATTTTTACTTCCAACTTAAAAGCAACCAACGGTGTTATTCATATTTTACCATCTATAGTTTATTTTTCAGCACGTTCTACAAGTGTAGAGGGGCCTGACGATATAGTAAGAGATACTATATTTCCAATAGCAGATACTTATGTTAATGGTGGAAGCAATTCTGGACGTAATTATGGTGCTGATGTACGTATGAGATTAAAAAATGTGACTGGTAGTGGAGGTTATGATAGAAAGGTTTTTCTAATGTATAACCTAGAAGATTTTACAAAAGAAGGAGTTATAGTCGATTTAAAACTTGAATTAGCGGTAAGTTTTACAGCCGCAAAAGGAATTGATGTAGATGTTTATAATGTAGAAGACACCTCATGGACGGAAATGGGATTAACTTTTGATAATGCTAACTTTCCTACCACCGAACCTATATCTACAATAACATCATCAAAAGTAGATAAATTTGAATTTGATATCATTGATTATTATAACGGTTTAGATCAAAATGGGCTTATTTCGCTTATGGTAGATCAAGAAGCTGGTAAAGATGAAACCGATGAGTTCCATTCTAAAGAAAATACTGGCGGATTCTTTGCGCCTATGTTAATTGCACGATATGCTTCTGGAGGTACAACTTTAATAATCGAAAAAAACACAGGGTTTATTGTGAATAGTGGAGAAGCTTATGCTTTAAACAACGATGTTTTAGAAGTTTCTGGATCTATACCGGCCGATGTTAGTTTTACAATTCAACAAGCACCACTAAACGGTTGGTTAATTAGAGGTGCAAGTGTTTTACAAGTTGGAGAAACTTTTACACAAGAAGATATTGATGCCATGAATGTGGTTTACATAAATAACGGTACAGGAACTGAAGATACTATTATAGTTGATGGAAAAGATAAAGCTGGAGCAACTTTAGATGCTTTCAATATAAATATAACAGTGCAATAGTGCTAGTAGCCTAACAAATGAAAATTAATAGCCCTATGCATTATATAGTAATAATATTATTAGCCATTAGCTCTTGCAGTTCACCCAAGGATGAAGTTATTCAACCCATTGAACCCATAACGCGAATCATTAATTTTTCGGGTTATGAATGGATAGTAAGGACTTCCGATGATGCTAAACAAGGCCCAGGTCCTAATTTGTTTTCAGATTCAGAAGATAATGTTTGGGTGGATGATGAAGGTCGATTACACTTAAAAATTGTACAAAAAGGCGGTTATTGGTACTGTTCAGGAGTCACACTACGTCTATCTCAAGGTTACAAAAAGTATGTTTTTTATGTAGCGAGTAGAGTAGACCAATTGGATGAAAATGTGGTGGGCGGACTTTTTACGTATAAAAACGATAATGAAGAGATCGATATAGAGTTTTCTAAATGGTCTCAGTCTGAAAATCAGGACTCTCAATTTGCTATTCAGCCTTCAGATAATGTGGGTAATAAAACGCGTTACGATTTAAATTTGAAAAGCGACTTATCAACGCATTTCTTTGATTGGAAATCCAGTAGTATTGAGTTTGCGAGTTATCAAGGACATACTTTAGAACCCAATGCAGAAGATGTAATTAGTACTTGGACTTACACAGGAAGCGATATTCCGCCGCTTAATAATGAAAAATTAAAATTAAATTTATGGTTATTTAGAGGGAATGCCCCAACAAATAATCTACCCGCAGAAATGATTATAGATCGTGTAGAAATACTGTAAGTTTTATAATTATTGAATTAGTCTGCAATTATATAAATTCTGGTTGGTTTTAGCTTACCGGCCAGAATTTTTCTAACCTAACATGAAGCACCTACGCTGTGTTTTAATAATAATTTTTAATAAAGAAATGCTAGATTTTACACAGAATATAAACGTTCTTTCTAACAAGGCCACAACAGGTATTGCTGCAGGAAAAGCAGTTGAAGCGTGTATCGTTAAATTACAAAAAACAAAAGAAAAGATACGGATAGTATTTGCAGCAGCACCATCTCAAGATTCTATGCTCGAGTACTTAACACAATCGAAATTGATTGTATGGAATAAGATAGTCGCGTTTCATATGGATGAATATATAGGGCTAGAACCTAATTCACCACAATTATTTTCTTCTTATTTAGAAAAAAACATTTTTTCAAAAGTGCCTTTACATAAAAACATAATTAATGTGAATAATAATGTATCAGAAGAGATAAAAAGGTATACCAATTTGTTAGAAGAAGGACCTATTGATATTGTTTGTTTAGGGATAGGAGAGAATGGGCATTTGGCCTTTAATGATCCGCATGTAGCCGATTTTAATGATCCGGAAATAGTAAAAGTCGTAGAGTTAGATGATGCATGTCGTATACAACAAGTTAATGACGGTTGTTTTGAGTCTTTTGAAAAAGTGCCTCAAAATGCAATAACATTAACCATACCTACGCTATTAAAAGGTAAACATTTGTTTTGTGTAGTTTTAGGAGCAAAAAAGAGTGAAGCTGTTAAAAATGCCCTTACTGAACCTTTAGGCACATCTTGTCCTGCGTCTATTTTAACAACGCATGCCGATTGTAATTACTATTTCGATAAAGCAGCCTATAAAGGCATAGAATCTTTAGAAAACGCATAAAATTGTAGATTAAGATATGATGAATTATAAAAATATTTTTAAATTCTTATTACTAGTAACTTTGATGTTTGCTAACACTGTAAATATCACAGCGCAAACAATAGCTTCTGCGGAAGATTTTAAAGTCAAAGGGTTTCATTTGGATCTTCGGATACAGGTAATGACTCCACAGGCGCTTAAAACTTTAGCGAATGAGCTTTCAGAAATGGGTATTAATACCTTAATTATGGAATGGGAAGGCACATACCCATATGAAAAACATGCGGTGATTTCCAACGAATATTCATATACTCGAGAAGAAGTAAAAGATTTTATTACCTACTGCGATGGCTTAGGAATTAAAGTAATTCCGTTACAACAAAGTTTGGGGCATGTGGAATACATTTTAAGAAACCCTAGATATAGCAACTTAAAAGAAGATCGAAAAGATATTTCTCAATTATGCCCTATGGAGGCCATGGAAAGTAAAGCGCTTTTTAAAGATTTATTTTCAGATTTGGTAGAAACTCATAATTCAGACTATATTCATATCGGAGGAGATGAAACTTATTTACTTGGGCATTGTGAAAAATGTCAAGTAAAGGTGAAGGAAGAAGGTAAATCTAAATTATTTGTAGATTACATGAAGATGATAACCGAACTGGTAATAGAGTTAGGGAAAAAGCCCGTAATGTGGGCCGATATTATTTTAAAGCACCCTGAAGCCGCAGCCGAATTACCTAAAGAAACCATTTTTATAGATTGGAATTACGGATGGAAAATTAACCATTTTGGAGATATTCCAAAACTTCAGGAAATTGGATTCGAATTTTGGGGAGCACCAGCCATTAGATGTCATCCTGATAATTGGTATGTAACAGATTGGACAACGCATTTCAAAAACCAAAAAGAATTTATTCCGTATGCAAGAGAGGCTGGGTATGAAGGCATGATTATAACTTCATGGTCTACTACAGGTGTTTATGGCTTTACTTGGGATGTTGGTTATGATGTTATAGATATGGTACAAATAAGAAACACATATCCACTATCGGCTTTTCGTATTTTAATAGCGAGTTATACTAAGGCTTTAAATATGAAAGAAGCTTTAAACCCTGAAGATTTTGTTACTGAATATGCCAAAACAAGGTTTGGTTTGAATAAAAAAGATACTTCAGTTTTATGGCATTTTTTATCAGCAGAACCAGAACTTATAAGTAATGGAAAACCTACTAAGAGTGAAAATATCGCTGAGGTTAAAACCAAATATAATGTGCTTAGAGAAGCATTATTGAAATTAAAACCAAAACGAAACGAAGCAGAATTAAATCAATTTAAATTAATGGCCGATTTAAGGGTACATTATCTAGATTTTAAGGAAGTGGAGTATAAATATAATGCGCCTAGTTTTGTGAGGTCTCAATCACCTGTTTTGCTTAAAGCACTAGATACTATTTTAGCAGATGCAAAAGCGTTGAATAAAAGATTTATTGCGCTGAATAAAGGATTTCTTTATGATTCAGAATTAGAAGAACAAAATGAATTACGAGTGCAAGCAGTTCATGTACTTTATGATCGATTGGCTAAATTGAAATAAATACAAACATTATTTATAAATAATATAATTCACTGAAACTATAACGTTGCTTGCATAGATTTTCAAAGCTGTTTTCAAGGTTGTAGTTTCAGATATTATAGATTCGTTTTCTTCTATTAGATGAATTTATACTTTAGTAGAAACTTCTTCAGTAATCTTTATTTCATGTTTTCTAAAAATTTGAATTCCATTTACAATTTCGTAATTCTAAATTAGAATCGATTCTCTAGTTTTAAAATAACCTTCAAGTATTTCGCCCACATTTTACATTTTCTTCGTAACTAAGGTTACTTGTAAATACTATTAAAAATTTCCCAAAAGTACAATACGCATCCATCATTTTATTTTGATGAATTTCCTCAATTTTATTTTCTGTTTTAAGTTCGTGTTTAAGATTGAAACATCTTAAAATTATAGCTGTTTTTTGGAGAATATTATTCCGTGGAATACCTCTAAAACAACCTTTTTTTTAATCAAAAAACGTAATAAGTTCTATAATTTAAAAAATAGAACATGGCTATGCAATTGGCTTATGTTAGGTTGTTCATGCCACAGTTTATGGGTGGTAAGTATAATTGTACGAATATGTCTCCCCTAATTTCAGAATAAATCAACACTCGTAATTATTGATAACAGTAAGTTTACAAAACGATAACAGAGATGTTATTTGCTTTGAAATATTTAGTAGTGCGTAAGGCTTAATCTTTAATAGAAAGAAGCTTCTTAATTAATTCACTTTTAAACAGAATAAGATGATGAAAACTTACAAATTAAAAAGAAGGAATCCAGAAGTTCATCAAGCGAAGATGATGTCGTAGAAGAACCTGTTATTATTGAAAATCCCATTATTTAGTCTCACCTCAAAGTTAATAGTATGTATAATAAGTATAGAAATTCCAGTAAATATTATGAGAAATTTGAATAAAAGTAAGCGTAGTTGTATTGTTTTAGCTCTTGTATTGTCTTGCTTTTTTGCTTGTAAAAAAGAGAACAAGTGGGAGGGAGTTTGTGTAACCCTTCACGATATTGGGACGGTGTCTATGAATCCGGTTAAAAATAATATACTAAAATATGAAGTTCTTGTAAGCACAGAAAAAGAACTGGATGTTTACATTAAATACTGGATTGATAGAAAAGGTGATTTGGATAGCATAAATGAAAAACAATTTTACTACAGCCAAGTTTCAAAAAACAAAAAGGAGCATCAAATTCTTTTAATGAACCTGAAACAAAATACGGCGTATAATTACGTTGTAGTGGCTCAAAATGATAATTGTAAAAGTTATAGTGACGAAAAAGAGTTCAAAACAAATTCCATTCCTTACTATTTGCCTTTTAACCATCCCAAAACGGATAGTACTCTAGTAAAAAATGTGTTTAAGGGGTACATGTCGAGCCATTCTTTAGATATTCCAGGTTATTTATTTCTTATAGATAATGACATGGATTTGGTATGGTATCATGAAGTGCCTAGAAGTATCAAAGTGGCAAATTGGACAGATCAAAATACCGTTCTAACCATATTAAGTGTAAATGCAACCAAATATACCAGAGGGGAAGAAATTGCTGAATTTGATTTAAAAGGTAATATTCTTTTTAGAACCCAAAAAGGCGCAAAAGGCGACAAAGGTTTAGATAAAATTCTGCATCATGAAATTAGGCATGATAATGATAACAACATCATGGCGCTAACGTATGAGGAGGGGGGTTACGACTTAACTTCTGTAGGAGGAACGGCTGAAGAACTCATTATTGGAGATGGTATTATCATTATTGATAAAGAAGGAAATAAAGTTTGGGAGTGGTCTGTGTTTGATGTGATGGACCCTGTTACATATCCTGGTATCATGGATAAAAGGAAAGATTGGTTTCATGCAAATTCTTTATGGCAAGATGAAAACGGAGATTTCTTAATCTCTTTTAGAACCACTAATCAAGTATGGAAAATAGATGGAGAATCTGGAGAACTGATATGGAAACTAGGCGGTGAAGATGGCGATTTTAATTTACCCGATAGTTTGAAGTTTTATGGGCAACATGCGGCGCATATCAATAGTCAAGGAGATCTTATGCTGTTAGATAACGGCCTTAGCGATTCTATTCCAAAGGTAAAATCATTCACCATTGATGAAACAAACATGACCGCAACGCCTCAAATTAATTTTGCGATGCCTAAAGAATTTTATTCAGGAGTAAAAGGCTGTGCTTATCTCATAGACAACGAGTACGTTATGTTTTGCTCATCCGATAAAAGGAGAGTGTACTATTTTGATTTAGATGGAAACTATTTAGGACAACTAGAAACAAGTTACAAATTGTATAGAGCAGAATATATGGATGAAATGTATGATAGTAGTGAATACGTAAAATAAAACTAATAAATAATAATAAAATAAAAAGAGGAATCGAGATACTAACATCTCAACAAAATAGAGGTAATCTCTAGTATAATGTAAAAATAATCAAATGTTTAACTAACTTAATTCAATGTCTATTTATGAAAATTAAATCAATTAAAAATTGTTTTCTTCTAAGAAATCAGTTTTTTAAGCTTCTTATGAGAACGTTCATTTTCTTATGCTGCTTTTCGGTATTTAGTATAACGCCGAAGAAATTAACATCCCAAAATGCAAAAATCGCAGTTAATAATGATAAATTTATCTATCCAGAAGCTTTAACTGGCACTTCTAAAGTAAATGAGAATTCTAAACAAGAACTTCAAGTTTCTGGTGTTGTCGTAGATGTTAATGGCCAACCGTTGCCAGGAGCAAATATTGTAGAAAAAGGTACGGCAAATGGAACTCAAACCGATTTTGATGGTAATTTTAGTTTAAACCTTAAAAGTAAAGATGCTGTATTAGTTGTTTCTTTTGTAGGATTTACTACTCAAGAAGTTTCAGTAGAAGGGAAAACGCAATTGAATATTAAGCTTATCGAGAATGCCACAAGTTTAAATGAGGTGGTTGTTGTTGGGTATGGATCTCAAAAGAAATCTGACCTTACCGGTGCTGTTGCTCAAATTTCAGCAGACGATTTTGAAAGTCAACCCATGACGTCTGTAGATCAAGCCTTACAAGGTCGATTAGCTGGTGTGCAAGTAACTCAAAATAATGGTGTTCCTGGAAGCGGATTTAAAATTCGTGTAAGAGGTTCAGGCTCATTTGGAAACAACGATCCGCTTTATGTTATCGATGGTTTTATTGGTGCAAGTACAGCAAATTTAGCACCTGAAGATATTGAAACGATTAGTGTTTTAAAAGATGCCAGTGCTACAGCAATTTATGGTAATAGAGCTTCTGGAGGTGTTGTAATTATAACAACTAAAAGAGGTAAGGAAGGCAAAAATACAGTAGAGGTTAATTCTTTCGTTTCTATAGGAGATCCAATAGGTGAATTTGATGTTTTAAATGGAGCTGATTTTGCTGAATTAGTTAATAGAAAAAATATTGAACAAGGTGGTTCTGCTGCGTATTCAGATGAAGAAATAGCAGCATTACAAGCTAATGGAGGAACTAACTGGCAAGATGAAATTTTTCAAACAGCAATTACAAACAATTACCAGTTAGCTTTTAGCGGTGGTGGACCAAGTGTTTCATATTACGTATCTGCTAATCATTCAAAACAGGAAGGTTTAATAAAACATACAAAATACGAGCGATTTGGTTTTAGAGCTAATATTGATGCCAAAATTAATGATAAGTTAGACGTAGATTTTAGCGTGTTTGCTACCAGTGATACACGCGAAAATGGCACAAATAGTGTGTCTGCATTTGGTGCAGGAAACCTAATGGCTGTAGCTTTAACATTCGATCCAACAACGCCTGTTTATGATACTAATGGCGATTATAACCTGTTTACAATTAATAATGTCGCTAATCAAGGGCAAAACCCACTGTTTTTAGCAAGTGTTGCAGATCGTACAACTTATGGTAAATATTTACAGTCGAGAATAGCTTTAAACTATAAAATCGCAAATAACTTAGACTTAAATGTATCTTTAGGAGCAAGCAGTAGTTATAGTAATTATAGAGAATATGTAGATGCACGTATTCAGAATGGAAACACAGCAACTAGCGACGTAGGTGATGGCCTTTCTTACCAAAATACGAATAGATTGACGTATGCTAATACTTTTAATGATAAGCATAATGTATCTGCCGATTTTATATTTGAACAGTCTCAATACGAAGGACGTTCAACTAGTGCTTATGCTGAAAATTTTCCAAACTCTAACGTAGGATCAGATAATTTAGGCTTAGGATCTAACCAAAGAGTGGAGTCTGGTGCCAGTAAAAGTAGTTTAGAATCTTACATAGGAAGAGTAACTTATGGTTTTGATGATCGTTATTTATTATCAGGATCTATAAGAGCAGATAAGTCTAGTAAATTTTTAAATGATCAAACGGGAATATTCCCTTCATTCTCATTAGGTTGGAACATTTCAAATGAAGATTTTTTCGGAGATAATATCATCAGTAACCTTAAGTTTAGAGGTGGTTGGGGGGTAACCGGTAGTGATAGAGTAGATACTCAAGCTGCTCATGCATTTCTAACAACTGGTGGTAATAATTATGTTTTTGGTGGAAATCTAGATTCTAGTATCGTTATCGGTATTGCGCCTTCAGAAAAAGCGGCAAATCCAAATTTAACTTGGGAAGAAACGAAACAAACCAATATAGGTTTAGATTATGCTTTCTTGAATGGAAAAATTAGTGGGTCATTTGATTATTATAATAAAAAGACAGAAGGTTTATTAATGAGAAGAAACTTGCCTAACTATACAGGTTCAACTTACCAATGGGTAAATGCAGCTGCAGTAGAAAATAAAGGTTTTGAATTCTCTATCAACGCATATCCTGTAACAACTAAAGATTTTTCTTGGGAAATTGGAGCTAATTTTTCAACAAACAAGAATAAAGTATTAGAGTTGGTTGATGGCTTAGATCAAATTGAACTTGGTGGCGATTACAATTCATTCTCAGGTGCTGTTACCATTGTTAAAGTAGGCGAAGCATTAGGTTCTTTTTATGGTTATGAGTACACTGGACCAGACCCAACTACAGGCGATGCTACTTATAAAGATCTTAATGGAGATAACATTATAGATGCTGAAAACGATAGAGCAATCATGGGGAATGGAAATCCTGATTTTGTTTTTGGTGTTAATAATAACGTTACTTATAAAGGTTTAGAATTAAACATATTCGTACAATCTTTACAAGGAAATGAAATTTATAACGCTATAGGAACTAGTACTTACGGATGGGGTGCTATATCTAGACATTCTACTAATCCGAATAGTTTAAACTCTTGGACACCAACAAATACAGACACTAATGTTCCGAGATTAAATAGTACGGTTAAGCCTATTTCTACATTTTCTATAGAAGACGGTTCTTTTATTAGGTTGAAAAACATAAGCTTAGGTTATAATTTACCGTCTGAAACATTAAAAAACATTGGTATATCTTCAGCTAAAGTTTATGTAAGTGGTCAAAACTTATTGACTTGGACAGATTACAGTGGTTTCGATCCTGAAGTATCAAGTGGTGGTGGAAGTGATATTGACCCTGGAGTTGATAATGGTGTATTCCCAAATACAAAAACAGTAACTGTGGGGATTAATGTTAATTTTTAAATAAAACACAATGAAAAATAATAAAATATTTAAAACTAGTTTTTTAGTATTGGTTGCAGCTGGTACATTTATATTAAATGGATGCCAATCTCTTGAGCCAGATACCGACGGTACATTAACGGCTGATAACTTTTTCCAAACAGAGGGCGATTTAGATGCAGCTGTAACTGCTCAATACAATTCTCTACTATCATTTGCTACTTATGTTCATGGTCAGATACCTTATTTTGGAGGTGACGATTTAACAACATGGGGTGCAGGTAATAAAGATAATTTCAGACAATACGATCAATTTAATCCAGATGCTGATAATGGTAATGTGAAAGCGCAAAACTGGAATCCTTGGTGGAAAATGGTATTAACAACCAATACCGTATTAGACCACTACCAAAAAGTAAGTGCGTCTCAAGAAAAATTAGATAATGCTGCGGGTCAAGCACATTTTCTTCGCGGATTAGCTTATTTCTTTTTAGTAAGAACCTACGGTGAAGTTCCATTATTAAATTCTACAGCCGTTACAGGGCGTGAAGAGAAAGCTTCTTTTGAAGCTATATACGATCAAATTATATCAGACTTTACTATAGCTAAAACTTTACTTCCTGCATCATGGGGCGATGAGCCAGGTAGACCAACAAAATGGGCTGCTCAATCATACCTTGCTCATGTTTACTTAACAAGTGCTGGATTTCCTTTAAAAAACACAGCTAATTACGCTTTAGCTGCTGCCGAGGCAAAAAATGTAATAGATAATGGGCCGTATGCATTGGTAAATAATTTTGCCGATTTATGGAACGATCCAACAACTCAAAATAATTCAGAAAGTGTTTTTGCAATAAACTTATGCTTCAGCTGTGGCGGTTGGACCTTTGGAAATTGGAAATCTGTTGGTTCTACAAGTGCCGAAGAAACAGGATGGCAAGATTTCTTTACTGAAATTGGATTTTTTAATGGTTTCCCAGAAGGGCCTAGAAAAGATGCAACCTTTACTACAGAATTTCCTGTTGAAGGTGGCGGAACGCTTACATGGCAAGAAAGTTTACATAAGCACCCTTATTTTGCAAAATGGAAGGGCACACTTATTGACGGAAAGTTTAGTTATGATGGTGGCGGACCAGACTTAAACGCTTATTTAATGCGTTATTCTGAATTATTATTAACACACGCCGAGGCAACCATTATGTCTACAGGACCTACTAATTCTGAAGGATTAGAGAGTTTAAATAAAGTTAAAAGAAGAGCTGCAGGAAAGCCTGTAAACGTTGCCGATCCATCGGTAGATGTTACTAGTGCTACGCAAGCAGATGTTGTTGATGAGCGTGCATGGGAGTTGGCTGGTGAATATTCTAGATGGTTTGATATGGTTAGAACCGAAATTATCGCAGAAGTAGCAGCTAATAAAGATGCGCTAGATTTACCGGTAATTGGTACAATCGATGAAACTAAGCCGTGGGCTTTAATACCTTCTTCAGAAGCAGATTTAAATCCAAACTTAGGGAACTAAGAAATAATTAATTAATAGCAAGAAAAAGCCTCAAGAATATTTTTCTTGAGGCTTTTTTATGATTTTTTTTGAACTGATCACTTTTAAACGTTTTACCCTTTTCGCAATACTTTATAACATTTCAGTATAAACCTTTTACTTTGAGTATAGGTTTTATCAAAATACAGGATTAAGGTAAATATGCTTCAAATTCAACATAATCAAACAGGCCATAATTATCTTGGCTAGGTATATGGTCTCCTATAAACTTTAAGTTTTCAACACTACAAAAAATAGTAAAAGGGTATTCGGCTCCGTAATTAAGGCTTAATCTGTTCATTTCTGTATTATCAATATACCAAACAACTTCATATTTATCATTTTTCAGAAGTAATTCAATGTCTAAAGTGTACCATTGGTTTCTTTTTATTTTTTTAGGAATGGATTGAAACGGAAGTGCCTGCGAAGTCATATATGCTATAACATCGTCTGGTGCTGCATTTAAACTTTGCCTAACGACTGTAGAACCGTAACCTATTTCAAAATCCAATTCATGCTTGTCATCATGGTATATAAAGGCGCCTATACTGGCCATATCTCCAACGCCTAGTTCGGGCACAAAAACACGCCAAGTATATTTCCCCACGTTATATGTTTTATCTACAGTTCTTACTTTAGGTCTGTCCCAGGTATTAGCTCTTGCAGTCATCATTAATTCGCCCTTATTTATTTCGTAATTGATTAAACCCTTCATGTTTTGAGAGCCATCAATCCAACTGGTCATAGTATTGAAATCCCAACGGGTAATATTCTCTTTTTTATTTGTTTTTTCTGAAATTTTATTTGTTTTACCCTTTAATACGGAAGAACAATTTGATAAGGTGATAACCATAAAAGTGATGGATAGCAACGTTTTATTTGTTTTTTGAAACATTTTTTATAATCGGTTGAATTCGTTTTAGAAGCTTAAACGAGGTAAGGCATCCATTAACAATGAATGCCTTACCTTTTTATTTTGATGTATGATTTAATAGATTTTAGGAGAGGATTAGTTTAGGCATTTTCCTGCTGTAAAATCTATTTTTAAATGGTCTTCTTTAATGTCAACTTTATAGTTTTTGTCTGGTGATAGGTTTTCGCAAGAGCTGTCTGCCAGAATTTTTATGTGGTTGTCCCAACTTCCTTCTGGTGATTTTAAAAGAATAAATTGTACAGTGCTGTTTTTAGGTAGAAGCCTGTGGCCCGTGTAAATACCGTCGTAATCATAGTCGGTTAAGGTAACGCCATTCGCGTGCCAATGTTCTTTAGCTCCAGAATGTGAGTTTGTAAATGTACCAGCTAGTGTTAGGAACTCACGGCCTCCTTGAATGTCTTTAAAATAAGGTGAGTCATTCATGTTTACGTTAAATACCACATCAACATAATCGGGGTTGCTTGAGCCTTGGATAAAATAAGGCGAGTTTTCCCAGTTAGCTTTAACCGTTTCTAGGTTTTGTTGAAACCTTATAAAATTTTTATTTTCATTTTTAGTCCAACCTACTTCAGCATAAGCTGCGATTCTTGGAAAAACTTGTCTGTAAAGATCTGATACTTTAGGAATCCATTCGCTCCACATTTGGCAACCAAGTCCGATAACATTCTTTTCTAAATCGGTATCAATGCCTTCCGGAATAGGATTAAACCCATAAGCTTTATCAAGTGATATTGAGTTAAAATCATAATCAAGATAAGTGTAACTGTGTGTAGAATTTACAACTTCGTGCCCTTTATTAATAGCGGATAGCATAAGTTCTCGGCTACCTTTCCAAAAATGAACAATAGCACTTTCTGCAAGTTTTTGGTTGTTCTCTTCTTTTTCTTCACCTTCTCGCCATTGGTGTAAATTTTCACCTAAAATATCATTCCATCCCATCATTCTATAACCTTTACTTTCAATAAAGTTTGAGACTTTATTTGTAAATGAAATTTGTACATCTGAAAATGTATTCAAATTGTTTTCAGCCATGTAATCACTAATGTCTTTATTATTTTTCCATTGACCAAACTTCACTTCATCACCTCCAATATGCACAATTTTACTCGGGAATAAATTGATAACTTCTTGTAAAACGTCTTCTATAAAAGTGTACACTCTGTCGTTGGTAACGTTGTAAATATTAGGCAAAATGCCAAAAGTACCAGGTACTTCTATAGGTTCGTCTAAAGTGCCTAGCCAAGGGTAAGCTGCAATGGCTGCCGAAGCATGCCCTGGCATTTCAATTTCAGGAATAATAGTGATGTGCTTGGTTTGCGCATAAGTAATAACTTCTTTAATTTCTTCTTGCGTATAAAAACCAGAATGAGGTTCACGGGTTCTTTTATCGCTTTTAACACCATTTATTTGAGTGTTGTTTCTAATGCTTCCAACTTCAGTTAATAGCGGGTATTTTTTAATTTCAATACGCCAACCTTGATCATCAGTTAAGTGCCAATGAAATATATTGATTTTTAATTTAGCCATTTGGTCTAGCATATCAAAAACAACTTGTTTGCCTTTAAAATGTCTAGATTCGTCTAACATAAAGGCACGCCATTTAAAAGCAGGATTATCTTCAATTGAAACACAAGGAATTAATAATTTGCCCTTTTTTGTTATGGTTTGTAATTGCATTAAAGTCTGCAAAGCATAAAATATACCGGCAGGTTTCGCTGCTGAAATTTCAATTTTATTACTGTTAATTTCTAGATTGTAACCTTCGTTTCCGAGGTCTTTATATTTATTTTTAACTAACAATAATTCAATATTTGCATGTTTTGACTCCTCTACGTTTATATTTAATGTGCTCATTAATTTTTGTAGGGTTTCAAACTCGTTTTTTAAACCAGCATCGTAACTTACTTTAAGTTTTTTTAGTTCTAAAGTAGCGTCATGCACTTTAACATTATTAGGGTAGGGAATTAAGTTTAATTGCGCCGAAACTTGTATGCTTAATAAACAAAACAGACTGCTTAGTATTAGTATTTTTTTCTTTAGATATGTCATTATTTTTGATTTTTTATAGTTTAACATCGTGGTAATTTTTTTTAGTAAATTTTGTTGGTCTTAGTTTTAAAGAAGTAGAGCCTGAAATTAAAAGAGCTTGAGAGCTCAAGTTTTCTGTCTTTTAATTTAGAATTTATTTCAAATTATAATCATATTTTTATAGCCGTTTGGCATGTGGGAATTTAGATGTAAAAGTAATTTAATACAAGGTTTAAAATGAGGTAATTATTATTCAAAAAGGTTAGATGTATTAGTATTTATGCATTCTAGTTCCATATCATTACTCATATTCTTACTTTTAGTAAGTAAAAATGTTTATCTAAAATAAATTTAATATTTGTCTTAATCTTTGTTTGATAATCGATAAGAAATACCCAAATTCGTAGAAAAATTTTGACATGAAAAAGCTCTATTTATTTATTTGTTTTAATTTACTCATAAATAGCTTATCTGGTCAAAATGAAATTTCTTTTTTTCATATTTCTCCCGAAATAGATAACGGATATCGAACTATTAAACATACCGTTCAAGATTCTTTAGGTTATATATGGATGTCTCAAAGTAAAGGCGTTTTAAAATATGATGGTTACGAGTTTTGGTTTCATTCCATGGATTCTATTTTTAACGGTACAAATATCAATGATGAAATAAAAAAGGTTTTATTGGATACCGAAGGCAATCTTTTAGTACTTTCCTCTAAAGGTTTATTGGCTCGAAAGGAGCGAAACGGACGTTATTCTCAGTTAAATAAATCTTTTTCTAAAACAGGTAAGGATGTTTCTATAAAAAACATATTTGTAAGAAAACAGCAAATATATGTTACCGATTTTTTTAACACGCTCTATTTATTAGATAGCAAAAGCTTAGAGCTTAACTATGTTTTATCTGTTACAGAGCCTGTGTATTATGGCGTAAACATCATAGACTTAGAAGTTGATGACGCGAATAGGGTGTACTTAAGTTTAAATAATGGTAAGTTACTGCAATACGCTAACAATAAATTAAGTGAGTTAAAGGCAGATTTCAATAGCCAACCAGGAGTGATGTATTTAAGTCTGGATAAAAATAATGATCTCTGGATTGGTACCAAATTTATGGGGCTATTTAAATATGATTTAGCTGAAAATAAATTTAAACAACTTTCATATTTTAGAGACGGGATAGACGTTTTGAAAGAAGATATGATTCTGTCTCTTTTTTGCGATAATAATGGGGTTATTTGGGCTGGTTCTGATGGGCAAGGCTTGTATAAAATTAATCCTAAAAACGAAGAAATAATGCTTTATAGGCATTCTCCTCTCGATAAATCATCTTTAAGTACTAATTCTATAATTGATATCAATCAGGATTCTTATAAAAACTTGTGGGTTATTTCAAATTTTGGAGATATTAATATACTGGTAAATACACCTAACGAAATATTTCATCATAATGGTTTAATAGAAAATACTTCCGCACGTGTATTATCTGTTTTGAAAGATACACATGCTAATATTTGGATTGGAACCGATGGAAAAGGATTAACTAAAAGAAATTTAAAAACAGGGCAGGAAAAGCAGTTTTTAGTTAATAATAAGGATTTAGAAGGGGCTTATGTACAATCAATAACAGAGGATGATAATGGAAATGTTTGGGTTGGTACTTACAAAAACGGTTTATGGTTTTATGATTTCCAGAAAGAAGAAATTTCAAAAATGCCTGTTTTAGATGCTAAAGGAAAACATGCGATAGATATTTTAACAACCTTTAAAGATTCAAAGGGTAGAATTTGGGTAGGCTCCGAGATTGCTTTATTTGTATATAATTCTAAAAAAGAAAAAATAGCATCATTTCCTTTTTGGAAAAATGGGCTTGATGGTGATTTAATTCGATCTATTGTAGAAGATGATAATAAAAAACTTTGGATGGGTATTGATGGTGGTGGACTTTTTATGTTAAATGAAACTGAAAATCTCAACAATTCAACATTTCAAAAGTTTTCGTACACAAACAATGAAAGTGATTATTACTCCATTGTTTCTATGGTATCAGATACTAAGGGTAACCTTTGGCTAATAGATTTGCACGGGGCAATTCATATATTTAATACTAAAAGTAAATTATATAAGGAATTTAATAATACCCAATTAATTAACGATATTTCGTTTCATAGTATTTTAATGGAGCATCCAGAAAGTTTGTGGTTAGGTGCTAGTAGTGGGTTATGGAATTTGAATGTAAAAGACTCAAGTCTTGTGAAATACACAAAAGCCGATGGTTTTTTTAGTGACTATTATGTAGAAAGAAGTGCTTATAAAGACGCAGCAGGCTTTTTATATTTTGGAGGGCTGAATGGAGTAGATGGTTTCGATCCTGAAAAAATATCTAAAGTATCAACCAAATCGCATCTGTATATAAACGCGATTGAAATTTTAAATAAGCCAGCATCATTAATAATCCCAGATCAGGTTGAGAAAGGTATTGAAAACACGAAAGCAATTGAGTTAAAAAATAATCAATCTTCATTTTCATTTAAGTTTTCTGTGGTAGGCACCGTGTTAAATGCAAAATATTTATATAAATATAGATTAAAGGGATTTGATGATGAATGGAAGTTTACCAAGAAAAACCGGATAGCGTCATACACTAATATTCCTTGGGGTGAATACGATTTTGAGGTGGAAGCAGCCACAGTAAATGAGAATTTGAATATTCCTGTAAAATCGATTAAAATTGTTATTAATCCGCCACTTTGGATGCATCCGTTAGCCTTTTTGCTCTATTTTGT
Source organism: Algibacter sp. L1A34 (assembly GCF_009796805.1). NCBI lineage: Bacteria > Pseudomonadati > Bacteroidota > Flavobacteriia > Flavobacteriales > Flavobacteriaceae > Algibacter > Algibacter sp. L1A34. Next base: position 4,204,075 of record NZ_CP047029.1, on the reverse strand, counting down.
TGTTTTTTGTGCCGTAGCTTATGGTATTTATAAATGGTATTTGTTGAGAAAAAACCTTTTTAGTCAAAAAATTAAAAACGAACAAGAATCGAAAATTTATTACGAGAAAATGAATTTTTTCTCCAAAATGTCTCACGAAATACAAACGCCATTAACCCTTATTATGGGGCCTATTGGAGATATCTTGAAAAAGCCACAAGTAGAAAAGGACGCCGTATTAAACCAACGACTTAGAGTTATTTTTAATAACGCGAAAAGATTATCTCGAATTGCCAATTTGTTAACCACGGTTAGAAATAAAGAAATTGGGCAATTAAAATTAAGAGTCTTTAAAAAGGATATCATTAAAGAGGTTAAAGAAATTGCAGATTCATTTCAAGAGCAAGCGCGTTTTAAAAGAATCGATTTTGAAATAAATAATTTTATTGAAGCGTATAAACTGTGGTTTGATAGTGATTTATTGGAACACATGATTTACAACCTACTGTCAAATGCTTTTAAATATACACCATCAGAAGGGCGTGTTGTAATATCAACAGGTTTAGATGAAGCTATAGGAATGTTTGAGATTTCGGTTAACGATACAGGCTATGGTATCCCAAAAAAGGAATATGATGATATTTTTAGACTATTCTATAGAGCGAAAAAAACAAGTAATAAAATTGGTATGGGTATTGGTTTGGCTTTTGTGAAAGAGCTGGTTAGTCTGCATAAAGGCGAGATTAATGTAAAATCGAAAAAAGGTAAAGGGTCTACTTTTACTATTGTATTACCGCTAAATGGAGCTAAATATTCTGATGATGAAAAGATTGAAGGTTTAGATGAAGCCATTACTAATTCAACTTCAGATAATAATACTTTAGAAAGCACGACTAAAAAGATAGATTCAAAAAAAGACTCCATACTTATTATTGAAGATAATTATGAAATGCAACATTTTTTATGTGAAGTTTTTAATGAAAACTATAACGTTTATTCTGGTTACAATGGGAAAGAAGGTGTTGAAATTGTAAAGCAAAAATTGCCAGATATTATTATTTCAGATATTTCTATGCCTGTTATGGATGGTTTGGAAATGTGTGAAATTATACAAAAAGACAATGATGTGTCTCATATTCCAATTATATTTTTAACAGCGAAAAATTCAACGGCGCATAAATTAAAAGGTTTAAAATATGGTGCTATAGAATTTATGAGTAAACCGTTTGATATAAATGAGTTGCATTTAAAGGTAAATAGTATTTTGGCTCAAAATAAAAGAATATCCTCAAAAGCAAGTTTACAATATTTAAGCACGCCAGAGCATATTCCGGAAAAATCTAAAGATTCTATTTTCTTAGAAAATTTGATTTCTAGTTTAAATTCAAAATTAGAAGATGCCGATTTTAAACTCGAAAGTCTATCGAGTATTATGGGGATGAGTTATTCTAATATATATCGAAATTGTCAAAAATTAACAGGAAAAACAATTACTGAATTATTTCGATTATTACGCTTAAAAAGAGCTGCAGTTTTAATGGTTCAAAATAAATATAATGTATCTGAAGCGTGTTTTGCTGTCGGTTTTAATGATACAAGATACTTTTCAAAATGTTTTAAAGATCAATTTAAAATGACTCCAACAGTTTTTAAAAAGGAAGCAGAAAATATTGATTTAGAAGCATTTTTAACAAAATATGAATTGTTTAAAGCGAATTAATTACAGTTTTTATTATATCTCCTTTTAAATCTTTTTTTATAATGTTATTTTCTAAAACAAGAATCGGCAAATGTTTACAGGGATTAAAAATTTATGACTATTAAATTTTTAATCCCTTTTTTTGAAATACTCCTAAATTCTTCTAGGGTTGCTGTGTCGTTATAATAAAAAGTATTCTAGGCTATTTTAATCAAAATTTTCGGGGTTTTACGAATATGACGGTATGTTTTGGAAAATATTTCATCCTATTTTTTATCGATGTTTAATAGATTTGAGCTTTACAAATAAAGGTAAAACAAACCAACCTTATAAAAGCATCTATGAAAACATCATCAACTCAAACTTCTAAAAATAACAACTTAGTTCCTATTATAATTATAGCCAGTTTATTTTTCATATTTGGTTTTGTTACATGGATTAATGGGGCGTTAATTCCTTTTATGAAAACCATTAATGGGTTAACGGATGCACAATCATATTTTGTGGCATCGGCATCATATATCTCATTTGTGGTTATGGCATTACCCGCTTCTTGGATTTTAAATAAAATAGGCTATAAAAAAGGGATGTCTTTAGGATTAATAATTATGGCTATTGGTGCTTTAGTTTTTATTCCAGCAGCTGAAGCAAGAACGTATTGGGTGTTTTTAATAGGTATTTTTATTCAAGGTGTCGGAATGACTTTATTACAAACGGCAGCCAATCCATATATTACCATTTTAGGTCCTATTGAAAGTGGAGCAAAACGTATTGCTATAATGGGGATTGCTAATAAAACAGCTGGTGCTTTAGGCTCCATCATATTTGGTGCTTTATTGCTTTCAGGAATTGACGAAGTAAATGAAAAACTAAGCACGGTATCAATAGAAGAAAAAGGAGTCCTTTTAGATACCATGGCAGACAGTGTTTTTATGCCTTATTTAGTAATGGCTATTGTACTTGCTGTGTTAGGATTGTTAATTAGAAAAGCGCCATTACCACAGGTAGAGGCCGAAGAAATAGAAGAGGCTAAAGAAGGAGCTACATCAAAAACAAGTATTTTCCAATTCCCACATTTATGGTTGGGTGTTTTAACGCTATTTGTTTATGTAGGGGCCGAAGTTATAGCAGGAGACACCATTATTGCCTATGGAATATCATTAGGGTTTCCAGCTGCCGATGCTAAGTTTTTTACCACTTTAACTTTGTTCGCTATGGTTTGTACTTATGCCATAGGTGTTATTTTAATTCCTAAATATTTAAAACAAGGCACAGCGCTTAAAATAAGTGCGACTTTAGGTATCATATTTAGTATTTGCATCTTATCAACAACGGGGTTTTTATCTGTTTTATTTGTAGCCGCTTTAGGTGTTGCTAATGCTCTAGTTTGGCCGGCGGTATGGCCATTAACATTGGAAGGTTTAGGGAAATTTACAAAAACAGGTTCTGCGCTATTAATTATGGCCATTTCAGGTGGCGCCATTATTCCTCCGTTATACGGAAGAATTGTGGATGCAAATAAACTGGAATTAATCACTAGCGGTGTTAATGAGGTTGAAGCTTTAGCAACAGCAGCAACGCATAGCTATTGGATATTAATACCGTGTTACGCTTTAATCTTGTTTTTTGCCATGTGGGGACACAAATATAAAAGTTGGTCAAAAAAATAAGTTCTACAAAAAACAATATATAATTAAGAAAACATAAAATAAATACCATGTTACAAAGTAGTATAGATAAATCAACAGATTTTGAAAAAAGGTTTGAAAGTGCGGGTTCTATAGTTTTTGAAAATTCAGACACAGCGTCTAAAGCTGTAGCGAAAGAAATTGCAGATCTCATACGTGTTAAACAAGCCCAAAAGCAACCATGTATTTTAGGTTTAGCTACAGGCTCGTCACCCAAAGGATTGTATGCCGAATTAGTGAGTTTACATAAAGAAGAAGGATTAAGCTTTAAAAACGTTATATCGTTCAATTTAGATGAATACTACCCGATGGAACCCGACTCTATAAACAGTTACGTGCGGTTTATGAAGGAGTTACTCTTTAATCATGTGGATATTTTACCTGAAAATTATCATATACCAGATGGGACTTTGTCAAAAGATGATATTGCTGCTTATTGTAGTCAATATGAAGCAAAAATAGAAGCTTTAGGCGGTATTGACTTACAAATATTGGGTATTGGAGGTAATGGACATATCGGATTTAACGAATCGGGGTCATTACAAAATTCAAAAACACGCCTAGTTGCTTTAGACCATATAACTAGAGTAGCGGCCAGTGGTGATTTTTCAGGATTAAACAATACACCAAGAACTGCTATTACCTTAGGCGTGAAAAAGATAATGGAAGCCAAGAGAGTGGTACTTATGGCTTGGGGAGAAGGCAAATCGAATATTGCAAAACAATCTATAGAAGGACCTGTAACCAATTTAGTGCCTGCTTCATTTTTACAAGAGCATAACAATGCGACTTTCGTTTTAGATAAAGAAGCCGCATCTAAGCTTACACGTATTAATACGCCTTGGCTTGTAGAAAAAATTACATGGACCGATAAGCTGATACGTAAAGCGGTATTAGGTTTAGCGCTTCATTTAAAGAAACCTATTTTAATGCTTACCGATGCCGATTATATTGAAAACGGTATGAGTGATTTATTGGCAGACTCAGGACCTGCTTACGATATAAACATTAAAATTTTCAATAAACTACAAAATACCATTACGGGTTGGCCTGGAGGTAAACCCAATGCAGATGATAGTAAACGCCCAGAACGCGCCGAACCAGCAAAAAAACGGGTGCTTATATTTAGTCCGCATCCCGATGATGATATCATTAGTATGGGAGGTACTTTTAAGCGTTTACACGAACAAGGTCACGAAGTGCATATTGGATACCAAACATCTGGAAATATAGCTGTGGCCGATGATGAAGCCTTACGTTTCGCAAGTTTTGTATGCGATTATAATGATAAATTCGGCATAAAAAGTCCAGAGGCCGAAAACATCTACAAAAAAGCGGTAGCCTTTCTTAAAAACAAAAAAGCAAGTGAAATAGATATTCCTGAGGTACGATACATTAAAGGCTTAATTAGAAAAGGAGAAGCCGAATCTACATCGTATTTTATTGGTCTTAACGATGCTCAAATTCATTTTATGGAATTACCATTTTATGAAACGGGTACTATAGAAAAAAATCCTTTAGGTGAAGAAGATATTCAAATAACCATGGATTTAATTGAAAAAATTAAGCCGCATCAAATATTTGCAGCGGGAGATTTAGCCGATCCACATGGCACGCACAAAGTATGTTTAGATGCTATTTTTAAAGCCGTAAAACAACTAAAACCTAAGAAGTTTATGAACGACTGTTGGGTTTGGTTATACCGTGGAGCATGGCAAGAATGGGGTATTGATGAAATTGAAATGGCGATACCTATGAGTCCAGATCAAGTTCTTGAAAAACGTAAAGGAATCTTTAAACATCAATCTCAAAAAGATGGAGTGGTGTTTCAAGGAACCGATAGTAGAGAGTTTTGGCAACGTGCAGAAGATAGAAACAGAGAAACTGCCGATTTATACCATCAATTAGGTTTATCGCACTACGCAGCTATGGAAGCTTTTGTGAGATGGGAATTCTAGTATAATTATATCTGTTTTGAATATCTATAACTAGAAACAACCTTTTAATAATTAAAAAATTAAGTATTGAATAATATATAACCACCATAAAAATCAATAAATATGAAGAGAACATTATTTTTAACTTGTCTAATAGTATTAACATTTGCTTTTGAAGCAAGTGCACTTCGATCCATGTACGTTAATGGTTTTGCATCTATTTTGGGAGATGAAACCGCCGAGAACAATTTATTGTCTTACGCACAAACTAATGGAATAGAAAAATTATTATTGTATGATCTTCATATTGTAAATAGTAGCCATAACTTATCAAATGTTTCATCAAATCAGATTTTAGCAGACTTTATATCTAAGGCTAAAACAAATTATGGCGTGCTTTCGGTTGGTGCTGTAGCAGAAAACGCTTGGTTTTTTACCAATGTAATAAACACTTATAATAATAGTAGAACCAATGCTACTGATAAATTTGATGTTTATAATTTAGAATTTGAATATTGGGGAGATAGTGCAGTTGGTCCAGGAGGATATTACTGTAGTACGTATTTGGGATCAACGGAATACCCTTGTTCTAACGATGGTGCCTTTAAGTTTGTACTTTCAATTTTAGATGATATGAGAAGCTTGGCGCATAATAACTCTCATCCTATTACTACAGAAGCTTATTTAGGGTGGCCAACAACAGCTCAAGCAGAAGAATTAGGTGATCATTTAGATGAATTACTTTTACATGCCTATGTTGCTAATCCTAATACGAGTTTTAGTTATGCGAAAGACAGACTGATTGATTTTGCTAATGGTACACCAGGTTTAGATGTGTCGATTATTTTTTCATCAGAGCCAAATTTTATGCAAAATTGGCTGCTTAGTAACTCTATGAGTGCTGCGGAAGATATTTTTACAACAGATTGGATGAATGCATCGTCGGCATGGACTAATAACATAAATTTAACCGGATTCACTTATTTTGCTTATAGTTTTAATGAAAATGTAACGCTGTCAACAGGTGTACAAGATGTTGCAGATAATGTGATGGTTTATCCTAATCCTGTTAAAAACACGCTTTATATTGAAAATCTTAACAATGTAAAAAGTATAATGGTTTACAATAATATGGGGCAATTGGTTATGGAAACTAAGGCTGAAGAAATTGATTTTACTCAGTTTAATAAGGGACTGTATTTTTTGAAAATGGATACAGGTAAAGGAGTAGAAACAAAAAAAATATTAAAAAATTAGATTAAAGTAAGTTGCTAACTAAGAGCTGTTTAATTTTGAGTTTAGTCATTGGTTTTTCTACTTAATGCTCTTTAAATGTTATGTAAATTATTTTATAAAGCCGGTAAAATTTTTATCGGCTTTTTTTTTGTTTTCAGGAAGCTATTTAATTTCGAGTACTAGATTCGCGTACAATCAATTCTGTTTTCAGGGTGATAATTTCAGATGTTATAGAGTCATCTTTTTCCTCAATTTGACGAATTAATAATTTTGTTGCGGCTTCTCCCATTTGAAAAGCGCGGTCATTAATGGTTGTTAAATGAGGTTCTATAATTTTAGAAATAGGATAATTACTAAAGCCCACAATAGCAACATCTTCAGGGATCTTTATTTCAGCTTTTCTAAATACTTGAATGACACTTACGGCTGTATAATCGTTAGCACAAAAAATGCCGTCTGGTTTTAGGTCGCTTTTCAAGTATTTTTCGGCACATTTTACACCTTCGTCATAGCTCAGGTTATTCGTAAATAATATTAAAGACTCTTCTATAGGAACATGATGTTTTTTAAGAGCAGCTTTGAATCCTTCTAAACGAGCTTTAAAAATAGTGGTGGTTTGGCTGCCAGAAATGTGTCCAATACGTTTACATCCACTTTTTATGAGATGTTCAGTAGCTAAATACGCCGATTCAAAATCGTTTATAATTATTTTGTTCGCATCAAAATCAGTTGGTACGCGGTCATAAAATACAAGCGGAATACCAAGTTTATTTATTTTTTTAAAATGATCGCAAGTTTTGGTTTCTATACCTAAACATACAATAACGCCATCGACCATTTTGTTTTGAAGAATTTTTACAATTTCCTTTTCTCTTTTAAGGGAATCTTTAGATTGAAATATGGTAACATTATAACCATTATTGTATGCGAATTCTTCAATGCCACTAATCACTAACGAATGAAAATGAATATCAATTCGAGGCACTATAACGCCAATGGTTTGCGTTTTTTTCTTTCTAAAACTCGAAGCAATAGAGTTAGGTATAAAGCCTAATTCTTCAGCCCGTTTTTGGACCTTCTTTTTTGTAGAATCACTAATGGCAGGATTGTTAGCTAAAGCTCTAGATATGGTAGAGGGCGATAGGTTTAATTCTTTAGCTAAATCTTTTAAGGTTATTCTAGTGTTCTTCATATTAAATACAACAAACGTTTGCTGTTAAAGTTGTTCTGTATTTTACTGTTAAAATAAAAACTTACATTATGTTGAGGTTTTTATTGAAAAGTAATACAAATTAAATGAATTTAATTTATAAATATCTTTAATAGCTAAAAATAATTATGCAAACGTTTGCATAAATTGAAAAATATGCTAAATTTGTTATTCATTCTTAATGCGAACAAAATTATACGTTGTTTTTCCAAAGAAAAAGCAAAGAGAAATAATTTTATCGCTAAAACTCAAGCCTAAATTCATTATGAAAACGTTTAAAATACTTAATATTTTTCTTCTTTTTTTTATCGCTTTAAGCCATGCTCAAGTTAACATTATACCGCGACCTATGGAGGTATCTATTGGAGATGGTTTTTACGAATTGAATAATAAAACGGCTATTGTCTCCGATGAAATATCTAGAAATCAAGCGGATTATTTAGCTGCTATTTTGGATGATGCTTTTGGGACTAAAACAAAGATTAAGCAAAAAGGAAGAGGTATTGTATTAAAAATAAATCCTGAAATGAAAACTTCTTTAGGAAATGAAGGGTACTATCTTAAATCTTCTAAAAAGCAGGTTTTAATTGAGGCATCATCAAATACAGGTTTGTTTTATGGCATTCAATCTTTGAGGCAATTATTACCTAGTGATTTTGAGTTTTCTAAGCAATTGCACAAAAAAGTATTAATTCCGCAAGTAGAAATTACAGATAAACCACGTTTTGGATGGCGTTCTTTTATGCTCGATGAGTCTCGACATTTTAAAGGTTCGCAAGTGGTTAAAAATTTATTAGACCAAATGGCGTTGCTTAAAATGAACGTGTTTCATTGGCATCTCACAGATGATCAAGGTTGGAGAATTAAGATTAAAAAATATCCTAATTTAACTAAAGTAGGCGGTTACAGAGAAGACACGCAATCTCTTAGAAAAAGTGATGAACGCTATGGATATCCGCATCAAGGTTTTTATACACAAGAAGAGATAAAAGATATTATTGCTTATGCTGAAGAAAGGCAAATTTTAATAGTTCCCGAGATAGAAATGCCAGGTCATGCCATGGCTGCGATTGCATCTTACCCTTGGTTAGGGATTTTGGGCGCGAATACTAAGGTTCCTGAGTTTTTTGGTAAGTTGGATGATTCTTTCAATATAGCCGATCCAAAAGTGTATCAATTTCTTACAGATGTTCTTGAAGAGGTATTTGAGCTTTTTCCTGGTAATGTTGTCCATATTGGTGGAGATGAGGTGATGTTTGATGTTTGGAAAAATTCAGAGATGATACAAAATAAAATAAAAGAAGAAGGTTTGTCTTCTCCTGCAGATCTTCAAATATTTTTCACCAACCAAATGTCAAGTTTTATGGAAAGTAAAAACCACAGAATGATGGGGTGGAATGAAATACTAGGCGCTAATGTACACGAATGGCAAGAAGATGCAGATGTGGAAGTGGAACAGAAATTAGCTAAATCTGCTATTGTGCACTTTTGGAAGGGAAATGTAGACCTTATTAATGAAGCGGTTACTAATGGTTACGATATTGTGAATTCATTACATTCCATGACTTATTTAGATTATAATTATAAGAATTTACCGCTTTCTAAAGCTTATTCTTTCGATCCTATTCCGGAAGGTGTAGATGAAAAATATCATGATAAAATTTTAGGTTCGGGTTGCCAAATGTGGAGTGAATGGATTCCTACGGTACAGCAAATGAACAACCATGTATTTCCTAGAATTGCTGCTTATGCAGAAGTAGGTTGGACTTCTAAAGTTAATAAAGATTATGAAATTTTTACAAAATCTCTCGAAGATTACAAAAAACGTTGGGAGATTTTAGGTATTGAATATTATAGTGATTTTAAATAATTCAAAAAAAATTACATCTTAAATTTAATTATATGTGTTGTATAGCTAATAGATCTTATAAATTGAATTTTGAGTTATTAATAAATAATAAAGCCAATAAATATTGATATAATTTGTATCTTAATAACATAAAAAACAAATCAATTTCATTTTTAAATAGTTCTTTTAATTTTAGTGTGCAATTCGGTGTACATTAATTGATAAATGATAATAACAGTAATGGATATGGGTGGTTAAGAGATTCTAATTAATCCTGCCACCCCGACTTAATAAAAACCTTGTAAATTTAATTTACAAGGTTTTTTGCGTTTCACGAAGTGCTAATAAGAGTTGAGGATGCTTTTATTTTTTATAATTAGATACAATTGTATTTAATTATAAAAAAAGATAAGATTTTTAGAATACTCCCAATTATTAAAATTCTACCAAACCACATTATTTACTTTAAGAAGGAAGTTACAAGTTTAACAAAGTAAGGTGTATGCTTTTAATTTATAATGGATATATTATTGAGTAATCAACAAAATTAATTCTAATGCCGATTCAAAATCACAATCTTTCAATCTGATAGCTGAGATAATAAAATAATTACATCAAAACACCGATAAAAAGCTTTTATATCGGATAAAATGTTTATTTTAGCAATATTAACCTATGGTTTATTTACTTTATGTCTTATATTTTAGATGTAATTTAAGTGAATGCTAAATAAAATATAGTCCCAAATGATATCAAATAAAAGCGTTGTACTCGCACTCTTTTCGCATCCTTTTCTGCCATTAATTCAGGTTGAATAAAATATTTCTATAATAGTTAGCAAAGCCTCACTAATTGGTGAATTAAATAGTTATTCTGTTTGATGGGGTTTAATGGATAGTTTAGTTAAAAAGAGCCAAATATTTTTTTATTACTATCAATCCATCACTTTAGCCTTTGACTGTTATGTAAATGAATAAATTTTATAACTTGATAAAAGTCATAAAACATTGAAAATAAATCAACTAATTTCGCAGAAATATTGATTTAAAGTTAAATTGAAACCTACTAAATGATTAACTTAAATTACCCCAAAAATAAAATCTTCTTGGCTAAGGGGCTGTTTTTTGTTTTCATATTTCTCTGTTGGGGTAATTCAGTTTTTTCACAAAATATACCTGTGCCCGAAAGAATACAAGCAGCACTCTTAACTAAAGTGTTAAAATACGATTCACAAATTCCACAAAATATAAAAATTAAAATACTAGTTGTATTTGATGATAATTCAGAATTAAATAAGGATGAATTTATTACAGGGCTAGGTAATTCAATGATGGTTAAGGCTATTCGTGAAAATGAATTAGAACAAAATATTTCGAATTATAGTGTTGTTTATTTTATGCCTGGAATTCAAGATTATTCAGAAATATGCAAGAACAATAGGGTGTTATCGGTAACTGGTATATCTCAATATGTTGAGCAAGGTAAAATTTCACTCGGATTTGGAATACAGAATAATAAGCCAAAAATATTGGTTAATTTAACTTCTTTAGATAAAGAGGGGCAGTCATTCTCCTCTGATATTTTAAGGATAGCAAAAATTTTTAATTAACTGGTTATGAATATAAAAAGAAAAATATTCGTTTTTATTTGGTTACTAAATGCTACTTTATGTGTAGAGGTTTATGCGCAGCAGACGGATAAAATTTATAGTGAAATGACCTTAGAGGAATTATTGGATATTGATGTGGTTGTTACAGCATCTAAAAAACCAGAAGATCTATTCGAAACGCCTTTATCTACTACAATTATTAGTAAGGAAGAAATAGAAAACTCAGGCGTTACTAGTATTCCAGAGGCACTACGTTTATCACAGGGGTTAATTGTTAGAGAAATGACACCAGGTAATTATGATATTCATATTAGAGGGTATGATGATATTACAAAAAATGTATATGTAACGCTTCCTTATAATACTACTATACTTGTTATGATTGATAATCGAGTTGTATATAGTTATTTTAGTGGTGGAACATTTTGGGAAACTTTGCCTGTTGATTTAAATGATGTTGAAAGAATTGAAGTTGTTAGAGGTTCGGCTTCCGCACTATATGGAGCAAATGCCGTTACAGGAGTCATTAATATTATTACATCGCATGCAAATAAAAAAGGAAAAAATGTATCTGTTAGATCTAGTATTGGTACTAATGAAGCTAGAAATACTAGTATAAATATTGGTTATAATTGGGATGATAAAACAAAACTTTCATTTTCTGGTAACTTTACAGAGCGATATCGTTTTGATGATACATACTATGATTTTAATAAAAAAGGATATACGGAAATAGAGGATCTTACTATGTTTGTTTCACCAATGAAAGGTGAAAATAGTAACGAGGTTTGGACGTATAATGAATATAAAAATGCTCTTGGTGCCGATTATGATACAGACTTGAGTTTAAGAAAATTAGGTGCAAATATCTTTTTATCACATAATTTCACAGAACAATCAAATATAGACATTGCTGTGGGAGTTCAAAAATCTCAAAGCCAAAAAACGGGAGGACTAAATCTATCAACACCATTGTCTCAAACAGAATCGGAAAGCTATTATGTAAATGCAAGAATAAATCATAATAATTTAAGTGGACAATTCAATATTAATTCAGGGCATGATAATAACAACTACAAATTCAACTCTTATAAGTTCACCAATATAGAAGGTAATCTAGAATATTTTAAACAGTTTAAATCTTTTAGTATTCGTCCAGGAATTAGTTATAAATACTTATCATATAATAGCCCGCTTACATATAGTGAACCATTCAGTTTTAACACACTTAATTATAAATATAAGGATGAAGCTAGAGTTACTTCTTCTTATTCTGCCTTTTTGTTAACAGAATGGAAACCGACTTCAAAGCTTAGATTAATAGGAGCTATTCGTCATGATAAATTTGAGTTTAATAAAAATAGTTTTACTAATTATGAAGCTGCTTTAACTTATCGTATAAATAAAAACAATTTAATTCGAGGCGTGTATTCAAAAGCAAGCAAATCGCCTTTCTTTTTCGATTCCTATTTAAATAGTAACATTTTTGTAATATACGAGCAGCCCACAGGTGTTTCAGGCACTACTTTAACTGTTCCTATAAGCTTAGATATAAGAGGTCAAGAAGATTTGAAGTACCCAACTATTATAAATCATGAAATTGGTTGGAGAACTAAAATAAATTCAAATTTGAAATTAGATGTTGAATTGTTTTACTCAAAAGTAAATAATTTTGTGAATGCTAATATTTATCGTAGTACTAATATAGGGCAGCAATTAAATGCCTTTGGGGAACCACAGTCTGTAATTTCTGCAAGTGCAAATGGGGATGCTTTATTTGAAAATTACGATTTAAAAGCAAACCAGTTTGGTGCTGGGTTTACTTTAGATTATAGTTTTTCTGATAAGTTTGGAGCTAAAATATATGGAACTTACCAAAACACTAGTGTTTCAGGAAAAAAAGATGTTAGTATTGAAACTACTAATATTAGCTTTGATGATATTACTTCAGATAATGTGCTTAATACTAAAATTAGCACATTAACTAATCCTGTGCAATGGACTAACGAGACAACACCCTCATTTTTTGGAGGCTTTTTGTTGAATTATAAGCCAAATAAAAAATGGAATTTTAGTACAGATGCTTATGTATATACTAATCAGAAATTCACAAACTATAATTATTACAAAATAATAGACGAAGCCAGTATTGATGAAGCTTTGATAGAAATAGACATTAAAACAAATATAATTTTAAACACAAAAGCATCTTTTAAATTAAATAAAAACACATCATTAGATTTAACAATAAAAAATATTTTAGGAAATCATCTTGAGTATGGTTTTACTGATCAGATACAGAGACAATTGCTAATTGGCTTAAAATGGGAATTATAACATATAGTTATTTAAAATTTAATGAAAAATAGGCTAAGCATATTCATTTTAAACCTACTGCTTGTTTTGCTTAGTGGCCACTTATTCGCTCAGGATACAAGTGTTTATGAAAACATGTCTTTAGATGAAATTTTAAATATTGATGTTGTAATTACGGCATCTAAACAACCTGAAGATCTTTTTGAAACCCCTTTATCTGTTACAATTATTAGTAGAGAAGATATCGATAACGCCGGGGCTACAAGTATTATGGAAGCCTTACGTTTATCTCAGGGGCTAATTGTAAGAGAAATAACTCCGGGGAATTTTGATGTACAAATTCGTGGTTTTGATGATATTACAAAAAATGCATATGTTTCTCTACCATACAATACTACCATACTTGTAATGATTGATAATAGAATTGTTTACGATTATTATTCTGGAGGTACACTATGGGAAACGTTGCCAATAGATATTAATGATATTGAGCGAATTGAAATTGTAAGAGGTCCTGCTTCAGCCTTATATGGACCCAATGCGGCTACTGGAGTTATTAATATAATAACCTCTCATTCAAAAGTAAAAGGATTGAATATTTTTGCTTCTGGTAAAATTGGAAATGCCAACACTAAAATTGCTAATGCAAATATTGGTTATAACTGGAACAATCAAACAAGCTTAACATTAACAGGTAATTTTACTGTAAGAGACAGGTTTGATAATATGTATTATAATTGGTGGGATGAGGAATATACTCAATTAGAAGACATGCACATGATGATGGAAATTGAAAAAGATCCAAATACACATGAAATTTGGACTTATCAGGATTTTAGCGAAGCTGTATCTAGTGAATATAATACCGAGCAAAGTTTACAAAAAAGAGCAGCTAATCTTTTCTTTTCACACGAATTTAATGAAAACACAAACGTTAATCTTTCATTTGGTGGGCAAAAATCTGAAAGCCAGAAAATTGGATTTCTAAATTTTGCAACACCACTATCACAATACGAATCTCAAAGTTTCTATATCGATAATAATTTTAAAATTAATAATTTTTACGGGCAATGGAATATCTCTCAAGGGGAGGTTCTAGGAAATTCCTTTAATACTTTCGAATTTGATAATTTAGATGCGAATTTGGAATATTTATTCAGATATAAAAACTTAAGTTTAAGGCCAGGCTTGAGTTATAAAAGAAGTAGTTATAATAGTCCAGTTACGTATGATGAGGTATTTGATCTTTCAAAACTTAATTATGAAATTAAAGACGAGCCTAGAAAGTTTATTAGTTATTCCGGTTCTATGCTTGCCGATTGGAAGCTATCATCTAAATTAAGGATGATTGCCGGGTTTCGTGTTGATAAATTTAATATCAATAAACACCATTTTGTGAATTTTGAACTTGCTAGTACTTATCGTTTAAATAAAAACAATTTGTTACGAGCTGTGATTTCTCGCGCAAACCGTTCTCCTTCTTTTTATGATACATTTATAAATACAAAGATGAATTTTTATTACGGACTGGAAACAGAAACAAATGTTAATCCAGTATATGTTCCAGTAGAACAGTATATTAAAGCCGATAGAGATCAAAAATACCCAACTAATTCTAGTTTGGAATTAAGTTGGAGAAGTAAATTAAGTTCTAAATTAAATATAGATATAGAGGTGTTTTTCCAGAAATCAGACAATCTTTTGGCATCTATTGAGTATCGTGAAATAAATTCAGAAGTTCAGTTAAATAATGAAAATGAAGTAGAGACAGTTCTTTCTGTTTCTGGGTCTGCACTTATGAGTTTTGAAAATTATGATTACGGATCCTCTCAACTTGGTGCGAGTTTTATGCTAAATTATAGCCCTAATTCCAAATTAGATTGTAAGCTATATGGCACATTGCAAAAAACATTTTTAAATGATAATACTGAGTTTGAAATTAACACAACCGATACTAAACTTTCACTTAATCCAGAAACTAATATTTTAAGTACTACTGCATATTCTAACCTTAATATGACTTTATTGAGCGATGAGCTTACACCATCATTGTATGGTGGGTTTTTATTGAATTACAAACCAAATAACAAGTTGAACCTAAATATAAACGGTTATGTGTATTCAAAACAAGTATTTGAAGCAATGCCTATTGATAATGTTATTTCGGATTATACAGGTATTTATCATAGAAAAACAGCAAAAATTAAGGCTAATTCAATTATTAATGCAAAAGTTAGTTATAATATTTTGAAAAAAACAGAAGTAAATATATCTATTAAAAATATGCTAGGCAAACATCGTGAATATGGTTTTGCAGATACTATTGGAACCAGTTTTTTAGTTGGTTTTCAATGGGAATATTAAATAAAAAAATGAAAATAACTTTAATCCCCAATCTATTATGAAAATTAAATACTTTTTAATTACTATTATTTGTGCCTCAATAAGTTTAACTTCTTGTAGCGAAGAAGAGTCATCGAAACTCTCATCCGAAAGTGAAATGCTTACAGCTAAATCATGGGTGGTTCAAAGTAAAATTGTTGAACCTTCTATCAATTTGGGAGGAATAGAAATATCAGATATTACAGTACTGGATTCTGATGAAGTGAAAAGCTATTCTTTTAAGTTTGATAGTGACGGTACATTAGTTGTAACAGATTTATCAGAAGAAATTATTATTGAAACAACTTGGGTTTTTAATTCAGATAAAACTCAATTAACTTTTGGAGATCCTTTAATTTACAATTATCCTATTGTTGGAGATATTGGTTTATCAACAATTAAAATTACATCATTAACATCATCAAAAATGATAGGTACTATTCCTGCATTTTATGATGATATAAACTATGTTGTGACAATTACATTTATTTAAAAGAATTTGTTAAATAGAAGTAAATTAAAGAAATATTAAAATAATTTTTTCACCTATGTTATTTAAAAACCTTTCAATTAGATTTAAAATGATAATGATTATTCAAATCGTATCATTGTTTTCACTTTTGGTTGGTTTTGCTTACGTAACATTGAGTAATATTGCCGATTACAAGGAGGATATGAGAAATAACACCATAGTTAATGCCACACTTATTGGTGATTATTGTGCTGTTCCTTTGGCTTTTGATATGTCGGATAGTGCGGTGGAAACATTAGAAAAATTACAAAATATACCATCTGTAGATATTGGAATTGTTTATAATGATAAAAATGAAATTTTTGCAGAATTTTATAAGAATGAGGATAAAAAAATAGTTTCAAACTCTGATAACTCAATTTCAATGGGTGAATTTGAGGATGATTATTTAAATGTTTCTAGACCTATTTTTTACGATAATAAATTGGCTGGTAAAATTTATTTAAGAGTCTCTACAGAGGAGTTAACAATAAAAATAAGTGACTATTTATTGAAAATGGGAATATTACTTCTCGCTCTGCTTATTATTAATTATATACTTGCTACCTGGTTACAAAAAGTACTTTCAGAACCTATTTTAAAATTAACTAAAGCTACTAAAGAAATTTCTAAAGAGGGTAATTACAATTTACGAGTTCAAAAACAAGGAAATGATGAAATTGGAATTTTAGTTGATGAATATAATAAAATGTTATCGCAAATACATGAACGGGAAGAGACGCTAAAACAAAGAACAAATGAATTAACCGAAACATTAGGTGATCTAAAACAAACACAGCAAAAACTTGTTAATTCGGAAAAATTGGCTGCACTAGGGCAATTAATTGCAGGTGTTGCACATGAAATAAATACACCGCTCGGTGCTATTCGTTCGTCAATAGGGAATATTAAAAACACTCTAAACTTTATGTTAAAAGAGTATCCTATATTTATTAACCGATTACCTGATAAATTAAAATTAGAATTTTTATCGCTCATGGAAGATTCTCTTAAAAATAGACACAGGTTAACCTCAAGAGAGGAAAGGAGCTTTAAGAAAAAAATAGCAGTTACGCTGGAAAATAACAATATTGAAAACGCATATTTTTTTGCAGATACTTTTGTAGATATGATGGTTGTAGAGAATATTGAAAAATATATGGATCTTTTAAAAAATAAAGATTCTAATGAAATTATAGAAGTTGCAT
Source organism: Algibacter sp. L1A34 (assembly GCF_009796805.1). Classification (NCBI taxonomy): domain Bacteria; kingdom Pseudomonadati; phylum Bacteroidota; class Flavobacteriia; order Flavobacteriales; family Flavobacteriaceae; genus Algibacter; species Algibacter sp. L1A34. Next base: position 4,186,451 of record NZ_CP047029.1, on the reverse strand, counting down.
ATAAAATTACGGGTCTGCAAAGAAGTACAGAAAATATAGAGTTTGCAGCCGATAGAGCTTCAAAAGTAGTATTTGCTCTCAAAAATTCATCACGAATTAATAATTACGAGGAACAAGTTTTGGCAGATATTACAGAAGGAATTGAAAGTGTTTTAACCTTATATAACAACCAGATTAAGCAAGGAATTGAAGTCTCTAAAAAATATGATGAAATACCAAAAATTCTTTGCTATTATGATGAGTTAAATCAAGTATGGACCAACATACTTCATAATGCTATTTATGCTATGGATCTTAATGGTAAGCTAGCTATTAAAACTTATACAGAAAATAGTTGGGTGGTAGTTTCAATTACAGATAGTGGAAAAGGTATTCCTCAAGAAGAAATTGATAAAATATTTGATCCATTTTTTAGCACAAAACCAACTGGAGAAGGTACAGGGATAGGCTTAGATATTTCAAAACGAATTATAGAAAAGCATAAAGGTAAAATTGAAGTAGAAAGTGAGCCAGGTAAAACAACGTTTAGTATTTATCTGCCCATAAATAGTAATAAGGAAGAATCAACAATAATACAAGAATAAGACTATGGAGAAAATTGTAATATTATGTGTCGATGATGAAAAAATAATATTGAATAGTATTAAAGCTCAATTAAGGGAGAATTATGGTAATTTATTTGTGTATGAAACTGCCGAGAGTGCAAATGAGGCCTTCGATATTATTGACGAGCTAATGATGGAGGATATTAAGGTTAAATTAATAATAATTAGTGATTGGTTAATGCCAGTTATTAAAGGGGATGAATTTTTAATTAGAGTTCATAATAAATATCCCAATTCGTTAAAAATAATGTTAACAGGTCAGGCTGATTTTAAATCAATCGAAAAAACAAAAAGAGAAGCTAATTTATATAAATGCATCAGAAAACCATGGATGCAATCTGAATTATTTTCTTGTATAGATTCTGGGAGGTTATTAATTTAAAAATGATGAGTATGAAAATGGGAGTGATATTTTGCGTTGATGATGAAAAAATAGTTTTAAATAGCTTAAAAACTGAACTAAAAAATGCTTTTGGTAATACATATATTATTGAAACTGCAGAGTCGGGCATTGAAGCTTTAGAGGCTATTAATAATTTACTAGATTTAAATTATGAAATTCCAGTAGTAATAGCAGATTATGCAATGCCAGTTATGAAGGGTGATGAGTTTTTAAAGAAACTTCATGAAAAAACACCTAATACATTAAACATTTTGTTAACCGGCCAAGCCACGATTGAAGGTGTTGCAAACTCAATAAATTATGCAGGTCTTTATAGATATATATCTAAACCTTGGCATACTAACGATCTTGTTTTAACAGTTAAAGAAGCTCTTAAGAGTTATCAACAAGAAAATAAACTTAAAATTCAAAATGAAGAGCTACAGGTGTTAAGTACTTCACTTGAGCATAAAGTTAAGTTGAGAACGCAGGAACTAAATAATAAAAACAACTTGCTTTTAGAAAAGCAACAAGAAATTACGATTCAGAATCAAGAATTAGAAAAATATAGAAATCACCTTGAAAACCTTGTTGAAGACAGAACTGTAGAATTAACTCTTGCAAAAGATAAAGCAGAAGAAAGCGACCGATTAAAATCTCAGTTTTTAGCAACCATGTCTCATGAGTTAAGAACACCTCTTAATTCTATTATTGGGCTTTCGGGTTTAGTAGATCGAGATTCATCTACAGAAGAAATTCATGAGTATATACAAATTATTCATAATAGCGGAGAGCATTTACTTAAACTTATTGAAGATCTTTTTAATATTTCGGTTATTGAATCTGGTAAAGTACAAGTGTTTATGAAGGCTATTGATTTAAGTGTTTTTCTAAATGAAATTCATGAATCGATGAAAATTCATCAAGAAAAACAAGGAAAGCATCACATAGATTTTAATTTAATAATTCCATCAGATTATAAAAATTTAACGATACATACCGATAAATTAAAACTAACAAACATTATAGTAAACCTTTTAAAAAATGCCATTAAATTTTCAGAAAGCGGTACTATTAATTATGGCTTTAATATTTGTAAAAAAGAAGAAATAACACATATTACTTTTTTTGTTTCAGATACAGGAATTGGTATAGATAAAAGTCATCAAGATTTAATTTTTAAAGGCTTTACTCAAGTTAATGGGGCCTTTGATAGACAATATGATGGTGCTGGAATAGGACTTACCATTGCAAAAAAGCTTGTTAATCTTTTAGATGGCAATATATGGGTAGATTCAAAATTAGGAGAAGGTAGCTCGTTCTTTTTCTCCATTCCACTTAAAAATATTAAAAACGACATTATTATCGATAGCTGTAAGGATGTTAATGAAATTTAAAGAATATTAACAGTTAACTTTTAGTCTTTCTAAAAGAAGGCCGCATTACTTTCAATTTGTATTTGTCTCAAATAATACAAATTATATATTTTTAGTATTAGAAATAAAGCGTTTTTATTTTTGGTGTCTTAATAAATTGGAAATAGTTTTTTAGTTAAATAAATGGATGTAATTTTCCAATTTTAAATTGAACTAGAACTCTTATAAATTCAGTATCCCGAATAACTTCTTTTTGTTGTGTTCTCTTTCAATCTTTTTTGAGAATCATGTATCATTATGGAATTATTACTTCACCTTATACCTTGGTTTTAGCAATAATTAATAAAACAAAACATTTCGCTTCATGACCTAAATCAGTTTAATATTGCTATTAATTGCAGTAATTTGTTTTATAGTTGAATGTTTTTTTATTATAAGAATAGGTTTGGAGTGCCTTGCCATAGCATTGGTTAGTTTATTATTTGAGAGGTTCTTGAAGTATTATATTAAGCTGTCAATACTCAAGATGTTTAAGTTAAACAGCTTTTTGAAGAGGGAAGACTCCTATGATATAAGTTCTTTAAACTCATATTGTGTAATCCGTTTCATACCTATTCATTAAAAAACATTCCCAAATATGTAACAGTTATGAGTGCAACTAATTGGTTTAAAAAGGCTGTAATATATCAAGTCTTTATCGATAGATTCAATGGTTTTGAGGAAACAAGAAATTCGCCTAAATTTCTTGGAGGGAATATTAATGGTGTTACACAGAAACTAGACTATTTTTTGAGCTTAGGTGTAAATGTTATTTGGCTATCTCCGTTTTACGAATCACTAAGTTATCATGGTTATAATGTTACGGACTTTAAAAAAGTGAATTCGCATTTTGGTACTGAGGAAGATTTAAAAACACTAATTAGTGAAGCGCACAAAAGAGGACTTTATATTATTGCCGATTTTATTCCAAACCATTGCTCAAACAAACATCCTTTTTTTGAGGATGCCTGTAAAAATGAGAATAGTAAATATCATGATTGGTTTATTTTTGAAAAATGGCCTGCTACGTATCGTTGTTTCTTAGATTTTCCAGAATTACCTAAATTAAACTTGAACAATGCAGAGGTTAGGAATTATATGATTGATATTGCTGATTACTGGATGTCTTTAGGACTGGATGGTTTTAGATTAGACCATGCCATAGGTCCTTCACATAAGTTTTGGAAGGTATTCAGAAAAAAAATGAAAGCACATTATCCGCAAAGTGTTTTCGTTGGTGAGGTTTGGTGCGATAGTTTAGACAAAAAGCTTATAAAAACTACAGGACTAAAGAATAAAATGCAGAAAAGAAAGTTTGGTGTTTTTCAAGAAGAGGTTCAATTAGAGTATTATGGAGAGTTAGATGGAGTATTGGATTTTACATTAAATACTTTAATTGTTAAAGCTGCAGAAAAAGGAAAAAATTTGTTGCTAGATAGTAAACTAAAAGACAAAATAAAAAAACATTTTCAGCAAGTACCATCTGGCTATTTTATGGTGACATTTTTGGATAATCATGATGTGGATAGATTTCTGTTGCATTGTAAAGGAGATGTTCAGGTTATGTTACAAGCTTTTGAATTACTACTTTCCTTAGATCAACCGGTAGTTATTTATTATGGTACCGAAAATTGTAAATATAACAAGGAACCTATTAATGGTTCCATACCGCAATCTGATTTGGCTGTTAGAGCACCAATGGATTGGAATACTATTAATCCCCAATTCATCGAAGGGTTTAAGGATTTGATTATAAAATATAGAAACAAGGAAAACGTAAAAAATTGAAAACACATAGAGATATAACAAAAGGGTGGCCTTATCCAATTGGATCATCTGTTAAAGCTAACGGAGTTAATTTTAGTCTTTTTTCCAAGAATAGTACAGCTGTAGAATTACTGCTGTTTAATGGTATAGAGGATGTTAAACCTAGTGAAACTATAATTCTTGATAAAAAACTAAATCGAACAGAATTATATTGGCATATTTTTGTGCCAGGACTTAAGGCAGGTCAAATATATGCTTATCGCGTTCATGGTCCGTTTAACCCTGATGAAGGATATCGTTTTGATGCTCAAAAAGTGTTGTTAGATCCTTATGGTAAACTTGTGGTAACCCCTAAGGCTTATCGGCGAGATTTGGCAAGTAAGCCAGGTGATAATGTAAGTAGTGCCATGAAAAGTGTTGTGGTAGACACTAGTACTTACGATTGGGAAGAGGATCGTTGTCTTCGCCATACTTTTATAAAGACTATTATATATGAATTACATGTAAAGGGATTTACTCAAAACCCTAATTCGGGAATAAAGGATGATAAAAGAGGAACTTATGCCGGATTGATAGAAAAAATACCTTATTTAATAGATTTGGGTATCACAGCTGTAGAATTACTACCTGTATTTCAGTTTGATAAACAAGATGCGCCGGAGGGAAAAACCAATTATTGGGGCTATAGTCCTGTATCTTTTTTTGCACCACATAGCGATTATAGTTCTAGTAAAGATCTATTTGGTCCTTTAGATGAATTCCGTGATATGGTAAAAGCATTGCATAATGCTGATATAGAGGTTATACTCGATGTGGTTTATAATCATACAGGTGAAGGTAATGAAAATGGACCAACATTAAGCTTTAAAGGTATTGGCAATAATGCTTATTATATATTAAATCCCAATGGAACCTATGGGGATTATTCTGGCTGCGGAAACACTATTAATGCCAACTATTCTGCCGTTCGAAGAATGATAATGGATAGTCTTCGTTTTTGGGTTTCTGAAATGCATGTTGATGGATTTCGATTTGATCTTGCTTCTGTATTATCTCGAGATCAGTCAGGGAAACCTCAACAGAATCCGCCTATACTTTGGGATATACAATCTGATCCAATTCTTGCCGGAACCAAACTTATAGCAGAGGCCTGGGATGCAGCAGGGCTTTATCAAGTAGGTAGTTTTATTGGTGATAAATGGAAAGAGTGGAATGGTAAGTTTCGGGATGATGTGCGCCGTTTTATTAGAGGCGATAAAGATTCAATATCTAATTTTGCATCACGAATTTTGGCAAGTCCAGACCTTTATGGTCATAAAAACCAACCAGCGGATACAAGTATCAATTTTATTACCTGCCATGATGGTTTTACCTTAAATGATTTGGTAAGTTATAATCAAAAACATAATGAGGATAACGGACAAGAAAACCGCGATGGAAGCAACAATAGTCTCAGTTATAATTATGGGGTTGAAGGGCCAACGACCGATCCAATTATAGAACAAATACGGGAGCAACAGATAAAGAATTTTTTAGCTGTTACACTTCTTTCTTATGGGACACCAATGATTTTGATGGGCGATGAAGTAAAACGAACAAAATTAGGCAACAACAATGCCTTCTGCTTGGATAATGAGATAAATTGGTTTGATTGGGACCTTTTGGAAAAGAACGCATCCTTACACCGCTTTGTTAAAGGGTTGAATGCCTTTAGACTAGATACAAGTTTGATGGATGCAGATTATACTTTGCCATTAATGGAGTTTCTGCAAACTAAACAAGAAATTGATTGGAGTGGTGTTAAATTAGGGCAGCCAGACTGGAGCTCCACATCGCATAGTTTAGCTGGTGTTGTAAAATCTAGTAAAAAAAATTACGTGCTGTTTCTTGCATGCAATGCCTATAACAAGGATATGACTTTTGAAATTCCAGATTCGGAGGATTTTAATAAGAAAAATTGGTTTCGTATTATTGACACCTCCTTGCCATCACCAGAAGATATTGTAACGCTAGAAAAAGCAACAATAGTAAAAGAACGTTCTTATATCGTTAAAGCTAGATCGGTTGTTCTTCTTATTGCAATTTCTATTTAATTGTACTCTAGATTTTAATTTAAGTGAATTTAAAAAATCAATACAAGATAAATTCAGAACAAGTTTAATCGGTTTTTATTAACAATATTATAGGCTTTAGTTCTCTTTAGGTTAGGGGAGTATTTTGTAAATTAGCAGAAGCATTTTTCTGAAAATTTAGCGTAATGAGTACTAAACTAATTTTATTAGCTTTTATAGTATGGTAGATGAATTAAAAGACAGGGAACTTTTTAGAGGTATTTTTGAATCTTCAGTAGAAGGTATCTTGGTTGTAAATAATCACGGGTATATCATTAAGGCTAATCCTTCGGTTGAAAAAATGTTTGGTTACGCACCGGGAGAATTAGTTAAGCGAAAAGTAGAAGGTCTTATTCCTGATAAATTCATACAAGCATATAAGGCACTTATAGTAAAGGATACCACAGAAACTACGAGTCGATTTTTAGGTGAAGGAAAGGATATTTACGGACTAAAAAAGGATGGTACACAAATTTTATTAGAAATAAGTCTGAGTCACACTGAAATAAACGGGAGTGAATTAGTCACTGCTTTTATAAGAGATATAACAGAAGAAAAAGCTATTGAGAATATTCTATATATCCGAAACCAAATATTAGCATCTACAGCAAGAGGCATTATTATTTGCGATGCTCGGCAACCAAATTATCCTATTGTTTATGGTAACGATTCTTTTTCAAAGATTACGGGGTATAAGAACTCCGATTTTATGGGCAAGAACTGCCGTTTTTTGATAGGAGAAGATAGAGAGCAAAACGATATTGAAATTATCTTGGCTGCTATAAAAAAAGGAAAAGAATGTCACGTAGTATTGCGTAATTATCGCAAAGATGGTTCCTTGTTTTGGAACGAGGTTTCTATTTCTCCAATATTTAATAATAAAAAAGAGCTTACGCATTATGTTGGTGTCCAAAACGATGTTACAGAGCAAAAAATGGAAGAATTTTTTAAAATAGGGCAGTCTCATGTTATGGACATGATTATTCAACATGAACCATTAAAAAACATTACAAATAGAATTATTGAAATCATAGAAACAGCCATTCCAAATTGCATAGGTTCTATTTTATTATTAAACAAAGAAACTAAAACATTACAAAAATTAACCGTTACAAATCTTCCTAAAGGGTTTACTAATGCCATTGAGGGGCTTCCTATTGGTGTAGAAAAAGAATTTTGTAGTACTGCTGCTTATTTTAAAAAAGAAGTTATTGTTACAGATATTTTTACAGATCCTTTTTGGGAAAACCATAGAGAACTAGCTTTAGCTAATAATCTAAAAGCATGTTGGTCGTTTCCTATATTTTCTTCAAATCAAGAGTTGTTAGGAACCTTTGCTATTTATTTTAATACACCAAGAAAACCACTTGCAGCAGAAAGAGAAATAATACTAAATATGGCCCAAGTTACTAGTGTAGCCATAGAGCAATATAATACAAGTGAAGCTTTACATCAAAGTAAAGAAGAATTAGCTGCTTATGCTGGAGTACTAGAAAACAGGGTATCCGAGCGTACTTTCGAGCTTAAAGATATAGTACAGAAGTTAGTAGAATCTAATTTAAGCCTTGAGGATCAAATTCAGTTTACAAAATTAGCCGAAAATAGGGCTATTGCCAGTCATGAATTATTAGGGAATATTTCTAGAAATTTTCCTAGAGGCTTTGTGGCAGTTGTTAATTTACAAGTTGAAGTGGTATTTATAGAAGGAGAAGAATTAGATGAATTAGGATTTAGAAGTTTAGCCGCTACTAAAGTTGCTATTAGAGACGTTAAAGGGATTTTAGAAGAGGTGAAGCATGATATTATCGAAAACATTCAAAAGACCTTTAAAGGACAGCATTGTTCTTTTGAAGTAGATATTCAAGACCGGTCTTACTTAATTAATACCACACCATTATTCGATAAAGATAAAAATATTGTTCAGGTTTTATTGGTGCATAATAATATCTCTGATCAAAAAAACATAGAGATCGAAATCCGAAATACATTAGAGAAAGAAAAAGAACTCAATGAACTTAGATCGCGCTTTATTTCTATGGCTTCTCACGAATTCAGAACGCCTTTAAGTGTCATTCTTTCTGCTACCAACCTCATTGAACGCCAAAATATAACCGCAAAAGGGGATAAATTAATAAAATATGTCGACAAAATAAAAGCCAGCGTTAATAATTTGGTTTATATTCTTAACGACCTCCTTTCATTAAGTAAGCTAGAAGAAGGAAAGGAAATAGCACAACCTACGTTATTTGATTTTATCGATTTTTCAAAATCTTTAGTTGAAGAAATTGAAGGCATTAAAAAGCAAGGGCAAATTATCGATTTCAAAAGTTATTCAACGTATTTAGAAGTTAATCTTGATCCTAAATTAGTAAGGCATTTTTTGCATAATTTACTGTTAAATGCCATTAAATATTCCGAAGAAAACAAGGTTATAAAATTTGAAGTTCAAGGTGATAAGGATAGGCTTATAATTGTAGTTGCCGATCAAGGTATTGGTATTCCTATCGAAGATCAACACAGTTTATTTCAAAGATTTTTTAGAGCAAGTAACGCCACAACTTATCAAGGAACCGGATTAGGCTTAAATATAGTAAGGCAGTATATCGAATTAATGGGTGGAAATATTAGTTTTGTAAGTGCATTAAACAAAGGCACCACTTTTACAGTAGAATTACCTTTAAATTTAATTAAAAATGAAAAAAATACTACTAATTGAAGATAATGAAGATGTTAGGGAGATGACTGCCGAAATTCTTGAAATTGAGAATTATGAAGTAGCCACTGCCGAAAATGGTAAAGTAGGGGTTGAAAAGGCACGGCAATTTATGCCAGATCTTATTTTATGTGATATCATGATGCCTATTTTGGATGGTTATGGTGTTTTTGAGCAGTTAAGTCAAGATCATAAATTGGCCTATATTCCATTTATATTTTTAACGGCAAAATCTGAAAAATCAGATTTGCGTAAAGGCATGACGATGGGTGCAGATGATTATCTAACCAAACCCTTCGATGCAGACGAGTTGCTTTTAGCTATTGAAGCACGTTTAAATAAGAATACATTTATGCGGAAGGAGTTTGCTAGAGATGTACAAGGTATCAATCAATTTATTAAAGAAGCTTCAGTATATCAAAATCTAAACGATCTTTCCGAAGATAGAAATATTATTAATTTTAGAGCGAAAGAAGCTGTTTTTTCAGAAGGATCTGCAGCACATAATCTTTTTTTTATACAAAGCGGAGAAGTTAAAACATACAAGTATAATGAAAGCGGAAAAGAATATGTTACCGGTATGTTTAATACAGGCGACTTTATAGGGCAACTTTGTGTTTTAGGAAGTTCGGGGTTATATACAGAAACAGCCATAGCGCTTAATGATTGTGAAATTTGTTGTATTCCTAAAAGCGATTTTACGCAACTTTTATTTAATAACAAGGAGGTATCGCATAAGTTTATTAGTATGATTTCTAATAATGTATTGCATATGCAAGACCAATTAATGGGTATGGCTTTCGATTCTGTTCGTAAAAGAGCAGCTACGGCACTTTTAGAGCTTTACGGTAAAGGACTTATAAAAGATAGTGTTAATGATGGACTTAGCGTTTCTAGAGAAGATTTTGCAGGTTTAATAGGTACGGCAACGGAAACTACAATACGAGTGCTTTCAGATTTTAAGAATGAAGGTTTAATCCAATTGGGTGAAGCCCGTAGAATTGTTCTTTTAGATAAAAAACAATTACAACAAGTTGCTAAATTTGGCTAGTAGATGGCCGTTAATATGTGCTACCGTTTATGGCGTAATTTACTAAGCCATTCCAATCCTTTGTTGAGAGCAAAATCTATAGCGAATTGTTTGAGCCCAAAACCAGTAGTATCCATTATTTTTTTAGGATTTAGGTGGTTTTTTGTGGTTGTTAAATCTAGCTTTAAAGTTTCTTTTACAATATCTCTTTGAAGTCGTAAAACTTTCAAATCGTGCTCTATTTCTACAAGTGTGCTATATTTTTTATTCATAACTATCGAAATAATGTTTTGAGAACTTCTTAATCAACGGTCTATTGAGTCTGCTTCTAAATATGTAACACACTATGGCAACTACAAGGTAAAAAGCTCCCACAATTAAAAAGCCAGAATATAAATTACCTATAGCCTCACTAATAAGCATAGATACACCAAGTGATATCATAAAAATGGCAAGAAATACTATAGCGCCAATTAATAAAGAATGTGTTATAGTGGTAATCGAACCTATTAGTATTTTAAAAACTTTAAGTTTATAATACGCCTTGTTTGTCTCAATATAAGACCTCATATCGCTATCTAGGTCAACGAGGTCTTTTTTTAATGTTTCAAATGCCATAATGCATTATTTGTGTAGTTGAGCGTTTCTTTTCTTAAGATCTTCCAATTTGCGTTCCAAAGTAGCTATAATATCATCTGCTTTATAGCTCATATTGCTAATGGTTTCATCTAGTTTTTGGTCGAATTCTTCTTTCTTTTCGTTGGCTGTTTTAGTCAGCTCATCTTTAGCGTGTGTAACGCGCTCCGCTATATCGTGTTTAGCCTCTAAAGCGCGTTCTTTTATTTTATGTCGTGTTTCAACTCCTTTGTTTGGAGCATACAATATTCCAAAACCCGCACCAATTGCGGCTCCTGTTAATAATGCCAAAAGGACATTTCCATTATCGTTTGCCATGATTTCAAATTTTTAATTAATATTAAATTAATATTACAAATTTAGTTCGGTTTATTTTTTATTATCATGACCTAGGTCAGGGGTGTAGAAAATATCTGCTTGTAAATTAGCCATAGAGAATAGGTCCTCTTAAAACGATATTATTTTTAAAATTTTTATTAAAATGAATGCCTCTAAAACAGAACAAAAGCAAGTTTTTATAAAACCGTATACTCAAATTCCAGAGTTAGAAAAAGCTATAAAAACCATTCGTGAAATGGATTTTGATAAGATGGTTATATCGGTTATTGGTAATCTTGGAGAAGATAACATAGCCGAAAGGGAAAAGTGGATGTTTCAAGAAAAAAAACTCAAAGCCTTTTTTAAGGAATTATTGGGTATGCATACTGAATTTGATACTTTTTATAACCCTGAACTCGGTCGTTTATTTGTAGCCGGTTTCTTGGTTTCTACATTTTCAAACTTAATAGGTAAAAAAGCGATAGGTGGACTGTTTGGCGGACCCTTTGGGATATTAAGAGGACTTGGTATAAGTGAAGCAGAAGCTAGTTTAGATATTGAAAAACTAAAAAATGGTGATAGTTTTCTGGTAGCAAGGGGAGATCGCTTAAATATTGAAATATTGAAAAATAAAATTAAAAATATAGTATAATGAAGTACTGCGGTTAATTAGAATATGCTTTTTTAGACTGATCTAGGTCATTGTATTCTATTTAATATCTCTGTACTTTCAAGATGTATTTTAACTTAAAACATATCATATGGACACTCTAAAATATTATGAAAGTAAAAAGGATTTTAATGTATTCGTAGCGAGTACGTTTTCTGATTTAAGCAAGTTTAAACAGCAGGGTGATAAGACTTTGTTTAACAATTTATTATTAAAAACCTTATATCAAGTTAACCGATATATTACAAAAACATTGGCTACTGCTTTATCCAAAGGAAACCTTCCTAAGGGAAAGTATAAACCAGATGATTTTATTGATCAACTATTTATTGAGGTTTATGATCATTTTGATGAGGTGAAAGACAAAGAAAGTCTACATCCTTGGTTGTTTAAAACAGCAGATAAACTTCTGGAGGACAGTATTGTGGAAGAAGAATTTGATGATTATTTTTTTAAGAATATTGATGATTATTCTCGTCCAGCATGGGATGCAATGCAAGAAAAATATAGTATCGATGGTGGCGGAGATTTTGTTATGATTGATGAGTTAGACGATATTTCATACGCTAAGAACGATTATGTGTTAAATCATGTTTTTGTAGAAGAAGATAAAAAAGAATTTATGGAACAACTTGATAAGGATTTGGGTAAAGAAAATATTATAAAACATACATCTATGGTTTTAAGTAATCTACCACAATCTATGCGAACTGTTTTTGAATTGGCTACTGAGTATCAATTTTCAATGCGAGAAATAGCTATAATCCGTAGTCAAAGTATTGAAGAAGTAAAAGAACTTTTAGAAGATGCGCGTAAAAGTTTAGAAACTAGTTTCTTTAAGAGATATAACTTGAAAGAATAAATTTATTTAAATATTATTGTTATGAAAACGAAATTATTAAATCCAAAAACAGAATTATTATTAGGTGCAGGGTTAGATGTTCTTCATTTTGAAAGTCAAGAATGGTTAAGCAACATTGCTTTTTATAAAGACGAGATTAAGTTTTTTTCCAATTTGTTTGAAAAAAGAAAAGTAAAAGAAGTTGCTCATACGGCTTATGGCCAAATATTAGGGAATCTGGATTCCGTACATTCAGAATTGTTCGATTATTTAGCAAATGATATTATTGATCATGAAAAGTTGTTGTCTCGTTTAGAAAAAGGAGAAAAAGGTATATCAGATGCTGATTATAGAGAAAAACACCTTCTACTTAAACAACGATTAGAACGCTTTACAAGTAATTTCCAGGAGTTTAAAAAGACGGTTTTCGATTATATGTTAAATTTATAAACGTAGATTTTTTGTTCATTCAGAGCATGTAAAGACCATTTATGAAGGGCTTACAAAAGATAAGAATACATTAAATTATTCTGAAATAAAATAAAACAATCCGAAAGTAATTGCTCGAGCCTAAAACGCAGGTTTGCCACTTCCGGATAGTTTTTGTAAAGTTTTTATTTATGATTATTCTTCATTTAATATTTTGTGTTTTTCTATATAATAGTGTTTAATTATAATTAACTTTTAAAACACATTAAGTATTGAGGTAGATGTTGTTAACTCTGTTGTTTTACCTTTTAATCAAATATAATAAGTTGTTGTATGGTTTCATTTAAAAAAAAGGCACATCATAATTAATTATAAACTTTCAATGTTCTGTATCCATAAAATGCAATAAAGCAAAAGCATATAAAAGGAAGAATAAAAGAAAAATTAACTCCGGAAAAAGGCCCAATACTTTCCATGTCTATCATAAGCCCTTGTAAAATTGGCATTAATGCGCCACCAACAATGGCCATAACTAAACCGGCAGCACCTAAGGCAGAGTCTTCTTCACTTAAACCATTTAGTGCAATACCGTAAATAGTAGGAAACATCAACGACATAAAAGCCGAGGTGGCAACTAATAAATATAAGCCCAAAATACCTTCAATTAAAATAACACCCGAAATGGTTGTCATTGCGCAAAGAGCAAAAATCATCAGTAATTTTTTAGAGTTTACATATTTCATTAAAAAGGTACTTACAAATCGGCTTAATAGAAATATCGACATCGCTATTATGTTGTAGTTTTGAGCTTCAGCTTTAGCTATACCTAAATTATCGGCATATTGAATAATGAAGGTCCAACACATAATTTGTGCCGCCACATAAAATAATTGAGCTAAAACTCCTTCTTTATATTTTCCGTTTTTAAACAATCTTTTAAATGAAGCCCCTGCGGAAGAATATTGGCCTTTATTCATTCGTTTTGGCATTTTTGTAAAAGCAATTAAAAGAAGCATAGCAATAACAACAAAACCAAGAATGACATAAGGATCTCGAATAATAGCTAAATCGTGCGTTCTTACAATGGCTTTTTTTGCTTCCCCTAAAGTGTTGAAAATTAATTCACCAGCTTCGTTTCTTTTATCAGAATCTAAAGCTACTAGGATAAATTTTGATGCTACAAACATGCCACATAAAGACCCGATAGGGTTAAAGGCTTGCGCTAAATTTAAACGCTGTGTTGCAGTACGCTCATCACCCATAGATAATATATATGGATTTGCGGTGGTCTCTAAAAAGGCCAATCCGAAGGTTAAAATATAAAGTGACCCTAAAAAGAAACCAAAGACTTCAAATTGTGCCGCAGGAAAAAATAATAAAGCCCCTGTAGCATAAAGTGTTAACCCTAAAAGAATCCCTTTTTTGTAGCTGTATTTTCTAACAAATAAAGCCGCAGGTATCGCCATAGTAGCATAACCACCATAAAAGGCAAGTTGTACTAAAGCGGCTTTAGCGGTAGATATTTCCATAACCGTTCCAAAGGCAGCCACCATAGGGTTTGTAATATCATTAGCAAAACCCCATAATGCAAATAAAGATGTTATAATGATGAATGGAATTAGCACCTCTTTGGATACTATGGGAATACTTGTTTGGTTGTTCATTGGTTTTTTGTTTAGTTTCTATAAAAAGAAGGCACTATTCTTATTTACAGCTATATTTAATAGTTGTAAAATGAATAGTGCCTTAGTTCTGTTTGTCTTTAAATACTATCTGTATTGCGCATAAACTACTTTAGTTTGTAGATATTCTTCCATACCATGTTTACCATCTGCTCCACCTAATCCAGATTTTTTCCAACCTGCATGAAAACCTTGAATAGCTTCAAAATGCTCTCTGTTAATATAAGTTTCACCAAATTCTAATTCTTCGCAGGCATGCATTACTTTATTGAAATTCTCTGAGTAGATAGAAGATGTTAAACCAAATTCACAATCGTTTGATAGTGCAATAGCTTCATCTAAAGTACTAAATTTCATTACAGGTAAAACAGGTCCAAAAACTTCTTCCTGTATAATTTGCATCTTTTGTGTTACATTAGTTAATAAAGTTGGCTGATAAAAATACCCTTTATTAAATTGACTTGATCTAGTGCCTCCAACAACAACTTCAGCACCTTCTTTTTTAGCATAGTCTACCATTTCAGATATTTTATCTAATTGGTCTTTAGAAACTAAACTACTCATATCTGGATTGTTGGCTGAAAAGGCATCTTCAACTTTAATGTCAGAAAATCTTTTAGTGATTTTTTCCATGAATTGGTCATAAATAGAATCTTCTACATAAACGCGTTCTGCACAATTACAAACCTGTCCACTAAATATGATTCTCGAATCTACTACTGCTTTTACAGCTAAATCTAAATTCGCATCTGCACATACAATTGCTGGTGCTTTTCCTCCTAATTCTAAAGATACTTTTGTAATATTTAGAGATGCAGCTTCCATAACTTTTTGTCCAGCACCAACACTTCCTGTTAAGCTAATAATACCAGTAATTGGACTTTTTGATAGAGCATTTCCAACAATACTACCTTTACCACAAACAAAGTTTAATACACCAGTAGGAATGTTTATTTTCTCAATTAATTCGGCAAATGCCATAACCGTATTTGGCGCCACAGAACTAGGGTTGATAATACATGTATTACCAGTTATTAAAGATGGTGCTATTTTACGAGCCATTACAAAGAATGGGAAATTCCATGGTAGAATTCCAACAGCTACACCTATAGGTGCTTTATGTAAAAAAATATGTTCTTTTTTTCTGTCACTTTGAATAATTTCACCTTCTATCCGTCTTGCCCAACCTGCATTATAGTCAAAATAATCGGCAGTAACATCGATTTCAACTTGCGCTAAACCCATTACTTTAGCTTGTTCAGCAGCTAAAGTTTTAGCTAAAAACACGCGATTCTCACGAATAACATCGGCCATTTTATGCAAATATCCAGCTCTTTCGATTGCTGTTAATGATTTCCAAGCATGTTGAGATGCTTGCGCAGCTTCTAGAGCTAATTCTGCATCTTTAACACTTCCGATAGGCATTAAAGATAAAACCTCTTCAGTACAGGGGTTTAAAATTTCAATGACATCTGTTGAAGTCGATTTTATGAATTTTCCGTTTATAAATTGTTTAAATTCTTTCATGGCTTATTTACGTTTAGTTATATGTATTATTGGTTATTTTTATAAACAAACAAACACTGCGTGCTATTTGGAAGGATGTGCTTAGCAAACTTATGATATAATGGTGTTTAAATATTTATCCATAATAATCAATAATATGTATAATTTAAACATAGTGACTATTTTTGGTTTTTATTTTAACCGTTATAGATTATTAAATCGATGTATTTTATGCTACTAATTGTAGAAAAATTAAGAGTAGATATTAAGCTTAATTTATTAGAGTACTCGTTTATTCCTTCTTCTTTAAAAAGTGGCTATTTTTAATAGGGATGGATTTTTTTAAAAGTGAAAATGGAGATGTATTTGCCATTTCGTCCTTGATGTTGTTTTTAAAATACGATAATAAAAAACGACCTATATTATAAAGAGTGGGCTATGTGTATTTTCCAGATTTGTAAGAGGCAGGTGTTAATCCTGTGACAGATTTAAATACTCGGGAAAAATGGTATCTGTCTGAAAATCCTAAATTAAACGCAACGTCTTCGATAGATTTGTTGGTATGTTCAAACAATTCACAAGACTTTGCTATTTTTCGATTTTGAATAAAATTATGAAGTGTTATATTCATTTCTTCTTTAAACAATCTAGCAAACGAATTTGGTGCCATGTTTACAAGAGAAGACATCTCTGTATTCCTTAATTTTTTATGAAGATTGACTTCTGTAAAACGGATTACTTTTAAAACACGCTCGTCTATATTTATTGCTTTCCATAATTCGGGACCTATATTGGTAAGTGCTTCTTTAATAAAAGCTTGTAATTTTAAATTAAATGTAAGTTTGAAATCTTTATTTTCTATTTTTAATCGTTCCGTTAAATAGCTCAATCTATCCTTTAAATAATCGGTTAGTTCAATTTTTAAAATACCAGGATATATATTGTCAAATGGGATACCTAAATTAAAATGAATGAAGAAATGAATGAGATACTTATCTTCAAAGTCCTCTTCTTTATGGTTTGTATTTAAATGTTTACCAGAAACATGAATACCTTCATTATAAATATGATTTTTTGTGTAGCGCGAAGAAAATGATGTAAATGGAGGTATAATGTATATATGATTAGGGTCCATTTTTATAACAGTATCTTGATCAATTAATTGACCTCCTGAGTTTTTATTCCAATATAGTCGCCAAAACGGGAAAACCATTTCGTGGCAATCCCATAAATCTAATAACCAATATCTGCAACATAACATCTTTATTTTTAGGTCTATAAAGTTTTGTTTGTTTAATGATGGATCTCCTAGTTCTATGTTTTTTACAAACTTCATAAAAGTGGAATGTTTGAATTAGATACAAAAATACAGATTTTGAATATTTATATCATTGAAGTGTACAAGTATATTTGTGGAATAAATTATTATTCAAATTTTATGAAAACGTTAAAGCTCCCAATACAGGTAGAAACAGAATTAAAAAAAGTGTCAGAAGTAGCGGGCTATTTATGGCAGCGTGAATGGGCAGAACGAAATGCCGGAAATATATCGATGAATTTAACGTCTTTTTTTACAAAAGAAGAAGTTAAGGGGATTGGTACAGAAGTGGCTTTCGATTTTCCTAAAGAATCCGCAGGGTTTGTTATTTACATAACTGGAACAGGATGTTATTTACGAGATTTAGTAGATAAACTTGAAGAAGTGTCTTGTATTCTTTATATAAATGAAAATGCTACAGGGTATTCAATTATTTGGGGAGGAAAACGTGATAATTTTGGTCCTACCTGTGAATTAATCTCTCATGCGAGTATCCATTTATTCAATTCACAATACCATCCAGAAAACTTAGCTGTGGTACATACCCACCCGCTAGAATTAATTTGTATGAGTCATCATGAATTGTTTGATAATGAAGAAGAATTAAACAGACAAATTTGGATGATGTGCCCAGAGGTGAAAGTATTTGTACCTAAAGGCATTCACTGTACGCCATATGCTTTATCAAGCACAGCAGCTTTAGCAGAAGTAACTATGGAAGCGTTTAAAACAAGAAACGTATCCCTATGGGAAAAACATGGTGCAACGTCTACCGCTCCCGATGTCATGAAAGCTTGGGACTTTTTAGATGTAGCAAACAAAGGCGCTAAAATGTTAATGATGTGTTGGGCTGCAGGATTTAAACCAGCAGGCTTATCGAACGCTCAATTAACAGAATTAGAACAATTTACATAATTTAAAGCATTATATATCATGAGTAGATTAATAGGTAGACTACCAAAGGTAGGCATTCGCCCAGTTATCGATGGGCGTGAATTAGGAGTTAGAGAATCTTTAGAGGTTCAATGTATGGATATGGCCAAAGCGGCTGCAAAATTAATACAAGATACATTGCGTTTCCCAAGTGGAGAACAAATAGAATGTGTTATTGCAGATACAACAATTGGCGGTGTTGCAGATGCTGCAGCTTGTGCAGATAAGTTTAAAAGAGAAGGCGTAGAGGTTTCATTAACAGTAACTCCATGTTGGTGTTATGGAACAGAAGTTATGGATACAGATCCGTTAACACCTAAAGCCGTTTGGGGATTTAACGGAACAGAAAGACCTGGAGCGGTGTATTTAGCTGCTGCTTTAGCAGGGTATTCTCAAAAAGGATTACCTGCTTTTGGAATCTATGGTAAAGAAGTTCAAGATGGAGGCGATCAAAGTATTCCTCAAGATGTTTCAGAAAAAATTATACGTTTTGTAAAAGGGGCTTTAGCAGTCGCTCAAATGAAAGGTAAATCGTATTTATCTATAGGTTATAGTTCTATGGGAATTGCTGGTTCTATGGTTGATGTAAACTTTTTACAAGACTACTTAGGAGTTAGAGCAGAGTTTGTAGAGTCTATTGAGATTTTAAGACGTATTGATAATAATATTTTTGATCAAGAAGAGTATCAAAAAGCTTTAGCTTGGACCAAAGAAAATTGTGAAGAAGGCGAAGATAGAAATAGTCCAGAATCACAAAAAACACGTGAACAAAAAGATGAAGAGTGGAAAAAAGTTGTAAAAATGACTTTGATCTGTAAAGATTTAATGAATGGAAATCCTAAGTTGAAAGCTTTGGGATTTGGTGAAGAATCTAAAGGAAGAAATGCCATTATGGGCGGATTTCAAGGACAACGCCAATGGACAGATTATCAGCCTAATGCCGATTTTACAGAGTCTATTTTAAACTCATCTTTCGATTGGAATGGTATTCGTCAAGCCTATACCTTTGCTACGGAAAACGATTGTTTAAATGCTATTTCTATGTTATTTGGTCACTTATTGACTAATAAAGCGCAGTTGTTTTCAGATGTAAGAACCTATTGGAGTCCAGAATCTGTAAAACGTGTAACTGGTAAAAAATTAACTGGAATTGCAGAACACGGTATCATTCACTTAATTAACTCTGGTTCTACAACTTTAGATGCTACGGCTCAACAAAAAGATGCTGATGGAAATCCTACCATGAAACCTTTCTGGGATATTACCGAGGATGATGTTAAGAGATGTTTAGATAATACAAAATGGCCACCGGCTACAACCGAATATTTTAGAGGTGGCGGATTCTCTTCTCAGTTTTTAACCAAAGGAACTATGCCTTTAACTATGTGTAGAATAAACTTAATTAAAGGGATTGGACCTGTTTTACAAATTGCTGAAGGGTGGAGTGTAGAATTACCAGATGATGTTCATAAAGTTTTAGATGAAAGAACAGATCCAACATGGCCAACAACATGGTTTGTACCAAGAACAACAGGTAAAGGCTTTTTTAAAGATGTTTATACTGTAATGGCTAAATGGGGTGCTAATCACGGTGCAATTTCTCATGGCCATATTGGTGCCGATTTAATTTCATTAGCGGCTATGTTGCGCATTCCTGTGAACATGCATAATGTAGAGGAAAATGATGTTTTTAGACCAAGTGCATGGTCGGCTTTTGGTGAAAACCTAGAGGGAGGCGATTATAGAGCTTGTAAAAACTACGGGCCACTTTACGGTTTTAAAGAATAATAATAGCAATATAAAAAAAGGAGAGGTATATTTTTTTAGTTTAAAATACCTGATCTGATTTGTAGAATGATGAGTGGCTTATCCTTTTAACGACGTAAAATCTATAAAAAGGAAGGTCGCTCATTTTTTAATATTCTAACTCATAGAATATTTTATTTTTTTGTCCATTTATATTCTTAATGGACAAATATCATAATACCAAAAGCACAAATAAAACTTATACGCATGAAAAAAGTTATAGCAGTTATAGATATAGGGAAAACCAATAAAAAAATATTTTTATTTGATGAAACGTTTAAAGTGGTGTCTCAAAATGCCATTCAGTTTAAAGAAATTAAAGATGATGATGGGTTTTGTTGTGACGATATAGAATCGATTGAAAATTGGATTCAAAACGAGATAAAAAAAATTCAAGATCAAGGTATCTATAAAATTAAAGCTATAAATTTTTCAACACATGGCGCTTCATTGGTATATTTAAATAAAGAAGGAAAACGCATTGCTCCATTGTATAATTATTTAAAACCATTGGATATCAATGATTATAATGGTTTTTATGAATCGCAAGGAGGTGTCGAAGAGTTTTCTAGGAAAACAGCATCACCAGCTTATGGCATGTTAAATACAGGAATCCAAATGTTATCGCTTAAGAGGAACAAACCGGATATATGGAAACAAGTCGATGCTATTTTGCATTACCCACAATATCTAAGTTATTTATTTACAAAGAAAATAACGGCCGATTTTACCTCTGTAGGTGCACATACAGCTACTTGGGATTTTGATACCATGCAATACCATAAATGGTTAAAAGATGAAAATATTACACTACCAGAACCTTGTAAAGGTAATAAAGCTGTAATATCCGAAATAAATGGAGAAAGCATTGCTGTTGGTACAGGGTTGCACGATAGTTCATCATCTATTATCCCTATTTTGGAAAAAGAAAAAGATTTTGTTTTACTTTCTACGGGAACTTGGATTATTGCTATGAATCCGTTTAGCAAAGAAACTTTAACACAGGATCAATTAAAACATAATTGTTTGTGTTTTATGACACCTGAAAAGCAGCAAGTAAAATCGTCCATGCAGTTTTTAGGGCGTATTCACGAGGTATATTTAAAAGCGTTGAGTGATTATTTTAAAGTAGATATCAATACGCATATGGATTTAGTATTAAATACCACGCTTTGTAAAGAATTAATGGATCAAGATGCCCGCATATTTTTAGCGGAAGGTATTGATACCGATTTTGAAGCGCACCCTGAATTACTGAAAAACTTTTTTTCTTATGAAACGGCTTACTATCAGTTAATTTTTGAAATTTCAAAAAAAGTAATTTCTGGTATTAATTTAATATCGGATAAAAACTCTAAAATTTCAAATGTATTTATTTCTGGAGGATTTAATAGAAATGAAGTGTTTATTAAGTTTTTAAAATGTATAAGACCAAATATAACTGTTAAAATTTCAGACTGTAAAAATGAAAGTGCTTTAGGTGCGGCTTTGTTGATGAAAGATTATTTGTAATTATATTTCACATGGTTAAGAACGAATATGATTTGTAAAACACCAATGAGCCAACCCCATATTCTCTAGCAATTTATTCAATACTTTTTCTTGTATAGAACTATTTTAACCAGTTCGGTTTTCTAAGAAGCTTACAGTTATTTAATCAGGAGGGTTTTAATTAATTATAACTATTTTTAATGATGGTTATAAAAGTAATGGAGCACTAAAAATAAAAGTAGTATTGAAATAGATAAGGCGTTTTACTTAATAAGGGGTAAGGTATTCTATAAATTATTTATATTCGTTTATAAAAAAAAGCTCAACATCAAAATTTGATGTTGAGCTTTTTAATTAAAAAAACTAATTATTAAATAAATTTTACCAACCTGGATTTTGTGGTAATAAATTAGGGTTAAGTATTAATTCGTTACTTGGTATAGGCAATAAATATGCTTTACTTTCATCAAAATTATAAGGGTCTGAACTAAGAAATGGAGCAATATAACCTTCAGAATCTATCGTTACATTTGATTCTGGTGTATCTGAATTTACAATACCATCGTAAAAATATGCTCCTCTAGGAGTGGTTCCATTAACTAATTCATGAGCTCTCCAACGTAATAAATCATCAAGTCTAAAACCTTCTGCCATTAGTTCAACAGTACGTTCTCTACGAACTTCATACAAAATATCTGTAAGGGTATATCCATAATTTGGCCAATCAGGATCCATAGTTATTGATCCTAACGTTATACCAGGCATACCTACACGAGTACGTAACTTATTAATAGACTTTTCCAAATGAGCTTGAGTAATGGTACCTAATTCTGCTTTAGCTTCAGCAAAAATTAATAAAGCTTCAGCATAACGCATTATAACCTTGGACGTGTTTTTAGTAAAATCACTAGTAACAGGATCTATATCAATATTTCTATATTTTTGTGATTCATACCCCGTAAGTCCTGCATTAGCAGTAGTGAAATCAGGAGCTATATAAGCAACAGTTGAGCTACCATCTCTTTTAATTAAATCTCCAGGCACCATTATTAAAGCGGCTAATCTTGGATCTCTGTCTACTTCAATTGTAGCTAAAGACTTATCTCCTTCATCGTATAAATCGCTTACTGAAATAGGGTCACCATCAATACATAAATAGCTACGTATTGCTTCTCTAGTATAAGCACAACGGTTCGGCCAAGAAAGTTGTAAACTATTATTAAAACCTAAATCGTCATTAAAATCTCTCCAAAGCATTACTTCGCTATTACCGCTCAGTCCAACTTGGTTAAACAAAGAAGAATAATCATCTTCAAGTGTAAATACACCACTATCGATAAGTTCTTCAGAAGTATCTGCAGCGATTTCTAAATAAGCAGAACCGTTAGAGCCTTCTACGCCAAAAGCTGTTCCATTATGATACCTTTCCCATGTCCCTTCATAAAGCGCAATCCTTGCTTTTAGTAATAAAGCAGCTTCTTTACTTACACGAGGACTTGTTGAGATATCTGGAAAAGATTGTAATAAAGAAATAGCAGTGGTTAAATCCGAAAGAATAAAATCGGCTACTTCATTTCTTGGTTCTCTAGCAGCGAATAAAAATTCTTCATCCTTATCATCAAAATATTTATCAAATATTGGTAAATCACCGTAATCAACTAAAAGATTAAAATAGTAATACGCTCTAAAAAAATAAGTTTCTCCTATGTATTGGTCAATTTCTGTTTGATCACCTTCTGCTTGATCAACATGATCTAAAAGCCAATTAACTTCTCTTACCTCGTCCCAACTCCAAACTGAATTTGAAGACTCTGTAGCTACACCTGTTTGACCACTAAGTCTAGAGTTTATATTTTCAGCAATACCCATATCAGAATCAAGATCGGGTAGTACAGAGAAACCTACATTAGTATTTGACCAACCTGGTAAATCATTATAAAAAGCATTAACTGATGCTCTTAAATCACCAGGTGTGCTATAAAAATCAACCTCCGAGACAACATCCAAAGGTGTTTTTTCTAAAAAGTCTTCGCAAGACGACAAAGTCACTGCTGTACTTAAAATAAATAATTTTATTATATTTTTCATATTTCTACAATTTTGTAATTAGAATGATACGTTTAATCCCATGGATACAATTTTCTGTAACGGGTAAGATATGGCACTACCTGTTACACCAGCTGTAATATTTTCTGGATCAAAGAAGAGCATATCGTTAACTGTAAATAGGTTTTCTCCGGTAACATAAAGTCTAAAATTGGTTATACCGTGCTTGCTAGTTACATCTTTAGGTATTGTATATCCTAATTGTAAACTTTTTAATCTAGCATAAGCTCCATTTTGTATATAACGGTCAACTACTTGACTATAATTTTTGTTATTTCTACCTGGGTTGGCAGAGTATGGTGCTGGGAAATAAGCATCTAAATTTGGACCTAATGGATTTGTGGTATCTTCAGGTCTAAAATAATCTAAATGTTCTTCCCAAACATTAGCATGAAATGCGCCTTGAGCAGGACCTCTAAACCTTTGGTGATTAGATACTACGACATCTCTTTTTCCAACACCTTGTATAAAAGCATTAAAATCTAAATTTTTATAGACAAAACCAAGATTTACTGCATATTGATAACGTGGTGTAGTATTACCAAGTACACTCCAATCTCCAGTATCTCCAACTTCCCATGCGCCTCTGTTTATAGATCCGTCGCCATCAAGATCTTTATATTTTGTATCACCAGCTGAATAAGACCAACCAGTAACCGCACTTTGGTCTATAGGATGATTTGCTGCTTCTTCATCTGTTAAAAACCAGCCATCCCATGTAAGACCGTAAATTGTACCTAAATCCTGTCCTGGGTAGTAGGTTTGAGTTAAAGATTGCTCCGCTGTTCCATCAGGAACAGGGTAATCTACTATGCTTCTTGTATAGTCTGAAAGTACCGCTCTAATATTATAACTAAAATCTTTACCTATATTTTGTCTCCATTTAGCCTCTACTTCCCATCCTTGAACTCTTGAAATTCCTGCGTTTGCTACAGGAGCATTTGTTCCTAACTGTGCAGGTAAATTAAGACCACCTGTAGCCATGCCTTCGATATCTGTACGATACCAAGAAAAACCTATATCCAGTTTGTTGTTAAATGCGCTAAGATCAAAACCAATATCGGTAGTTTTTACTTTTTCCCAAGTTAAGTTTTCACTACCTAAACCTGGCGTAAAAGCGTAAGTTTCGCGTTGACCATCAAATAAATAGCTTGTTCCGCCAGTATTTAATTCTATATTAGATAAATACAAATAATTACTAACATTTTGATTTCCTAACGTACCATAAGACCCTCTTAATTTGAAGGTGTTAATAGCATCTATTGGCCAGAAATTCTCTTTAGCTACATTATATCCAGCCGAATAACTTGGAAAACCAGCCCATCTATCCTCTGGAGCAAATCTAGAAGATCCATCTCTTCGGTAGCTAAATTCAAATAAATATTTTTCTTTGTAATTATATCTAAATCTACTAAACACACTTTGTGTTGCCCAATGCGTTATGGCTTCACTTACAAGTTGATCATCATCTAAAGATGCATTTATAGAAACTACATTATCAGAAATTAAATAATCAGTCTGTGCACCTAAACTATGGAAATTATTCACCTCACTTTGGTATCCTACTGTAGCATTAAGGTTATGGTTCCCAATAGATTTATCATAAGTAGTAAAAATGTTAGGAGAAAAATATTCGGTTGTTGCAAAAGCTGGAGAATAAGATGTGTTTTGCTGTGCTACTCTATCAATAAATCCGGCAGGTCTTATTTGTTGACTTGATAAAATACTCTCTTCTTCATAGTTATTACTTCTTTTATAATTAAGATTAACGTTTAATTTCAAGTCTTTAATAGGCTCAATAATAAATCTTGGTAATAAAACAAGTTGATTTTGTTCTGTTTTAAAACGCTGAGTAGCCCAAAACGGAAAATATGAGTGTCCAAGCCATTCCTCTCCATAAATAGGATCTACTAAAGGAAAGGTTGGTTTTATTTTAGATAATAAGTCTAAAACTCCAGATAAGTCATTATCTGTACCTCCTTGCGTTGGGTAATCTGAGTAGCTTTTTAAAACTTTAGTTAATAATTCTACTTTTAACCATTTATTAACTTGTGAAGAAATTTTTGCATCAAGATTGTATCGTTGAAAAGATTCATCTCCTACTTTCAAAAGACCACCTTCGTCATAAGCCCCAGCAGAAAAATAATAGTTTAATTTTTGATCTCCACCTGATATACTTAAGTTATGTTTAGTTCTTTCAGCCCAATCTTTATATAAAACTTCAGTCCAATCGGTAGCACCTGTAGCATCAATTCCAATACTGGTATAGTTCCAGTTTGTACCCGCAGCATTAACACCTATTGATGGCGCACTTCCAGGGTTTGCCATGTTGGCCAAAATATTAGCTAAATCTGTTTCATCATGATATGGGTTTTGACCATTATTTATCCTAGAATCATTAACAGCATAAGCAAAATTAATGGGGCTAGCTAATTCGGGAATTTTTGTTGGTTGGGTTAAAGCGTAGTTAGTACTGTAAGTTACTCTAATTTTCCCTTTCATATTACTACCGCTTTTTGTGGTAATTAATATGGCTCCACCTGCAGCTTGTGATCCATAAATAGAGGCTGCTGCAGCATCTTTAAGTACAGAAACAGTTTCGATACTTTCAGGGTCAATATCATTTAAATTCATTTCAATACCATCAACAAGTACTAATGGCGAAGATTCTTGAACATTACCACCGCTACCTGCACTAGTTAAAAATCCACGTATATTAATATTGGTATCAGCACCAGGCGCACCACCAGAAGATGAGTTACTAATTACTAATCCTGGTACGGAACCTTGCAATGAACGAGCTACATTTGCTGAAGGTCTGTTTTCAAAAGTTTCTGCACCAACTTGAGATACTGCTGCGGTTAAATTTACTTTTTTCTGTGTACCATACCCAACAACAACAACTTCGTCTAATTGAGAGATATCTTCATCTAAAACAATTTTAAGTGTTGTTTTGCCTCCAACAGAAACTTCTTTTGTAACAAATCCCACAAATGAAAATACTAACACTGCATTTGCATTGGATGGTGTTATCGAGAAACCTCCATCAAAATCAGATTGAGCTCCATTAGCTGTGCCTTTTTCTACAATATTAACACCGGGTATTGGTTGACCGTTAATATCGGTAATTGTTCCTTTTACTTGTTGTTGTAAATAGTTAGTAGTTTTTTTAAATTCTACACTCGTGATAGGCTCCAAACCATAACTGGCAGAAACGCACGAAAAAACTAAAACGCTCAAGAAAAAACTTAAGTGCTCTTTTTTTCGATAGAAAGAGAAATTGTGTAATTTAATTTTCATAGAAATGTGAGTTAATTAATAGTTAAAAATTTTTGTGGTTAGTAATAGCTTTTCATCTTTAAACATCTTCTAAAAAAAACAAACGAAAGCAAAAAAAATCTTAAACGAATTCGGTTTTGTAGCGTTTATTTTCATAAAACAATGTTAAAAACATA
The DNA here is from genome assembly GCF_009796805.1 of Algibacter sp. L1A34. Classification (NCBI taxonomy): domain Bacteria; kingdom Pseudomonadati; phylum Bacteroidota; class Flavobacteriia; order Flavobacteriales; family Flavobacteriaceae; genus Algibacter; species Algibacter sp. L1A34. The sequence continues at coordinate 4,159,237 of NZ_CP047029.1, read as the reverse complement.
ATAAACCTATATATTCTAAACGTAATGAAGATAAGAATTTCGACAAACAACACCTACCATTCGACAGATAAGTATTAAAATCATGTTAATTTTTTATTAACTAAAAAAGAACCCTTTTTATACAGACAATAAGAAATTGATTAAATTATGGTATCGGGGTGTATAAAATTTTAATATTCAAGGTGTTTAAACCAAATAAAAAACCTCCAACGATTTTAAATCATTGGAGGTTTTATTATGAATAAATACTCTGAATTTTAGTACCCAGGATTCTGTGTTAGATTAACATTATCATCTAAAAAGTTAATAAAAATTGGTAATAAATAGTAATTATCATCCCAAACTCTTTGATAAATTTCAAGATCTGATGAATCGTATTTTGGACCTATTAAATCGCCCGGTAAGTCTACATCATCAGGAATTCCATAAACAGTACCAATAACTTGGTTACCTAATTTATATCTCCAAATATCAAACCAACGTTGTGGGCCTTCACCAGCAAATTCATAGCGTCTTTCTAATAGAATAGCATCGATCATGGAGTTACCAGTGGTTCCTCTTGTTACAGTTGGTAATCCAATATCTGCATATTTTGGCATTCCAACACGTTCACGTACTTGGTCTAAATATGTTATAGCTTCTCCATCTCTTCCTTGTCCTGCTAAAGCTTCAGCATACATCAGTAAAACTTCAGAATATCTAATTATTTTAAGATCAGCATCTCCTTCTATATTGTTAAGCATAGTATAATCTGTATACTTTTTAAAACCATATCCCGTTGGGTTATTGTTAGAGCCTTGAACTCTATCTCTTGTATCTCCATAAGATGGGTGAGGTAAAAAGATATCATTATTTACACCATCAGTTCCAAGATATTCATCTAAAGGTAACCTAACAGAAGCCTCAAGTCTAGGGTCTCTATTCACCCAAGGGTTAGCAGGGTCGTATGTTGAATCATCTTTAGGAAATAAACCATTGATAGTTTGAACTTCTTCTATAAAATTTGAAGTAAACCCTGGTCTTCTTTGATTATTTCCACTACCATTAATCCCTTTATATAAATCTCTAGGAGAAACCTGCAACGCATATCTACTTACATTAATACCTGTTACGTAAATTGTTGCAAGTATAGTTTCTGGAGATATTAAATCGCTATTTGGAGTAAACTGCTCTTTAAAACCATCAATACCATCTACCAAAGCGTAAACACCACTGTTAATTATTTCTGAACAAGCTGCCTCTGCTCCTTCATATAAAGCATTTTGGTCCGAATGCCAACCTAAAGCATTTAAATATGCTCTCGATTTTAATGCTAATGCAGCACCTTTAGTTATACGACCAACATCGTCACCTGAGTATGTTTCTGGTAAATGATTGTCAATTTCATCTAATTCACTAATAATAAAATCAAACACTTCTTGTCTTGGTGTTCTAGCAGGGTTATCAGCAGGTGTTAATGTTGTTGTTACTAATGGAACATCTCCGTAAGCTAATACCATAGTTTCATATATCCATGCTCTAAAAAACCTTGCTTCTGCAGCAAATCTTTCTCTATTAGATTCTGTTTGAAACGTAGCACCAGGTAATGACTCTAAGAAAAAATTAATATTTGCAATATCTTGATATCTATAAAAAGTTCTTAAAGATCTTCTACTATCACTCCAATTAAAATCTGAACCTTGGTTATCTGCAGTATTTGCAATATTTCTATGTATTGCATCATCTGTCCAAAAATAAGGAACAATATAGGCCTGGTTTGCATCTATCGAAAATAACGGATCTTCAACATCTAAATTAGGCAATGAAAAGTAAAGGTTATTTAATGCTAAATTTAAATCTTCTTCCGACTGGTAAACAGTAGATAAATCAAGATCATCTAGATCATCTACTTTTAGAAAGTCTTCATTACAAGATGTAATGAAAACAAGCAACACAAGTAGAGATGCTAATTTGTATGTTTTTATATATTTCATATTAAATAATATATTTAAAAATAAATGTTTTTGATATATTTTTATTCTATTCATAGTTTTAAAATTTAATATTTAAACCTAATGCCGTAGTAAATGGTAATGGGTAATCCACATTATTCACACCTAATTCAGGATCCCAACCATGCTCATATACAGGACTGTTAGTCCATATCACTCCAACGTTCTCCATAGACAAGTATAAATTCATACTTTTAATAAATGAAATACGATTAAGTATGTTTTCACCAAAATCATAATTAAGCGTTACGTTTTGTAGCTTAATAAATTCTGCATCCACAATAAAGTGATCTACAGCACTATTATAATTTTCATTACTTGTACTAACAGGTCTTGGTAAAAGTGCATCTGTATTTCCTTCAGACCAGTAATCTAATTGGTATGTCCATGGAATACCTCCACCTAAAAACGGATCTACTACATTTGCTGAATTCCAATACTGATTATTATCAAATGAACCATAAAATCGAGCTGATAATGTTAAGTTTTCGTAAGATACTCCTAAGTTAAAACCAACATTCCAGTTTCTATCACTATTATCATCTATTGTAACACGATCTTCACTATCAATAACACCATCTCCAGTGTCCATTACACCATCTCCATCACTATCTATAGTTAACTGATCGATATATTTAAATCCACCTAAGTAAGTTCCAACACCATTAGCACCACTAACGTTACTCTGGTCTATAAGCGTTCCATCGCTTGTAACATAAGTATCAATTTCTTCTTGACTGTCAAAAAAGCCATCTACTTGATACCCAAATCTATTATTTACACTTAAACCTACTTGCAGGTTATTACTTTCCGAACCACCTTCAATACGAGTAATTTCATTATCATAATTAGAGATATTAGCTCCAACAGAATATTTGAATTTCCCAATAGTATTTTTATGTTTTATATTAAAGTCCCAACCAGAACTTCTAACATCATATGGGTTACCTTGCGCATCTCCAAAACCATATTCGTATGCCGTTGAAGAAATATTATCCAAGATATCTTTACGATTATTCACAAAGTACTCAGCTCCAATGTCTAGTTTTCTATTGAATAATGAAGCGTCAATTCCAATGTTTAATATTGTTGATGTTTCCCAAATTAAATCAGGGTTTACAAAGTTATCTACTCCAAGTCTTGCATTTGAAACTCCTCCTAAAGGATATCCAGAAGCATCATAAGTTACTAATTGCTGAGTTACAGAACCTAACGTACCATCTGAACCTGCAGAACCGTATGACCCTCTAAATTTTAATAGATTTACAAAATTAACGTTATCAAAGAATTTCTCTCTAGAAGCAACCCAACCTACAGCAACAGATGGAAAAAAGCCCCATTTATTTTCGTCTGTAAAATAAGAAGACCCATCTCTTCTAAAAGATGCTTCAATTAAATATTTATCGGCAAAACTGTAGTTAAACCTACCTATATAAGACAAAGTTCTTGCATTACCACCTCTAGTCTCAGTGTTTCCAAGACCATCATAAGTGTTAGAATCGTTTACAAGCTCACCTTGATTTAACGATATAATATTATCAAAAAGAAATCCTGTTCTACTTGCCGCTAAAAGTTCTGATTCTCCACTCTCACTTTGTATTGCTAAAAATGCTTTTGCAGAATGTTTTCCTTTCTCAAACTCGTATGTTAAAGAGGTTAAAGAACGAAAATTATGAGATTTAGTAGATTGTACCTCTAATACTCTTTCATCTGTTGAAACTGAAAAATAATCTCTATTTGCAGAATCTGGGTTTGTGTAAGAGTCAGGATCCGTAGCATCAAGACCTACTGATGCAAATGGATTAGACCATGCTCTTGCATACTCATTAGTTTTTATGTAAGATACACGTTCCTCCAAAGATAATCCTTTAACAGGTGTTATTTTAGCGTATAACTGTACATTTATTCTATCTAAATCAGATTCACTAAAGCTTCCTGAAGATGCACTTGCTACTGGGTTAGACCCATCTGCAGTTCCATTACTTACCCATAAATCATCTTCCGTTTTTACAGGATAAAAAGGCAAACCTCTTACATTAGTTCCTCCTACAACCTCTACAGATTTATCTATTCTATTACTAATTAATGTGTTAGTACCAACGTTTAACCAACTATTAATATCTGTATCTATTTTTAAACGTAAATTCAATCTCTCAAATTTATCTTCTCCAAGCGCTAACCCCTCTTGCGTAAGGTAACTTCCTGTCATTAAATACCCTGTGTTTTCAGATCCACCAGATAAGGTTAAACTATGAGATTGTTGCACAGCACTACTTTCAAAAACTTCTTCTATCCAATTAGTTTCAGGGTAAAAGCCGCTATTAGCCAAACTTACAGAATTCTCATCCCAAGTCCCCGGAGCAATATCATTTTGAAACGCCATATATTGGCTAGAATTTAATGTTTGTTGTAATCTCGGAGTTGTTTGTATAGAACTCGTCATATTATAACTTACAGTTGTCTTTTTATTTCTAGATGCTTTTTTAGTGGTTACCAATAATACTCCATTTGCACCACGGGCACCATAAACAGCTACAGCAGAAGCATCTTTTAAAACAGATACACTTTCAATGTCCTGAGGATTAATATCAGATAAAGAACCTTCAAAATTATCAATTATAACCAATACATCATTAGCATCGCCAATAGTACTAGTTCCCCTAATTTGAATACTAGGTATAGCTCCTGGAGAACCACTAGTATTATTCATAACTAAACCAGGAACAGATCCTACTAAAGCAGAATATCCATTAGTTACAGGTCTTTTCTCTAGATTTAGTTCTTTATTAGTAACTTGAACTACAGAACTTACTACTTTACTAGAATTCTGTGTACCATAACCAACAACTACAACTTCATCCAGTTGTGCAATATCTTCAGCCAAAACAACTGTAATATCTGTTTGGCTACCAATAGGAACTTCCTTTGTGACAAAACCAACAAATGAAAACACCAAAACGGCATTCTCGTTTGATGGACTAATAAAAAAGCCACCATCAAAATCAGACTGAACTCCGTTTGTTGTACCTTTTTCAACAACATTAACACCCGGAATAGGTTGCCCGTTAACGTCTGTAATAAGTCCTTTTACTTGTTGTTGTAAATAGTTTGTAGTTTTTTTAGATTCTACACTCATAATAGGTTCCAAACCGTAACTAGCAGAAACACACGAAAAAACCAATACGCTCAAGAAAAAACTTAAGTGCTCTTTTTTTCGATAGAAAGAGAAATTTTTTAATTTAATTTTCATAGAAATTCGAATTAATTAACAATATTTTTTTTTAGATATTCTTAATTTTATTTTCAAGCAAAAATATTAATCAACACTCAATATTGTTTAAACAATATAGAATACTTTTAATACTAATACTTTTAAAATTTACATTAAGAATGTAATAAATTTATAAGTTCTTTAAAGTTAACAGGTAACTATTTCGACCAATGACCTCTAGCTCTCGACAAATAATCAAAACACAACCTAAAAGCCCATTATCACTAGGATAATCCTTAACATAAAACGTGTTTCTTATCTTACAAAAAGCAGTATTTACCTCCAAATACGCACCTAAGCACAGCATAAATTCTTGCTCTTAAAACCTACAAATACAACCTAGTACGCTATCATATACCTGATTACTGAATAATATTCCTTTAGTCTTTTATGAAACCTAAAAGACGTGAGACGAAAACGACTTTTATCTATAACCCTAAGTTATTGGTCGAAATTTCAACTCATAAAACATAAATAAGTATATTTTTATAACATACTTATATGTGTAGATAAAATCAGTTTGTTTTTTTACACCGCTAAAAAGTAAACTATTAACAACACTAACTTCTAACATCAACCAAAACATGAGTACCCTTTTTAGAAAGATAAAAAGCACATTAACCCCATACTTATTATGTTTCTTACTAGCGCTTACATCATGCGATAAAAAAGAACTAAAAATAGGTGAAACTGAAATTATCCCGTTACCAGCAGAATTAATAGAAGGCAACGGACATTTCATTATTAGCGAGAAAACAACAATTTCCGTTAATAATGAAGAGCAAAAAACTATTGTAATTAATTTTTTTAAAAAATTTGAAACAGCATCCGGATGGATCCCAGAAATAAGTATAAATAATGATCAAGCAGATATTATTTTTTATACTGAAAAGTCTCTCAACCCTGAAGCTTACGAATTAGTCATTAATACAGGGGGCATACATGTAAAATCGGCCTCAGGGGCCGGTTTTTTCTATGCTATGGAAACCATTGGGCAATTACTACCTGCAACATTATATTCCAAAGAAAAACAAGCAAATACCATTTGGGGTATTCCAGCTGTTACTATTAAAGACGAACCGGCTTTTAAATGGCGTGGCTATATGCTAGATGTATCTCGTCATTTTTTCACAAAAGAAGAAGTAAAAGATGCTATCGATTTTATGGCAGAAGTGAAACTAAATCGCTTCCATTGGCATTTAGCAGATGATAATGGCTGGCGTATAGAGATTAAAAAATATCCAAAATTAACAGAAGTAGGAGCGTGGCGTGTAGACTATAATGCTAAAGATGAAAATACATCCAATTGGTGGGGGAGACCTAGACAAAAAGAAGGTGAGAAAGCAACCTATGGAGGCTTTTACACTCAAGAAGATATTAAAGAAATTATAGCTTATGCTAAAGAGCGCTATATCGAAATTATTCCAGAAATAGATATGCCGGGACATTCATTGGCAGCTATAGCGTCGTATCCAGAAATATCATGTTCCGAAGGCCCTTTTTATGTGGGTACAGGCGGAGTTGTTAGGAACAATACGTATTGCCCTGGTAAAGAAGTTACTTTTGAGTTTGTTGAAAATGTTTTAGGAGAAGTTATGGATTTATTTCCTTTTGATTATATGCATATTGGCGGTGATGAGTGTAATAAAGAAGCTTGGGAAGTAGACCCAGATTGCCAATTGCGTATGAAAGAAGAAAATCTTGCCAATGTTCATGAATTGCAAAGTTATTTTGTTAAAAGAGTAGAGAAAATAGTAAATGCACATGATAAAAATATGATTGGTTGGGACGAAATATTAGAAGGTGGTTTAGCTCCAAATGCAACCGTAATGTCGTGGCGCGGTGAAAAAGGCGGTATTGCTGCGGCAAGACTTGGTAATGATGTTATTATGACGCCTTCAAGATATTGTTATTTAGATTTAAAACAAGGCGACGACGATTTAGAGCCTAATTTGGGCTACGCATACTCCTTTTTAAAAGATACATATAACTATAAAATAGTATCCGATAGTTTAACAGCCGAACAAGGAAAACACGTTTTAGGTATACAAGGGAATCTGTGGACAGAGTCTATAACCAATTGGAGCCAATTAACTTATATGACTTTTCCTAGGTTATATGCAGTTGCAGAAAATGGATGGACAGATCAAAAAGCAAAAAATTGGGATGATTTTACAGGCCGCTTACTAAATCAATTAGAACGATTAGAAGAAAAAGGAGAGCGTTATGCTACAAGTGCTTATAATGTTAGAATAGATCATAAAGGTCAAAAAGAAGGTTCTATCAATGTTTCACTTAAAACCGAAGTTAATGGGTTGGATATTTACTATACTTTGGATGGTACGGAGCCATCATTAACTTCAACTAAATACAAATCGCCATTTTTACTAAAAAATACATCGACAGTAAAAGCAACTTCATATAAAAAAGAGGAGCAAACGGGTAATGTTTCAACAAAATATTTTCCTATTCATAAAGCGGTTGGAGCAAAAGTAGTTTATAATTCACCAAAACTTAATGATGAAGAATCACTATATCGTTTAGTCGATTTAAATTATGCAAAACTGAATAGAGGCGATCGTAATTGGCAAAATATTAATGGAGATTTAGATGTGGATTTATTTTTTAACGAACCAATATCAATACAATCGTTAGAAGTTACAAGTCTTAGATTTACTAATTCGAGTGTTTATGTTCCAGAATACATTGAAATTTATGGTTCTGAAGATGGTAATACATTTACTAAGTTAGGAGAAATTAAACAACTAGAAAAAAGCCACACTCAAGGAAGAAACAAGGTGGTTTCTTTAATTAATTTTAAGGAAACAACGGTAAAAGCAATAAAGGTAAAAGCAAAAAGTGTTAATCCAATTCCAGAAGGACATCGCAGGGTTGGAGGTGCATCAAAAATTTTAATTGACGAACTTATAATATTTTAAAACATTAATAATAAAGAATATATAAAATGAAACATTTATTTATAGTAGTACTCTATTTACTCGTTAATTCATGCTCAAATAAATATGAGGCTATTGTGAATTCTGAAAGTGATTATCTTATAGTTCCAAAACCAACATCATTAGAGATTTCTAATGGTAAATTTTTGTTAGATTCAAACACAAAGGTTATAGGTGAAGCAGCTCTGGAAAACGAAGGTGATTATCTTTCAAGTTTATTAAGTAGCATGTTAGATAAGCCTATACCTTTTACAGATGAAGGAAAAGCGGATGGTAATATTTTATTGAAACTAGATGCAACTATACCTAATAGTGAAGGTTATGTTTTAACAATCAATTACAATCAAATAACAATAACGGGAAGCACAAGTAAAGGGGTGTTTTATGGCATACAAACTCTAAGCCAGTTAATTCCTTTAGCTAGCAACCCGGAAGCTAGTCTAAATACAGAATTTTTAATTCCTGCTGCAACAATAGCAGATAGCCCAAAGTTTGTTTATAGAGGTATGCACTTAGATGTTGCTCGACATTTTTTTCCTGTTTCATTCGTGAAAAAATATATAGATATACTTGCTATGCATAAAATGAATACGTTTCATTGGCATTTAACAGAAGATCAAGGATGGCGTATAGAAATAAAAAAATATCCAAAACTAACATCTATTGGTAGTATTAGAAAAGAAACTATTGTTGGTCATGGTAATACATGGAGAAATCCCGATGTTAAATATGATGGAAGACCTTATGGTGGTTTTTATACACAAGAAGATGTAAAAGACGTTGTCGCTTATGCGGAAAAAAGACACATAACCATAATTCCAGAAATAGAACTGCCAGGACACTCTTTAGCGGCTATAACAGCATATCCAGAATTAGGTAACACAGGCGAACAATATGAGGTAGGAACACGATGGGGTGTTTTTCCAGAAATTTATGCACCAAGCGAGAAAACCTTTAAATTTTTAGAGGATGTTTTAACAGAAGTTATTGCGTTATTTCCAAGTAAATTAATTCATATAGGAGGAGATGAAGCTCCAAAAACACAATGGGAATCTAGCAAATTGGCTCAAGATATTATAAAAGTAGAAGGCTTAAAAGATGAACACGAGTTACAAAGTTATTTTATAAGAAGAATAGAGAAATTCTTAAACTCTAAAGGACGAAATATTATTGGTTGGGATGAAATTCTAGAAGGAGGTTTAGCTCCAAATGCAACCGTAATGTCTTGGAGAGGCGAAAAAGGCGGTATTCAAGCAGCAAAAATGCACCATAATGTAGTTATGACGCCAACAGGTTTTTGTTATTTCGATTTTTATCAAACTAAAGATAGAAAAAACGAACCACTTGCTATAGGAGGTTATACATCTGTAGAAAAAGTATATAGTTATAATCCTTTGCCACAAGAATTAACTAAAGAAGAGCAAAAATACATTTTAGGAGCGCAAGCCAATGTGTGGAGTGAATATATTACAACACCCAAACAGGTAGAATATATGGTTTTACCAAGATTAACAGCATTGTCTGAGGTGGTTTGGTCTACTTACGAAACAAAGGATTGGAGCGATTTTCAAATGCGTTTAATTCATTTAACAAAAAGGTATGATGCTTTAGGTTTAAATTATGCTAAGCACAGTTTAGAGTTAAAGACCGAAAAATAAACGGTTTTATAAAAAAAGTTGTAACTCATTTGTTTTTTTATCTATAACCAGAAGTTACTGGTCGAAATTATGCGCTATTAGGTATTTAAAAATTTAATTTTAATCGCTAAGTATAAAATTAGAAGTTATATGCAAACAGAACTTATTAAATACAAAGAAGCCGGTAAATTTGAAGAAACACGTTTTGAAAAAATTCATAACGTTATTTTTGAATCATCACAAGAAGCTTCAATTATCGTTGCTCAAGAAATAGCAACTTTAATTAAAAACAAAAGTGCTATCAACAAACCTTGCGTTTTAGGCCTTGCAACAGGATCTTCACCTATAAAAGTTTATGAAGAGCTTGTAAGAATGCATAAAGAAGAAGGGCTTAGTTTTGCAAACGTAGTTTCGTTTAATTTGGATGAATATTATCCAATGGATAAAAATAATATCCAGAGTTACTACTACTTCATGCATGAGCACTTATTTAATCATGTTGATATTCGTCCTGAAAATGTTAATGTTCCTAACGGTTCAGTTAGCCCAGATGATTTACATCAATATTGTATTGATTATGAAAACAAAATAAAAGAACTTGGAGGTTTAGATTTTCAATTATTAGGAATAGGGCGTACAGGACATGTTGGATTTAACGAACCTGGATCGCATTTTAATTCTAGAACTAGAAGTATCATTTTAGATCATATTACAAGAGCAGATGCTGCACCTTCATTCCGAGGAATAGATAATGTTCCAAGGAAAGCTATTACAATGGGTGTTGGTACAGTAAGAAGTGCTAAACGAATTGTTTTATTAGGATGGGGTTTAAATAAAGCAAGTATTCTTAAGGATACAATTGAAGGCGAAATTACAGGTCAAGTTCCGGCAACATATTTACAAGATCACGATAATACTACATTTGTTTTAGATCAAGGTGCATCGGCAGAGCTTACGCGAGTAAAAACTCCATGGTTGGTAGCTACTTGCCAATGGACTGAAGAACTTGAGCTAAAAGCTGTGGTTTGGTTAAGTCAATTAGTAGATAAGCCTTTCCTAAAATTAACCGATAAGGATTATAATGATAACGGCATGTCCGACTTGATCGTTGAAGAAGGTTCTGCATACGATTTAAACATAAAGATGTTTAATAAAATGCAAAAAACAATTACAGGATGGCCAGGAGGAAAACCTAATGCAGACGATTCTAACCGTCCAGAAAGAGCAACGCCGGAGAGAAAACGCATAATTATTTTTAGTCCGCACCCAGATGATGATGTTATTTCTATGGGAGGCACGTTCGATAGATTAGTGCAACAAGGTCATGATGTGCATGTTGCTTATCAAACCTCGGGTAATATAGCGGTTTCAGATGATGAGGCTTTAAAGTTTGCTGAAATTGTTAAATCATATAATGAAGATAGTAAAGAACCTAATGCCATTATAGATGATCTAAATAATAAAACGGGTAACGAAATAGATTCATTAGAAGTAAGAAAACTAAAAGGGCGAATTCGAAGAAGTGAATCTTTGGGAGCAACACGATATTTAGGATTAAAAGATAGTAATGTTCATTTTTTAGACCTTCCGTTTTACGAAACAGGAACTATAAAGAAAAATAATTTATCATACGAGGATATAAGTATTGTTTCCGATTTAATCGAAAAAATAAAACCACATCAAATTTATGCCGCTGGAGATTTAGCAGATCCGCATGGTACTCATAAAGTTTGTCTTGATGCTATTTTTAAAGCTTTAGATGATTTAAAAGGGCAAGACTATATGAACGATTGTTGGGTTTGGTTATACCGTGGTGCTTGGCACGAATGGGAATCTTACGAGATTGAAATGGCAGTGCCTATGAGTCCGGATCAAGTACTTAGAAAAAGACATGCTATATTTTGTCATCAATCACAAAAAGATGGTGTTATGTTTCAAGGAGACGATAACAGAGAGTTTTGGGTAAGAGCTGAAGATAGAAATAGATTAACAGCAAAAAAATATAATGATCTTGGCTTAGCTGATTATGCAGCTATTGAGGCTTTTAAACGCTATCATTTTTAGGATTTATTAATAGCAAGTAAATTTTGGTCTTATATAGAAGAGTTTAATATTTTTTGTTTAACCTCTTCAATATAAGACCTTCCTATTACATACCTAAGTCCTTCTATTTCTACACTATTGCCTTCTACAGCATCTATTTTATCCATAGCAATGGTATAAGATCTATGTATTCTAATAAAATCGTTAGACGGTAATAAGTTTGTGAAATCCGATAGTGTACTGTGTATAATATATTTCCCCGTAAGGGTATTTATTTTTAAATAATCTTTTAACGATTCTACGGTTAAAATTTCATCTAAAAAAATCTTTTTCATTTTCTTTTTATCAATTTTAACAAAAAGGTAAGGCCTATCGCTAGAGGTATCTGTTATAACTTTATTATTTTCTAATCTTTTGTTTACTTTGTTTAAGGCTTTCATAAACCTTGGGAATTCAATAGGTTTTATTAAATAATCTAGAACATCTAACTCGTAAGTTTCAACAGCAAATTCATCATAAGCAGTTGTAATTATTATAAGCGGAGGGTTTTCTAGGCTTTTAATAAAATTAAGACCATCAAGCACGGGCATATTGATATCCAAAAATATCACATCGACCGTATTACTTTTTAAAAAATTTAAACCGTCTATGGCATTACCAAAAGTATTTATTAGCTCGAAATCCTCAATCTGCTCTAAATAATTTTTAATGATATTTATAGCCAATGGTTCGTCGTCAATTATTAAGCACTTTACCTTCATTTATTCAAAATATTTTATGATACTTTTATTTTAAGTTTAACTACAAACATGTTATCATCATTTTTGATTTCTAGTTTATAATCATTTTTTTTATAACCTAAAGCTAATCTCTTTTTTACGTTTTCTAAACCAATTCCACTAGATTGGCTAAAGGAATCTTGGTGCTTGGTAATAACCGGCATAGGGTTAGAAATTGTAAAGTACAGAAAATCTTCTTTAATTGATAAATCAATCGTGATTTTAACTTCTCCAATATTTTTATGTACACCGTGTTTAAAAGCATTTTCTATAAATGTCAACATTAGAATTGGTGATATTTCCTTATCTTCAATATCACCAGAAATAGACATATCTATCTCTAAATCATCATTATGGCGAACGCGTTCTAAGTCTAAATAATTTTGAATACAAATGATTTCATTTTCCAAAGATTGCCTTTTACCCTTTGTTTCATAAAGTAAATAGCGCATTAATTCAGCTAGCTTTAATATTATTTTAGGAGTCTTTTTTGAGTTTTCTACAGCTAAAGAATAAATATTATTAAGTGTGTTGAAGAAAAAATGAGGAGAGATTTGTGTTTTTAAGAATAATAATTCTGTTTCTAATTGTGCTTTTTCTAAATCTGCAACTCTTTTATGTTCCTCTAAAAAATCTAAAGTTATTTTAATGGCTGTAACGAATGTAATAACATAGAATTCGCCAAACATCATGTCTATTGTGTAGTTTAGAGTTAAGTTGTTTATAACTTCGGGTCCTTCTGGCCAAACATTCTGGCTCACCAGGAAATAAGTTAAATTAAACTTTACAAATACCATTACAAAAATGGCTGTTAGCATAAGTATAAAATAAGAAACATATCTTTTTTTTAATGCAAACATTGGCATAAGTACATAGATATTTAAATAACATAATATCATGTGGATTGGGAATCCTAGCGTGTTTGTTTTTAAAGAATATAGATATGGGAGTTTTATGGCTCCCTCGAAAGAAACATCGTTGAAGTAACTACCCCAGCGTAAAGTGTTTAGTGAAAAATACACTAGCCAGAAAAGAATATGATGCTTTAGCGATACTTTGTAAAGATGATTTGAGATAAATTGCACTTGGAATTTAAAATTTGAAGGTATTTTTTGATGTTTACCTTAGTTAATACGTTATCCGTCTAAATTACTTTCAATATTCGCTAAATTTATGAAAATTTAATGTATTAAACCGTTTAAATCATTTTATGAAAAACATTACACTATTCTTTTTGTCAATTGTTTTTATTACAAGTTGCAATAAAAAAACAGAAAAAAAGACTTCTATTAATGATTTTGCTATCAAACATGTAAATCCTTTTATAGGTGCTGGAGGTCATGGACATACTTACCCTGGTGCAACCGTTCCTTTTGGAATGTTACAAGTAAGTCCTGTAAATGGTATAAGTAGTTGGGATTGGTGTTCTGGTTATCATTATTCAGATTCTATTGCTATAGGATTTAGTCATTTAAGCTTAAGCGGAACAGGTATTGGCGATTTAGCAGATATTTTATTTATGCCTATAAATAAAGAAGTCGATATATCTAAAACACCTAAAAGCCGTGACTCTTTGAGTTATAAATCAACTTACAGTCATAAAAATGAAACTGCAACTCCAGGATATTATCAAGTTTTCTTGAAGATCACAATATAAATGTAGAGTTAACTACAGCGTTAAGAACCGCCTATCATAAATATACATTTAAAGAAGCCGACACACAATCTGTAGTAGTAGATTTAGGTTTTGGTATTAATTGGGATAAAGCAACGAGCTCATCTATAAATATTGATGACAATTATACTATAAGTGGGTATCGCTTTAGTACAGGTTGGGCAAAAAATCAAAAAGTGTTTTTTGTTGCTAAATTTTCTAAACCTATTGCAAAGTATAATTTAGTTACCGATAATAATACCGTGCAAAAAAGTATTACAGAAGGAGTGAAAACAGCAACACAATTGTTTTTCGAAGCAGGAGAAACTAATGAATTACTTGTAAAAGTTTCACTTTCATCGGTGAGTGTAGAAAATGCAAAAGGTAATTTAGATACTGAAGGTTTTAATTTTGAAGCCATAAAAGCAACTGCCGAAAATACTTGGGAAGAAGCCTTATCGAAAATAAAAGTAGAAACCTCAATTGATTCTTTAAAGACTATTTTTTATACCGCTATGTACCATGCGCAATTGGCTCCGGTTACATATAGCGATAAAAATGGACAATTTAGAAAAGAGAATGATAGTATTGAAACTGCCTTAGATTATACAGCGTATTCCACCCTCTCTCTCTGGGATACGTTTAGGGCAGAACATCCATTGTTAACATTAATTGCGCCAGATAAAGTTTCGGATATTACGAATACGATGTTGGCGTATTATGAAACAAAAAAGATTCTTCCAGTTTGGACGCTTTATGCTAACGAAACCAATACCATGACGGGTTACCATTCTATACCTGTAATTGTTGAAGCTTATTTAAAAGGTATTAAAGGTTTCGATGCTGAAAAGGCTTACGAGGCTATGAAAACAACAATGATGCAAGATGCAAGAGGTTTGAAGTTTTACAAAGAATTTGGATATATCCCTTATAATTTACTGGATGAATCTGTAACCATAACATTAGAGTATGCTTACGATGATTGGTGTGTTGCGCAAATGGCACAAGCATTAGGTAAAACTGAGGACTATAATTATTTTTTAGAACGTTCTAACGCTTATAAATATTTATTTGATTCTGAAACAGGTTTTATGAGAGGTAAAGCTGAAGATGGAAAATCTTGGCACACACCTTTCGATCCAAAATATTCTAACCATAGAGAACATACAGATTATACCGAAGGTAACGCATGGCAGCACAGTTGGTTTGTGCCTCATAATGTTGATAATTTTATAGAACTACACGGCAGCAACGATATTTTTACAGACCGATTAGAGCAATTATTTACAGAAAGTTCAGAAATTACTGGTAGTAACACATCTGCAGATATTTCAGGTTTAATAGGTCAATATGCGCATGGTAACGAACCTAGTCATCATATCGCTTACATGTTTAATCATGCTGATAAACCTTGGCGAACGCAATACTGGTCGCGCTATATTATGGATACGCAATACAATACAACACCAAATGGATTGAGTGGTAATGAAGATTGTGGGCAAATGAGTGCGTGGTATGCTTTAAGTTCCATAGGTCTATATCCCATGAACCCTGCATCTACCGAATACGAAATTGGAAGCCCTATTTTTGATAAAGCAACACTTACTGTTTTAGATAATAAAACATTTACTATTGAAGCAGAAAACGTTTCTGATAAAAATATTTACATACAGTCAGCAACATTAAACGGCGAATTATTTAGCCAATCGTCAATTTCTCACAAAACTATATGGCAAGGTGGTACACTTCATTTCGTAATGGGGAATAGACCAAACAAAACATGGGGAATTAACAAAAACAGCAATAAATAATGCATAGTATAGATGTTATAATAATTGTACTCTACATCCTATTAACGCTTGGAGTTGGTATCTGGATATCTAAACGTGCATCAAAAGGATTGAGTTCTTATTTCTTAGGAGGAAAAAGTATAAAATGGTATTATTTAGGTTTAAGTAATGGATCTGGGATGTTTGATGTTTCTGGAACTGCTTGGATGGTTGGTTTACTATTTCTTTACGGAGCAAAGAGTTTTATGTTTATGTGGATGTGGCCTATTTGGAACCAAATTTTTATCATGGTGTTTCTTGCCGTTTGGATAAGGCGTTCTAATATCATGACAGGGTCCGAGTGGATTTTAACACGTTTTGGAGATGATAGAGCAGGGCGAGCTTCACACTTAATCGTTGCCATTTTTGCTATTGTAGCATCGGTAGGTTTCATAGCATATTTCTTTGAAGGTGTAGGTAAATTTATGTCTGTTATTCTACCTTGGGATATTTCTTTAATAATAAACGAAGCTGTTTTGCTAACATCTAGTCAGAATTATGCTTTAATCATAATATTTTTAACCACTATTTATACCATAAAAGGTGGTATGTTTTCGGTTGTAGCAACAGAAGTTTTACAATATGGTATTATGGTACTCTCTGGGATTTTAATAGCTGTTTATGCATTTATTTCGGTTAGCGATGCAGAAATTAACAATATCATTTCAACAGAATGGAGTACCATATTTTTCGGAAATACTATTGAAGGATCGTGGTCGGGTAAACTTACAGCCTTTAATGATTTGGTAGATACGCAAGGCTATAAAATGTTTGGTGCTTTTATTGGTATGTGTTTGTTTAAGGGCTTTTTTGCAAGTATTGCTGGGCCAACACCAAGTTATGATATGCAACGTATTTTGTCGACTAGGTCGGTAAAAGAAGCAGCTTACATGAGTGGTTTTACAAATCTTATTTTATTTATACCGCGCTACTTACTTATTGGTGGTATCGTTGTTTTAGCTTTAG
Source organism: Algibacter sp. L1A34 (assembly GCF_009796805.1). NCBI lineage: Bacteria > Pseudomonadati > Bacteroidota > Flavobacteriia > Flavobacteriales > Flavobacteriaceae > Algibacter > Algibacter sp. L1A34. The sequence continues at coordinate 4,142,110 of NZ_CP047029.1, read as the reverse complement.
TGCATTTAGCACCATCTATGGCAGTATCTCCAACGTTAAGTCTAAACGATTTGGAAATTATTTTACCTAACGTAATTAATAATCATGTGCCTGTTGGTATCAAAGGGTTATTACTTGCAGGGCTTTTAGCAGCGTTTATGTCTACCTTTTCAGCATTTGTTAATTCTGGGCCAGCTTATGTTGTAAACGATATTTATAAAAAATACTATAAGCCAGAAGCGGAAGAGTCTCATTACATAAAAGCGAGTCATATTACATCGTTTGTTATTGTGATTTTCGGTGTTATTATGGGGTTTTTCGCAGAGTCTATCAATGCAATAACACTTTGGATAACAAGTGCACTTTATGGTGGTTACGTGGCATCGAATTTCTTAAAATGGATTTGGTGGCGTTTTAACGGTTGGGGTTATTTTTGGGGGATGACTTCTGGGTTAATTATAGCAACATTACAGTTTTTGTTAGATATGAATAAAGCTAATTTTGAGGTTGGTTCTTGGTTATATTATTGCGCTCATATTCCTGTTATTTATATTTTTCCAATCATATTTGCAGTATCTTTATTAGGTTCGTTTTTAGGAACATTTTTAACACCAGCTACTAATATGAAAACATTAAAAGCATTTTATTTTAATGTTCGTCCATGGGGATGGTGGAAACCCGTTTTAAATGAACTTAAAAAAGATGATAACACCGTAACCAAAAACAGCGATTTTACAGCAGATATGTTAAATTGCGTTGTTGGTATTGTTTGGCAATCTAGTATGGTTTTATTGCCTATTTATTTTATGATTAGGGATTATCCTAAAACATTAATAGCATTGTCTGTTTTTGTAATAACTACGGTTATTCTAAAATTCACATGGTTAGATAAAGTTCGAAAACTTCCAGATACGGACGATTCGATTTCTATAGAAAATTAATTCAAAAATTAATAAGAATGAAGCAAATACCTTGGCAAGATAAACCAAGTAACAGTAACGATGTTATGTGGCGCTATAGCGAAAACCCTATTATAGATAGATATGCTATCCCGTCGTCTAATAGTATTTTTAACAGTGCAGTAGTTCCATTTGAAGATGGCTTTGCTGGTGTTTTTCGTTGTGATAATAAAGCCGTACAAATGAATATTTTTGCAGGTTTTAGTAAAGATGGTATCAATTGGGATATAGAACATGAGCCTATTAAAATGCAGGCTGGAAATACCGAAATGATAGATTCTGATTATAAGTACGACCCTCGTGTTGTTTTTATAGAAGATCGTTATTGGATTACCTGGTGTAATGGGTATAATGGTCCAACAATTGGTATTGGATATACTTTCGATTTTAAAGAGTTTTTTCAATGTGAAAATGCTTTTTTACCTTTCAACAGAAATGGTGTTTTGTTTCCGAAGAAAATAAACGGTAAATATGCTATGTTAAGCAGGCCAAGTGATAATGGTCATACTCCTTTTGGTGATATTTATATAAGTTATAGTCCAGATATGAAATATTGGGGAGAACATCGTTGTGTTATGAAGGCGTCTAACTTTGAGGATAGCGCTTGGCAATGCACAAAAATTGGAGCAGGACCAATACCCATTCTAACAGATGAAGGTTGGTTAATGCTATATCATGGTGTTATCAATACGTGTAATGGATTTAGATATGCTATGGGCTCTGCGCTTTTAGATGAAAACGAACCCGATAAAGTTAAATATAGAACACAACCTTATTTATTAGGTCCAGCAGAACCTTACGAGCAAATTGGAGATGTGCCAAACGTGGTATTCCCATGTGCTGCTTTACATGATGTTCAAGAAGATAAATTAGCCGTTTATTATGGTGCAGCAGATACTGTTGTAGCTTTAGCGTTTGGTAAACTTAGCGAGGTTATAGAGTTTACAAAAAATAATAGTTTATAAAATAAAATGCATGCAGGTTAAGGTGAAATTTTTATGGGTACTATTATGTAGCATATCGGCTATTAGCTGTGCACAGGAAAAAGCAGATATTATTCCACAAACATATACCGCTTATAAAACTTCAGAAAAAATTATTATAGATGGTGAAGATCATGATGTAGCTTGGAGTAAAGTATCTTGGACTAATCCTTTTATTGATATTGAAGGCAAAAAACATCCCAAGTATAAAACGGAAGTTAAAATGCTGTGGGACGACACCTATTTTTATGTGTTAGCCAAAATGGAAGAGCCACATGTTTGGGGAGATATTACTAAACGCGATGCAATTATTTTTCATAATAATGATTTTGAAATTTTTGTAGATCCAACAGGAGATACACATAATTACTATGAACTTGAAATAAACGCATTAAACACCGCATGGGATTTATTTGTAAGCAAACCTTACAGAAACAGCAATGTAGTATTGAACGACTGGAATATTACCGGATTAAAATCGGCTGTAAAAGTTAATGGTACACTCAATAACCCAAACGATGTCGACAAAGGTTGGGTTCTAGAAGTTGCTATTCCTTGGGCAGCTTATAAAACAGGTTACTTTCATAAAAACGTACCTACCGATCAATTTTGGCGTGTCAATTTTTCTAGAGTCAATTGGGATCATCAAATTACCGATGGTAAATACGAAAGAAAAAAAGATGCTAACGGCAAATTGTTGCACGAATACAACTGGGTTTGGTCGCCAATGGGTGTTATAAACATGCACGAACCCGAAAAATGGGCTTATGTTTTATTTTCTTCGGAAACACCAAAAACAGAAAATACTTTTACCATTCCTCAAGATGATAAACTAAAAAGGGAATTGTATAAAATGTATCGCGTACAAACCGCACATTTCAAAAAAAATCAAACCTATTTTACTTCAATAGAAGAATTAACGACTTCAGAAATAAAAATAGACGAAAAATTAATAACACCAACTTTAGAAATGCACAGTACCGGATGGAATATTTCAGTTAAAAGCCCGTTCACTAATAAGGTACTCACCGTTACAGAAGATGGAAAATTTATATCAAAATAATAACTCATGAACGTATTAAAAATAGCATTTTTAAGCCTACTATTAAGTGTAGTATCTTGCGACAAAACAGCAAAAACTGCAACGGCAAGCGAAACTAAAACCGCAACTGTTGAAGCTCCAGCAAAATTCAAATATTGGAGCTGGATGAGTGTAGGAAATAAAAAATCTGATTCTGCATATACAGCACATTTCAAAAAATTAAAAAATAATGGTTTCGATGCTGTTTTATTAAACACAGGTGCCGATCCAAAACTTTTAAAAAGGTTAACACCTATAGCAACAAAAGAGGGTTTAGAGGTTCATGCTTGGATGTTTACAACCAATAGACCTGGAGATTCTATAGCTCAACAACATCCAGAATGGTATATGGTAAGCAGAAGCGGAAAGTCTTGTTTTGTTAAAGAAGATAGACCTTATGTTGGTTATTATCAATGGTTATCACCAAGTCATCCAGATGCTAGAAAACACATTTTAAGTTTAGTTGAAGGTTTGGCTGAAGTTGAAGGTGTTGCCAGTGTCCATTTAGATTATATACGTTATCCAGATGTGTATTTACCAATTGGTTTACTTCCTAAATATAATTTAGAACAAGAAGATGAAATGGCGGATTACGATTTCGATTATTCTGATGCTAGTGTCGAGAAGTTTATAGCACTTCATCATAAAGATCCAAGGAAAATGAAAAATCCTGCAATAGATATTGAGTGGAAAAATTTCCGTTTAAACGAAATAAAATCTTTAGTAAACGAAGCGTATACTATTGTACACAATCACAATAAAAAATTAAGTGCAGCCGTATTTCCTTACCCTGAAATGGCAGACCATATGGTGCGCCAACGTTGGGATAAATGGAATGTAGATATGGTTTTACCTATGATTTATTATAACTTCTATAATGAAGAATTAGATTGGATTGGTTATGCTACGAAACAAGGTGTTGAAGATTTAGAAGGCAGACCAACAGAATTACACACAGGTTTGTATACGCCAAAATTAAGTAATGCCGATTTAAAAGACGCTATTCAATTAGCTAAAGATAACGGTGCTGCGGGTGTTGCGTTTTTCGATGATTACAGTATGACGGAAGAACAATTCGAAATTATTAAAAATTCAAAAGAATAAATTATCATGAACAAAAGTGTTTATTTAGTTTTATTAATTGCTTGTTTTTATGCCTGCAAAAAAGAAAAACAAGACGAAACAAAACCAATAGCACTAACTTCTTTTGTAAATACATTTATAGGAACCGATGGGCCAGGTAATACATATCCTGGTGCTACGGTTCCTTTTGGTATGGTGCAATTAAGTCCAGATCATGGTATTCCTGGTTGGGATAGAATTTCGGGTTATTTTTATCAAGATTCTATAATTTCTGGTTTTTCGCATACGCACCTTAGCGGAACAGGAGCGGGAGATATGTACGATATTCTTGTAATGCCAACCAATAGTCGATTCTCAGAAAAAATAAAAGACAATAATTTTAAACCATTTTCTAGTTTTTCGCATGAAGAAGAAACGGCTTCACCAGGTTATTATAGCGTGATGTTATCCGATTTTGGTATAAAAGCTGAGGTTACGGCAACAAGGCGAACAGGTATTCACCAATATACATTTCCAAAGGATAGCTTATCACAAATTCATATTGATTTAGGTTATTCTTTAAATTGGGATAAGCCAACAGAAACATACTTTAATATCGTTGATGATACAACTATTGAAGGCTATAGAATGTCCAAAGGTTGGGCTAGAGATCAGCGTTTGTATTTTGTTATCAATCTTTCAAAACCATTTAAATCTTACACTTTATTAAGTAATGATGAAAAAGTTATTTCTCCTGTAAAAGGTGTGAATACAAAACTTATTCTTGATTTTAGTACTTCGGAAAACGAGAAGATAGTTTTAAAAACAGGATTATCAACAGGTAGTATTGATGGTGCTTACAAATCGATTTCGACAGAAGCACCAGATTTTAATTTTGAAACATATAAAAGCAAAGCCGATAGTATTTGGAATAACCAATTACAGAAAATAAAGATTGAAACGGACGATGTGGAAAAGAAAACTATTTTCTATACTATGTTGTACCAATCTATGTTAGCTCCTACTTTATTAAGTGATTTAAATGGCGACTATAAAGGTGCGAATGATACCATAATGAACGCTAAAGGTTACGATAGATATGATACTTTTTCTTTGTGGGATACCTATCGCGCAGCACATCCTTTACATACTATTTTACACCCAAAACGTGTATCTAGTATGGTGAATTCTTTATTAGCACATTATAATGAAACAGGGTTATTGCCCGTTTGGTCTATGCAAGGTAATGAAACTAATATGATGATTGGTTATCACGCCGTTCCCGTAATTGTAGATGCTTATTTTAAAGGGATCGAAGATTTTAATGTCGAATTAGCTTTTGAAGCTTGTAAAAAAAGCGCCATGGATAATACACGGCAAATTGATGATTACATGAAATATGGTTTTGTTCCTATTGATGAAGATCATGAAAATTGGTCGGTATCAAAAACATTAGAATATGCTTATGATGATTGGTGTATTGCTCAATTTGCTAAAGATTTAGGAAAAGATGAGGATTATAAATATTTTTCTGAACGTGCTAATTACTGGAAAAATATATACGATTCTTCTAGTACATTTATGCGACCAAAATATAAAAACGGTAAATTTATTGAACATTTTATTCCAAAGGAATACACACCTTATTTTTGCGAAAGTAATGCTTGGCAATACGTTTGGTCGGTGCCACAGGATATAGAAACATTAATTGATACCATAGGAAGAGAAAAAGCTTTTGAGAAAAAATTAGATTCTATGTTTTCTTATTATCCTTTAGCTGAAGATAAACTACCTATATTTAGCACAGGAATGATTGGCCAATATGCACACGGAAACGAACCAAGCCACCATGTTGGGTATTTATACAACTACATTGGCAAGCCATGGAAAACACAAGAAAAAGTTAGAGAAATTTTACAAACACAGTATAAAAATGCACCTAACGGACATTGTGGAAATGAAGATTGCGGACAAATGTCATCCTGGTACATCTTTAGTAGTTTAGGTTTTTATCCAGTAAACCCAGCTCAAGGTGTTTATAGTTTTGGATCGCCATTATTTGATAAGGCGACAATTCATTTAGAGAATGGAAACACATTTACAGTTTCGGCTAACAATAATAGTGAGACTAATAAATATATTCAATCTATAACACTTAACGGGAAATCCATAAATCAAAGTTATATTACTCACAAAAATATTATGGAAGGTGGTAACTTAGTTTTTGTTATGGGAAGTGAGCCAAATAAGGACAATCAATTCCTAATGGCTCCATCATCAAAAGTGTTTAATTAACGATTATCATTTTATGTCAAGTAGAAGAAAATTTATAAAAAAGGCAGCATTAGGTTCTGTTGCTCTTAGCGCATTTAGTGCTTGTGGGGCTCAAGCAGCCGAAGCTATTTCAGCAAATAAAACAATACCATTAAAGCCGGTTAAAAAACCAGTAATAATTTCTACTTGGAACCATGGTTTGGCAGCAAATGAAGCTGCTTGGAATGCTTTGAAAATAGGTAATTCTGGAATCTCTGCGATTGAAACAGGTTTAAAAATATCTGAAGCAGATCCAAAAGTAAGAAGCGTTGGTTATGGAGGTCTTCCTGATAGAGAAGGCAAAGTAACGCTAGATGCTTGTATTATGGATCAAAATAGCGATTGTGGATCGGTATCTTTTTTGCAAGACATAAAACATCCTATTTCGGTGGCTAGAAAAGTTCTAGAAGAAACACCGCATGTTATGCTTACCGGTAAAGGCGCTCAAGATTTTGCATTAGCTCAAGGTTTTAAAAAGGAAAATTTATTGACGGCCGAATCTGAAAAAGCTTGGAAAAACTGGTTAGAGAAATCTAAATACCAACCCGTAATAAATATAGAAAATCACGATACCATAAGTATGCTAATTATTGATGCCGATGGTAATTTATCTGGAGGTTGTACAACGAGTGGCGCAGCATGGAAAATGCATGGTCGCGTTGGCGATTCTCCCATAATTGGTGCAGGTTTGTTTTTAGATAATGAGGTTGGTGGAGCAGCAGCTACAGGTTTGGGAGAAGCTGTAATTAGAACAGCAGGGAGCGCTATGGTTGTAGAATTAATGCGCCAAGGAAAATCGCCAAACGAAGCTTGTAAAATTATTGTAGAGCGTATTTACAATAAGCACAAAAACCATAAAGACATGCCTTATCTTCAGGTTGGTTTTATTGCGGTAAATAAGCAAGGTGAATACGGTGGTTATAGTTTACGTGGTGGTTTTAATTTTGCCATTTGTGATGGTGAGAATGGGAATAGAATGGAAAAGCCAGACTTTAAGATGACTTGGAAAGATTAAATACATAGAAATTAAAAGACCTTTTACTTCCAATGATGAAATGGAATTGAGAGGTTTTTTTATTTTTGGTAATTCGGAATCAAGAAGATATTTAAAAGTAAACTTATCCAAAAATACTGATAACATTAATTTCTTATGAAAAACAAACTTCTTATAATATCGATTTTAATCAATGTTTTTATTTTAGAAGCACAAGAGTTTACAAAATTTGTTAATCCGTTTATAGGAACATCAAATTTTGGTGCTACAAATCCTGGAGCTATTGCGCCAAGAGGTATGGTAAGTGTATCGCCTTTTAATGTTGCGGGAAAACAAAACACTTTAGAAAAAGATAGCAGATGGTTGTCTAATCCCTACGTAAATGAGAACACATTTTTAACAGGATATTCTCATGTTAATTTAAGTGGAGTGGGTTGTCCAGATTTGGGTGTTATTTTATTGATGCCAACTACTGGTGAACTAGAAACAAATTATTTAAAATACGGGAGTGCATATACAAACGAAATAGCCAAAGCTGGTTACTATTCTAATGTTTTAACTAGGTATAAAATTAAAGTAGAAACAACGGCTACCACTAGAACAGGTATCTCTAGATATACATTTCCTAAAGGTAAATCGAATATATTATTGAATCTTGGATTAGGGTTAACCAATGAAGAAGGCGCGGCCATTAAAATTGTATCACCAACAGAAGTTGAAGGTATTAGAACTGTAGGATCGTTTTGTTATTATAAACCAGAGGAAGCTTATCCTGTTTATTTTGTTGCAAAATTTAGTAAACCTGCAGAATCTTTTGGCGTTTGGAAAACACCGCGTAAATATAAAGGAGCCGAAGCAGAATGGATGCCTTATAATGGGAAACCAAGAATAATGGAAGGCTACCGTAAGGAAGTTTTAGGTGATAGTATTGGAAGTTATTTTAGTTACAATTTTGATAAACCCACACAAGTAGAAGTGAAAATAGGCGTATCGTACGTAAGTATAGAGAATGCCAGAGATAATTTAGAAAAGGAAACGCAAGAATTTACTTTTGAAGATTTACAGAAACAAAGTGAGTCTAATTGGGAAAAGCAGCTATCTAAAATTAAAGTCGAAGGCGGTACTCTAGATGATAAAACCATATTTTATACAGCATTATATCACACCTTAATTCATCCTAATATTCTTAACGATTTTAATGGTGAATATCCAAAAATGTCAACTCGAGAAACATTAAAAACTGAGAATACTCGTTTTACTGTGTTTTCTTTTTGGGATACGTATAGAAACCTGCATGCGTTGATGTCTTTGGTGTATCCGAAGCAACAATCGGATATGGTTAAAAGTATGCTTGATATTTATGACGAAAGTGGTTGGCTTCCAAAATGGGAACTAAATGCTACTGAAACCACAACAATGGTTGGTGATCCTGCAGGTATAATTCTAACCGATACCTACTTAAAAGGCATCACCGATTTTGATGTTGAAAAAGCATACGAAGCGATGGTGAAAAGTGCCGATGCTTTAGAAAATAATCCGTTGCGCCCTGGTATTAAACCTTATATAGAAAAAGGTTATTTAACAAGCCAACAAATTGGTTCTGTATCTACAACTCAAGAATATAATGCTACAGATTTTTCTATAGCATTACTAGCAAAATCATTGGGTAAAAAAGAAGATTATAAACGGTTCTCTAAACGTTCTATTTCTTACCGATCTTTATTTGATAAGAACCTAAAACTTTTACGTCCGCGAAATGCAGATGGTTCTTGGTATGAACCTTTCGACCCTTTAGCTGGAGCAAATTTCACTAAAAATATTGGTTTTATAGAAGGAAATGCTTGGCAATATGCGTTTATGGTTTCGCATGATATAAAAGGATTAATGAAATTAATGGGCGGACAAAAAGCATTTAGTAATCAGCTTCAAAAAGTATTTAGCACAAACCAATTCGATATGGCTAACGAGCCAGATATTGCTTATCCATACTTGTTTAATTATGTTAGAGGTGAAGAATGGCGTACTCAGAAAATGGTAAATGAATTAATGGAAAAATATTTCCAAAACAAACCCGCTGGCCTTCCTGGTAATGATGATACAGGTACTATGTCTGCCTGGTTAATTTATAGCATGATGGGGATTTACCCAGTATCTCCAGGAGAGCCTATTTACACGATATCTACACCTGTTTTCGATAAAATCACTATTACATTAGATTCTAATTACTATAAAGGGGAAACCTTGGTTATTGAAAAAGAAGGGATTAAGAATGGTGTTATAAATAATATTCAACTCGATGGTAAAACGCATAAAAGCTACTTTATAAACCATTCAGATTTAATAAAAGGTTCTAAATTAAAAATCAATTTAAAATGAAAGTCAGGTCAATAGTTTTATTCATTCTTCTAATAAGTGTTTCAATTTCTTTTTCGCAAAACAAAATAGAAAAAGTAATATTTAAAGATCAAATAATAAATTATGGAAAGACAACGGTTGATGACCCTGAAATTATTAGACTGCAAGGTGGTCGAGTTATTTTAAAGAAAGTTACCGTTCCAAAATTTAAAAAAGGAACCGATGTTAATATTAAATTATCGCTACGTTCTAATGGTGATAAATGGGACAAATCGGGTTCTTGCTTTGTAATTACAAATCCAGATGATATTTCATTTTTAAATATAGCAGAGGGTAAAGCGGAATTCCCTAAGGATTCCTATGTTAATGAAAAACATGGAGGAGTTAAAGCAACCAAAAATTATAAACCTGTTGTTGAATTATTAAGGTTTATGACGCCTTTTGGTGTTGGACATTATAGTAACGATAAGGTTAAACATAGAAAACCTGTTTATGTACCAAATTGGGAAAAAGAAGTGGTTTGGAATCAAGACATATCAGAGCTTGAAAGTATTGTTAGCGATACTTTCTATGTAGGTGTTTGGATTGATGCATGGAGTAAAGTTGGATATAAAGTAGATTTAAGCCTTATCTATTCTGGCAGACCAAAACAACAACGTGAAGTATTACCTTTAGTGAACGCGGTAAACTATGTAAAAGGACAGGCTTTACCAGATTTTTTTGCTAACCGATCTTTAGAGCATACTTTCGTTTTAGATAAAAACATTAAAAACGCTAAACTGCATTATATTACCACAGGGCACGGCGGACATAGCGGTGGTGATGAGTTCATTAAAATAAAAAACACCGTTTTAGTTAACGGTAAAACGATAATAGAGACCATTCCGTGGAGAGACGATTGCGCATCTTTTAGACGTTTTAACCCAACTTCTGGAGTTTGGTTACGTAAAGACTCTACTTATTACAGAGATAGAAAAACAAAAACATATAAGATTAAGGAAATTGAAGAGCGCTTAGCTTCCTCAGACCTTTCAAGGTCAAATTGGTGTCCTGGTTCTAAGGTAGAACCTTTTGTTGCAGAACTAGGTGACCTAGAATCTGGCGAGCAATCTTTAACTATTACAATACCCGCTACAGCAGCCGGAAAAGATAAATCTAACCATTGGTTAGTGTCTGCTTATATAACCTACGACAAATAATTTTGTTGAATTAAATTCTTTTTAACCAACACCTTTTCAAACCTGTTATTCGTCGAACTAATTTTCTAATAATCTTTTATGTCACTTACTTTAGGGTAAGTTTATTTGAAGTTTAGTTTTGTTTTATTTTAAGTCTAAGGGAGGATCCTCATAAAGTCCTCCCTTTTCTTAAAAGAATAAAATAGTTTTCTACTAACTTAGTATTTGTTTCAATACATTATAACATCTAATTTAGTCAACAATTAAAACTATCTGCAAAATTCAAAAAAACAATTAATCGACTAAAGAATTAGAATGGGAACCAACCATTAGATTTTTTGTATTTTTTTTATTTATTCAGATTTAATAATAAAAATCAAAAAAAATATGCAATCACCAAAAAAAAGTAATCTAGTTCCAATCGTTATTATAGCGAGTTTGTTTTTCATTTTTGGATTCGTTACCTGGATCAACGGGGCGTTAATTCCTTTCATGAAAACCATAAACGAATTAACAGATGCGCAATCTTATTTAGTCGCTTCTGCATCTTACATCTCTTTCGTTTTAATGGCATTGCCAGCATCTTATATATTAAATAAGATAGGTTATAAAAAAGGTATGTCTTTAGGCTTAATCATTATGGGTATAGGTGCTTTACTTTTTATACCTGCAGCCGAAGCTAGAACTTATTGGGTGTTTTTGACAGGTATTTTTATTCAAGGTGTTGGTATGACGCTTTTACAAACAGCTGCCAACCCATACATCACAATTTTAGGCCCAATGGAAAGTGGAGCTAAACGTATTGCTATTATGGGAATAGCAAACAAAACTGCAGGAGCTTTAGGATCTTTGATTTTTGGTGCATTATTACTATCGGGTATAGATGAAGTTAAGGATAAATTAGGAAGTGTTTCTTTAGAAGAGAAAAATGTACTTTTAGATACTATGGCCGATAGCGTATTTATGCCTTATTTAATTATGGCTATCGTTCTTTTTGTATTGGGTGTTTTAATTAGAATGGCTCCATTACCAGATGTTGAAGCAGAAGACTCAGAGGATACAATAGAAGGTAAAAGCACTAAAACTAGTATCTTTCAATTCCCACATTTATGGTTAGGTGTTTTAGCCTTATTTGTATATGTAGGCGCAGAAGTAATTGCTGGAGATACTATTATATCTTACGGAATCTCATTAGGCTTTACAGGAGAAGAAGCTAAGTATTTTACAACATACACCCTTATGGCCATGGTAGCAACTTATGCATTAGGTGTGTTTTTAATTCCAAAATACGTTAAACAAAAAACAGCTTTAATAGCAAGTGCAATACTTGGTATTGTATTTAGTTTATGTATTTTATTCACTACAGGTTTCACTTCTATTCTGTTTGTAGCCGCTTTAGGTATCGCAAATGCCTTAGTTTGGCCAGCTATTTGGCCTTTAACATTGGAAGGTTTAGGGAAATTTACAAAAACCGCTTCTGCCCTATTAATTATGGCAATTTCAGGTGGTGCAATTATTCCACCACTATACGGAAGAATTGTAGATGCTAATAAAAACGAACTCATATTAAGTGGTATAGACCAAGTACAAGCAACTTCAAGTGCGGCAACAAGCAGTTATTGGATATTGATTCCTTGTTATATACTTATTTTGTTCTTTGCTGTTTGGGGGCATAAAATTGGAAAAAAATAAAAACAGATATTATATAATATAAAACCATTAAAGTTTTAATAATTCAATTCATAAAAATGGCAAAACAAATTCTAAAATCCAACAAATTTAGTAATTCATACTTGGTTATTTTATCAGTTTTCATGTTATGTTTTAGTTGTAAAAAAGAGGTTAAATCAAAAGTAGAAACTTCTCAAAAACCAAATATTGTTTTTATAATGAGTGATGACCATGCCTACCAAGCTATTAGCGCTTACGGTCATGGATTAAATAACACGCCGAATATTGATAGAATTGCTAAAGAAGGTGCTATTTTTAATAAAGGTTTTGTAAATAATTCAATTTGCGCACCAAGTAGAGCAGCAATCCTTACGGGTAAACATAGTTTTAAAAATGGTAAGGTGGATAATATTCGCCCTTTTAATTGGGATCAAGATAACTTCGCTAAAGCATTGCAAAAAAACGGATATGAAACAGCCTTAGTAGGCAAAATTCATTTAGATGGTTTACCACAAGGCTTCGATTATTCCAATGTACTTCCTGGTCAAGGGCAATACTACTCGCCAGATTTTATCGAGAATGGTGTTAAGAAAACATATCCAGGTTACATTACCCATGTAACTACAGATATCGCTTTAGATTGGTTAGATACTAAGCGCGAAAAAGACAAGCCATTTTTGTTAATGTATCATCAAAAAGCACCGCATAGAACATGGATGCCAGAAGAAAAGTACTTGACTTTAATGGATAGTATAACATTCGATCCGCCTGCAAATTTCTTTGATGATTATGAAGACAGACCTGCAGCAGCTGGACAAGAAATGAGTATCTATAAAGACATGGATTTGGTTTACGATTTAAAAATGCTTGATAAGGAAGGCGAGCTTAAAACGAAATATAGAAGTATGTTTCAAAAGAGGTACGATAGAATGACCAATGAGCAAAAAGTCGCTTGGGATGCTTATTACGACCCTATTATTGCTGATTTTAAATCTAAAAACCTTGAAGGGAAAGATTTAGCTGTTTGGAAATATAACCGATACATGCACGATTACCTAAGAACAATACAATCTGTGGATGACGGTGTTGGTCAAGTTTTGGATTATTTAAAAGAGAACGGTTTAGAAGAAAATACAATTGTTGTTTACACATCAGATCAAGGATTTTATCTAGGAGAACACGGTTGGTTCGATAAACGCTTTATGTATGAAGAGTCTTTTAGAACACCTATTTTAATGAAATACCCGAAAGAAATAAAAGCGGGAACAGTAATTGATGAGTTAGTACAAAATATTGATTTTGCTCCAACATTTTTAGATTACGCAGGTGTAGATATTGATAAAAGCATACAAGGAGAATCGTTGAGACAATTAGTAAATGGTGAAGCTAGTGAATGGCGAGATGCTATTTATTACACATTCTATGAGTATCCTGCGGAACACAAAGTAAAGCGTCATTATGGAGTAAGAACAGATCGTTATAAGTTGATTCATTTTTATTATGATATTGATAAATGGGAACTGTATGATTTAGAAAAAGACCCAACAGAAATGCATAATGTTTATGAAGACACTGAATATGCTTCTGTAAAGGAAGATATGCACAAGCAACTTGAGAAAATGAGAACAAAGTATGGTGATAGCGATGCTTTGAATGAAGAAAATTTACAACGCTATTTAAGCGCTAAAAATATACACTAATAAAAGCAGTAACCCCTATGAAAGATAGATATATAACTCTATTACTGTTCTTATTAATGATTACTCCAACAATTGCTCAGCAAGATGTAAATTACATAGAAGAACCAGAGACTAACTTTAAAAAAAGAATGCAATGGTTTAATGATGCAAAATATGGGATGTTTATTCATTTTGGGCTTTACAGTCAATTAGGAGGGATATACAAAGGCAATGAAGAAGGGCGATATGCTGAATGGATACAAAGTAATCAGGATATTCCTACAGATGAATACGCTAAATTAATAAACACATGGGATCCCAAAGATTTCAACGCGAAAAAAATAGTGAAATTAGCGAAAAAAGCAGGCATGAAATATTTGGTAATAACAACCAAACATCACGAAGGTTTTTGTTTATGGGATTCTGAATACACCGATTTTGACATCGCATCATCTCCAATGAAAGGGCGTGATTTTATAAAAGAATTATCTGATGCCTGTAAAAAAGAAGGTCTTCATTTCGGAACATATTATAGCATTATCGATTGGCATCACCCAAGTCAGGTTGTAACAATTAACGAAAAAACTAAAAAGCATAATTGGGGACAAATTAGCATGAAAGAAGGCAGAAAAGCCGAATATGTTAATTACATGAAAAACCAAATTAAAGAGCTTATCGAAAAGTACGACAGTGAAATTATTTGGTTCGATGCGGATTGGGTAGACTGGTGGACTCTAGAAGATGGTAAAGATTTGTACCAATACATTAGAGAATTAAAACCTAGTATTATCATAAATAACAGAGTTGCTAAAAGAAAAATATTTAAAAAAGATTTTGGAACACCAGAGCAGTTTCATTTAGAAGATAAAGTGGATTATTATTGGGAAGCTTGTTATACTTTAAATGATTCTTGGGGATATAAAATTAAAGATACCGATTGGAAAACTCCAGAAATAGTATATACAAAATTAAAAGATATTAATGGCAAAGGAGGCAATTTGTTACTAAATATTGGTCCTAATATTAATGGAGAGGTACCGCAAAAGTCTGTAAAGATTTTAAAGCAGGTAGGTGAAATATTAAAAAAGGAAGCGAAGTAATACATATACCTCGGTATTTAGCAATAAGCAAAAAAGACACCTAAATATGAAATTTAAAATCACATCTATATTAATCTGTCTATGTTTGGTATCAATCAAATTATATAGTCAAAATATATCTGTAGATGAATACAATGTTTCTTGGACAGAGAAAAGTAAAATAGCTTCAGATGCTATGCCTCTGGGTAATGGAACAACCGGCGCTTTAGTTTCTGTTTTAGAAAACGGACATATTTGGATTTCTGTTAGACATATTGATGCTTGGTCTGAAGCGCACCGACTTTTAAAATTAGGAGATGTAGAAGTTGAAGTGTCTCCAAACCCTTTTGAAAACAACTTTAAACAAGAACTTGTTTTAAGCGAAGGTGTTATCTATTTAGAAGGCAATGATGGTTTTAAATCTAAAATTTGGATTGATAAAAATAGTGAAATCATTCATATTGAAAACAATGCAGATTCGAAGTTTAAATTAGATGTGAAACTACATGATTGGAGGGATGAATCCAAGGTTATAAATGAAACCAACCTTAAAGGTATTCCTGATGGTGTTACAGAATCTGCTGATGTTATTGTTGCAGATAATAAAAAAGCCATTACTTGGTATCATAGAAATAGTAATACAAAAGCTTTCGATTGGACTATAAAAGCATTAGAAATTACGAGGCCAGAAAATCTAGATGATGTTTTAGAGAATCGAACTTTTGGTGCTATGGTAGTTGGTGATAAAATGACGAACACTTCTAGTACGACAATGTCGTCAAAAGAAAGAAAGTGTAATCATTTAAAAATTTACACGCTTAACAAACGTACTGAAACTGCTGATAAATGGTTAGCTGAAATAAAAGAATCTTCTTCTAAAAAGGAAAACTTAAAAGCCAATTGGCAAGCCCACACCACTTGGTGGAACACATTTTGGAAAAGTAGTTATATTCATTTAAGCGGTTTTAAAGAAGCAAAACAAACGAGTGCAGGTTACGCTTACACCATGTATTTAAATGCTATGGCCGGAGAAGGTGAATTCCCTATAATTTGGAATGGCTCTATGTTTGCTCCCGATTTAAATGAAGTTTTACAAAGAAACCATACAGGCATAAAACATTTTAAAGATAAAGACCATCGTTCTTGGGGTAACTTGATGTTGCATCAAAATGTGCGCTTACCCTTTTACTCCATGAACGCCGCTGGGCAATTTAAATATGCCAATTCTTTTATCAACCTATACATGAGAGGTTTTGATTTAATGAAAGAACATTCAAATAAAGTTTTTGGCCATGAAGGTACGGTAATTAGAGAATCAACAACACTTTGGGGGGTTGTTGCACCAGGTGTATATGGTATAGATAGAACAGGTTTAGAACCAGGACAACAACAATCTCAATGGCATAGAACGCACTGGAATGCTGGTTTGGAAGTAGCTTGGTATTTATCAGAACGTTTTGATTATACACAAGATGAAACTTTTGCAAAAGAAGAGTTTATCCCTTTTGCTTCAGAAATTGTAAAGTTTTTCGATTTGCATTGGCCACATAAAGACGGGAAATTATACTTCCCAGATGTTCATGTTTTAGAATCATTTCGTGATGCAGATAACCCAATGCCTTTTATTGCAGGCCTAAGATCTGTACTTAACAGTTTACTTAAATTACCTGAAGATTTAACGACACAAAATGATAGAACCTATTGGAAAGCATTATTATCTCGTGTTCCAGATATTCCAACAAGAGTTAGAAACGGAACTAAAATTTTAGCTAATGCTGAAGTTATAAAATCTAAAAAAGCAAATGTAGAAGTTGCAGAATTGTATTCGGTTTTTCCATATCACTTATATGGTGTTGGTTTGCCCGATTTAAAAATGGCGCAAGACACTTATAAAAATAGAACGACTTTAGTAAATGATGTTGGCGGAGAAAATCCAAAATGGGCACCAGGTTACATTCGTGGTGGCTGGCATCCAGAAGCTATTATGGCTGCAATGGTTGGCTTAACAGATTCTGTTCAAAAAGAAGTCGTTTGGGCACTACATCGCCCTGTTCCAGAGCAACGTTATCCAGGTTTTTTCATGTCTACTCACGACGGAACGCCAGATGTACAACATTCATCAGTAGCAGCAACAGCGTTGCAACGCATGATTTTACAAAATGTAGAAAATAAAATTGTCCTTTTACCAGCCTTTCCTTCAAACTGGAACTGTGAATTTAAATTGTATGCAAAACAAAACACCATAGTTGAAGGTAAAGTAGTAAATGGAGAAATTAAAGAACTTAAAATAACACCTTCCGATAGAAAAAAAGATGTTTTTATTGGTCAGGAATTAAGAACTCCAGAACCTAACATTTGGGATTAATAGTAAGAGAACACAAAAATCATCTTATTAATAAAGGTTTAAAAACAAGAAAATGAGTAATAGAAAAAACCTAATAAAAATATTTGCTTTACTACTTTTAGTAAGTCTTTCATCTTGTAAAGAGAATGAAAAAAAAGAAGTTGTTAAAGAAGAGACTAAAAAGCCAAACATACTTTTCTTATTTACAGATGATCAAAGAGGAGGTACAATAGGTGCAATGGATAAGTACAATGTTCAAACACCTAATATGGATCAATTGGTTGATAATGGAACATCATTTACAAATTCATACATTTTAGGAGCAACAACTGCTGCTGTTTGTTCTCCAAGTAGAGCTATGTTAATGACAGGTCGTCATTATTTTAATATTGAACCCAATGTTTATGCACAATTTGCTTTTCCGAAGGAAGAAAAAGGACAAAGCGATAAACTAACTTTTCCAGAATATTTTAAAGCCAATGGATATAAAACGTTTGCAACAGGAAAACAGCATAATGGTGAGCCTTGGGTAGAACGCGGATTCGACTATGTAAAGTCCGCCTTTTTAGGAGGAATGACAACACATTACGGAACTAAAGTGAAAGATTATACTCCAGAAACAGGATGGTCTACTCCTTATAAAGACACAGAAAAATTTAGTAGTGAAGTTTTTGGTGATGCTGCCGTAGGTTTTTTAAATGATTATAAAAAAGAAGATCCATTTTTAATGTATGTTGCTTTTACAGCACCCCATGATCCACGTACACCGCCACAAGAATTTAAGGATATGTATCCAAATGAAGACATGGCGTTGCCAGAAAACTTTATGTCTCAACATCCTTTTGAAATTGCTGATGAAAAAATTAGAGATGAAGTGTTATTGCCTTTTCCAAGAACTCCCGAAGCCATTCAAAAAGAAATTTCAGATTATTATGGAATGATAACGGCTACCGATGCTCAAATTGGACGTGTTTTAAAAGCTTTAAAAGACTCAGGTAAAGCAGATAATACAATCATTGTATTGGCTGGAGACAATGGGCTTGCTTTAGGGCAACATGGTTTATTAGGAAAGCAAAATGTATATGAGCATAGTGTTAGTGTACCATTAGTATTTGTTGGGCCAAATATTCCTAAAAACAAAAAAACAGCTGCATTGGCTTACTTACATGATGTTTTTCCAACATTATGTGGTTTAACAGGTTTAGAAATTCCTGAATCTGTGCAAACAGAAGATTTAACGCCTGTTATAGAAGGTGATGCTAAAGAAGTTAGAACGAGTATGCTTTATGCTTATAACTCTTGGCCAGGTGAAGCTTTTAAACCAAATATAAATAATCATGGTGGGCACAGAGCGGTCCGTAAAGGGGAATTTAAATTAATAGTAAGTTCAAAAAATGACAACTACACTTATCAATTATTTAATATTAAAAATGACCCTTGGGAATTAATTAATCTAATTGAAGATGAAAACTATAATAATGTAAAAGAAGATTTAATATTAGAGTTAGAAAAATTAATAAAAGAAACAGGTGATCTTGCTGATTTAACTAAAAAAGAATTTGGACTTTTTGATCATCCAGAAGATTATAATTTTAAAAAATAATGAATTTAAGTTATTTATTTAAAAATAAGCTTCAAAAAACAGTTGTATTCAACTTGTTTTTTGTGGGTTTATTAGTTTTTTCTAATATTAAAAAGGCTAACGCTCAAGAAAAAGAATTGTCTTGGGATGAGCTAGCCAACCAATACGAATGTCCAGAGTGGTTTAGAGATGCTAAGTTTGGTATTTGGTTTCATTGGGGTCCACAAAGTGTGCCTGAGCAAGGTGGTGGCTGGTATGCACGCCATATGTATATGAAAGATGTTGGTAAGCAGAAGTTTGGTAAAATGGCCAATTCTTATCATTTACAAACCTACGGGCATCCTTCAGAATTCGGGTTTAAAGATGTTATTAACGAATGGAAAGCCGAAAATTTTGATGCACAAGAGCTAATTGATTTTTCAAAAGAAAATGGCGCTAAATATATTGTTGCTTTAGCAAACCATCATGACCATTTCGATTTGTTTAATTCTACATATCACGAATGGAACTCTGTAAATGTAGGTCCTAAAAAAGATGTTATTGGCGAGTTTGAAAAGGCTACACGTAACGCAGGTTTAAAGTTCGGCGTTACTAGCCATGACGACCGTTTTCTTAACTGGTGGAAACCGGCTTTTGGAGCAGATAAAGAAGGTAAATATGCAGGTGTGCCTTATGATGCTCGTTTAACTAAAGCAGATGGTAAAGGACTTTGGTGGGAAGGTTTAGATCCTAAAAATTTATATGGTCCAGTACCAGAAGATCGTACACCAGAAATTATTGAAGATATTAAGAAGAACTGGTTAAAACGCCATATTGAACTGGTAGCAAATTACAAACCAGATCTATTATATAATGATGGCTTTAACTTTACGTATGGTGATTACGGTAAAGAAGTTACTCGTAAACTTTATAATAATAGCTTAAAAGAAAATGGCAAAATAGATGCTGTAATGCTTTTAAAAAGACAAGCAAAAGGAACCGTTAATGAAGTAGAATCTGGCGGTAGTAATACCTTAAGAGCATATCCTTGGCAATCGGAAATTACGTTTACCGATTGGTTTTATAAAAAAGATCGTCACCTAACTCATAATGCCCGTACAATTTTAGAAATGCTAATTGAAGCCGTTAGTAAAAACGGAAATTTGCTTTTAAGTATGGAACTAAATCCTGATGGTACCATTCCGCATGAAATTAAAAAGAGTGTAAAAATTGTTGGCGATTGGCTTAAAATTAATGGCGAAGCTATTTATGGTACTAGACCATGGACTGTTTATGGTGATGGTAAAAGTGTTCGAGGTGAAGATGTTGAAACTGTTGAAGGAGAATTACGTAATGCTACAGAATCTCAAAAACACGGCGAGCATTTTAACCAACGTACAACAGCAACACCTGCTTTTGCTCACGACGAAGTGCGTTACACAACCAAAGGAGACGATTTCTATATTATAGTAATGAATCCAAAAGGCGGTGAATTCTTAATTCCTTCATTTGGAAAATCTAGTGAATTTAGTCCAGGAAGATTAAAAAGTTTAACGCAACTATACGACGGTAGAAAAGTAACTTTTAAGCAAACCAATAATGGTTTAGCTATTAATATGCCTGCGGTTAATGGCGATAGTTATCCAGTAGTTTTAAAGGCAAAATTTAAATAAAAATTATGTGCAAAATCTATCTGTTTTGGATATTGATATTTCATTGCTGTTTTGGTATAGCTCAAGAAAGCATGCCATATTTAGAGACATCATTATCTTTTGATGAGCGTGTAGACGACTTAGTTTCTAGAATGACTTTAGAGGAGAAAGTAGCACAAATGATGAATGATGCTCCTGCTATTCCAAGATTAAAAGTACCAGCACATGAATATTGGAATGAGTGTTTACACGGTGTAGCACGTGCTGGTAAAGCCACGGTTTTCCCTCAGGCTATTGGTTTAGCCGCAACTTTTGATACCGATTTAATTTACAATGATGCCGTAGTAATTTCAGATGAAGCGCGTGCTAAACACCATGAGGCTTTAAGAAATAACTCATTTAAAAGGTATGAAGGGTTAACTTACTGGACACCAAACGTAAATATTTTTCGTGATCCACGTTGGGGACGCGGACAAGAAACTTATGGTGAAGATCCTTATTTAACCTCTCGTATGGGTGTTAATTTTGTAAAAGGTATGCAAGGTAATGATCCAAAATATTTGAAACTAGTTGCAACTCCAAAGCATTTTGCAGTACATAGCGGTCCTGAACCTGAAAGACATTTTTTTGATGCCACAACTACAGAACGTGATTTATATGATACTTATTTACCGGCGTTTGAAGCGACTATTGTAGAAGGGAAAGCTTATTCTATCATGGCTGCTTATAACAGATATATGGGTAAACCATGTTGTGCAAGTCATCAATTATTAGATGACATTTTAAGAAAAGATTGGGGTTTTAAAGGTTACGTTGTTTCAGATTGTAATGCCATAAGAGATATACACGATTATCATAACTACGTAGATTCTAAAGAAGCCGCTGCAGCAGTGGCAGTTTTAGCCGGAACAGATTTAAACTGTGGTTCGCGTTACGAATATTTAATAAGTGCTGTAGCTAAAAAAGATATAACCGAAGACGAAATAGACGTCTCTTTAAAAAGAGTACTAAAAGCCCGTTTTAAATTAGGAATGTTCGACCCTGAAGAGATGGTACCGTACGCAAGTATTCCTATGAGTGTAGTAAGTTCTGAAAAACACAGAGCTTTAGCTTTAGAAACAGCTCAGAAATCTATTGTTTTATTAAAGAACAAGAATAATACTTTACCATTAAAGAAAGATGTAAAATCTATTGCTGTTATTGGTCCTAATGCAAATAATTTAGAAGTGCTTTTAGGAAACTATAATGGGTTTCCGTCTCAATACTTCACACCTTTAGAAGGGGTGAAAAATAAAGTATCTAAAGATACAGAAATTTATTATGAAGCAGGCACTGAATTAATTTCTAAAGAGCCGGCAATGTCTTTAATTTCTAATGAGTTTTTGAGTTTCGAAACTGAAAACGGACTTCAAGCTAAGTATTATAATAATCATGATTTTTTAGGAACGCCTTTACTTATAAGAATTGAAGAGGGTATAAACTCAAACTGGAATTCTAATCCCATAAATGGATTGAATAAAGAAAAATTCGCGGTCGAATATACAGGAACAATTAAAGTAGATGTTTCGGGAGATTATCAATTAGGACTTCAAAGTAATAAAGGTTTTACATTAGCTATCGATAGTAAAATAATAATTGATAATACAAAAGATTTAAAAAAACGAATTGTAAAAGAAACTACGTATTTAGAAAAAGGAAAGGCGTATCAAGTTTCAATTAAATATTTACATGAAGGCTATCCTGCAAAATTAAAATTAATGTGGGCTACGCCCGAAAAAACTTCATTTGAAAAAGCTATTGAATTAGCTAAGAAATCTGAAGTTGTTGTTTTTGTTGGAGGAATTTCCCCTGGCGTAGAAGGTGAGCAGATGCCAGTAAATTCTAAAGGTTTCAAAGGTGGTGATAAAACGGATATTCAATTACCAGAAGTACAAAAGGAGTTATTAAAAGCATTACACGAAACAGGAACACCTGTTGTTTTAGTATTGCTTAACGGTAGTGCTTTAGCCGTAAACTGGGAGAATGATAATTTATCAGCTATTGTAGAAGCTTGGTATCCAGGAGAACTTGGCGGTAATGCGATTGCAGATGTACTTTTTGGAGATTACAATCCGTCTGGTAGATTACCAATAACATTTTACAAATCAATAAAAGAGTTGTCTCCCTTCGTAAATTATAGTATGAAAGGCCGAACGTATAGATATTTTGAAGGTGAAGCATTATATCCTTTTGGTTTTGGATTAAGTTACGCTCAGTTTAATTATGAAAATATAAAATTAAAGAATAAAAAAATAAAGACTAATGGGTCAACATCGGTAAGTATAGATGTTACCAATGTTGGAAAAATTAAGGGAGAAGAAGTTGTTCAACTTTATATAAAAGATTTGGAAAGTAAAGAAGTAAGACCTTTAAAAAGCCTAAGAGGTATTAGACGTGTTTCATTAAATCCAAATGAGACAATTCGAGTAAAATTCACTATTAAACCAGAAGATTTAGCCTTTTATAATTTTAAAGAAAATAAGCAGGTTGTAGAGCCAGGATTGTTTAAAATAGGAATAGGAAAGTCTTCTAATGAATTAATAAATATTAATTTAGACGTCATAAATTAAAATTAAAACCAAATGGAAAAAAGTAGATCATTTTATTTAGGAATTTTTGCACTATGCCTCTTTGTTTTTACGAGTTGTAAAAATAAAACGGAGGTTAAAAAAGAAGCAAAAGATACAAGGCCCAATATCTTGTATATTATGGCAGATGATAATACATCGCAGGCCTTAGGTATATATGGAGGTATATTAAAAGATTATGTACATACACCAAATATTCAACGTTTAGCTACAGAAGGCGCGGTATTAGATAACTGTTTGGTGTCTAATTCACTTTGTACACCAAGTAGAGCTACCGTTCTTACGGGGCAATATAGCCATATAAATGGTGTAACAACTTTAGGTGCAGGTTTGCCAACAGGTCATAAAACTATTGCTGGTGTTTTGCAAAGAGGCGGGTATCAAACTTCTATATTAGGTAAATGGCATATGAAGCAAGAGCCTACAGATGAGTTTGATTATTATTGCGTTTTGCCAGGACAAGGTAGATATTGGGACCCAATTTTGAAAACAAAAGAGAACTGGAAAGATTATGATGAAGGTGGGAAAGTATACGAAGGATATAGTACCGATGTTATTACTGGTTTGACTATTGACTGGATGGAAAATCGGGATAAATCGAAGCCGTTTATGGCTATGTGTAATTTTAAAGCAACACATGAACCTTTTGATTACCCTGAGCGTTTTAGTCACTTATATAAAGATGTTGATATCCCTGTGCCTTCTACATTTTACGACGAAGGACCAGATACAACAGGAAGATCTTTTAATGGCCAATCTATTGATAGTTTAAAGACCAGATATTTGGTAGCTTCAAAAGATCCTGATAATGTGCCTGGATATATGCAATACCCTGGATTACCTTTTGATGTAGACGGTTTAGATAGAATGGAGTCGCGTTATAAAACATACCAAAAATATGTGAAAGATTTTATGCGTTGTGGAGCAGCTATTGATGATAACATTGGTAAATTATTAAAATATTTAGAAGAATCTGGCTTAGCAGAAAATACGATTGTAATTTATACTGCAGATCAAGGATATTTTTTGGGAGAACATGGTTTTTTTGATAAACGTTTAATTTATGAAGAGTCTATCCATATGCCTTTTGTTATTCGTTACCCAAAAGAAATTCCAGCTGGAACTCGTAATTCTGATTTGATAGAAAATGTAGATTTCTCTGCCTTATTTGCAGATTATGCAGGTCTTGAATATCCTAAAGACATGCAAGGACATAGTTTTAGAGAAAATTTAAAAGGAAACACATCTTCAGACTGGCGTAAATACGGATACTATCGTTATTGGGATCATACCAAAGATCGTCCAGGTCACTTTGGAATTAAAGGAAAACAATACACTTTGTCATTTTCTTATGGACATGCATACAAGGTAAATGGTTATACCAAAGAAAATGCACCAAAAAAGTATTGGGATTTCTTTGATTTGGAGAAAGATCCTCTTCAAATTCATAATGGTTATTACGATCCAGAATATCAAGATATTATTAAAGAGTTGAAGAATGAAATTTTAAATCAAAGAGTTGCTTTAGGAGATTTAGATACAGATCACCCTGAAGTTCTTGCAGCAATTGATGCACATTGGAATGATTAAGATTAAAAACATGTTAAAATTTGTAGTTGCAATAAGTTGCTTTTGCTTGTCCGTGAACCACGGACAAGCTCAAGGAGCTCATAAATTATCTTATGAGTCTCCTGCTGAAAAATGGACCGAAGCTTTACCTATAGGAAATGGTAGCCTTAGCGCTATGATTTTTGGTGGTGTTTCCGAAGAACATATTCAGTTTAACGAAGAAACACTTTGGGCAGGAAAACCACATGATTATGCACATAAAGGGGCTTATAAATATTTAGATACTATTCGCCAATTATTAAAAGATGGCAAACAAGTAGATGCTCAAAACTTAGCGATGCAAGAGTTTATGAGCACGCCTTTAAAACAAAAGCCTTACCAACCTTTTGGTGATATTTACATTGCTTTTAAAGGTCATGAAAACTATAAAAATTACACACGGGAACTAAACATAGAAGAAGCTATTAGCAAAGTTTCTTATTCTGTAAATGGCGTTGATTTTAAAAGAGAAGTCTTCTCTAGTTACCCATCTCAAATTATTGCTATTAATCTAACTTCGAGTAAGTCTAAAGCTCTTAATTTCGATTTATGGTTAGATGCCCTTCACGAAGATAAAACGTTAGAAACCTTTGGAAATACACAAACCTTAAAGGTTCAAGTTAAAGATGGAGCACTAAGAGGTGTTGCTACTTTAAACATTAAAACTAATGGTACTATTGAAACTGTAAACGGGAAACTTCAAATTTCGAATGCATCAAAAGCAACCATATATTTAACAGCAGCAACCAACTATATTAAATATGATGATGTTTCGGGAAATCCTGAAAAAATCACTCAAAAAACTTTAGCAGATGTTGCTTCAGAAAATTACAAAAAAGTAAAAAAGAAACATCTAAAAGATTATCAATCTCTGTATAATCGTTTTGATATTGATTTTGGTGATAATGGAAAATCGGCAAACACCACCGATAAACGTATTTTCGACTTCTGGAAAAACCCAAGCGATCCGGAATTAATTGCACTTTACGTGCAATATGCTCGTTATTTAATGATAGCCAGTAGTCGTCCCGGAACTAAACCGCCAACATTACAAGGTATTTGGAATGATAAATTAACACCACCATGGTTTAGCAGTTATACCACTAATATTAATTTAGAAATGAATTATTGGCCAGTAGAAATTGCCAACTTAAGTGAATGTCATGAACCGCTTTTCGATTTTATAAAAGACGTTTCTGAAACCGGAAAAAACGTGGCTAAAGAACATTATGGCGCTAAGGGTTGGAATGTACACCATAACGTTGATATTTGGAGAGGTGCTGCACCGGTAAACCACTCTAATCACGGACTTTGGTTATCTGGTAGTGCTTGGCTTTGTTCTCATATTTGGGAACACTATTTATTTACAAAAGATGAAACTTTTTTAAAGAATAACTATACTTTAATGAAAGAATCGGCGCAATTTTATACCGATTTTTTAGTAGAAGATCCAAAAACGGGTTACCTAATAAGTACACCATCTACATCGCCAGAAATTGGTGGTCTAGTGGCTGGGCCAACTATGGATCATCAAATAATAAGAGCACTTTTTAAAAGTGTAGTTGAAGCGTCTTCAATATTAAAAACAGATGAAGCTTTCGCTGAAAAATTAACAGCTATGATTCCTAAAATTGCGCCAAACCAAATAGGTAAATATGGGCAATTACAAGAATGGTTGGAAGATAAAGATAACCCAGAAAGTCATCACAGACATGTATCGCATTTATGGGCAGTATATCCAGGAAGTGAAATAAATTATGAAGAGACTCCAGAATTAATGAAGGCTGCAAAACAATCTTTAGAATTTCGAGGAGATAACGGAACAGGTTGGAGTTTAGCTTGGAAAGTTAATTTCTGGTCTCGTTTTAAAGATGGCAACCGCGCTTATAAATTATTGAATGTATTATTAAGTCCAGCAGAAATTCCTGAACGAAAAATAAGAGGTGGGTCTTATCCCAATCTTTTTGATGCGCATCCACCATTCCAAATTGATGGTAACTTCGGTGGCGCTTCGGGTATCTTAGAAATGTTACTACAAAGTCATTTAGACAAAATAGAATTATTACCTGCTTTACCAGATGCTTTAGCCGATGGAGAAGTAAAAGGTATTGTTGCTAGAGGTGGTTTTGAGTTGTCGTTTGAATGGGGAAATTCAGAATTAAAAACGGTAAGTGTTCTATCTAAAAAAGGACAGTCTTGTAAATTGGTTTATAAGGATAAAGAAATAGAATTTAAAACAGAAGCAGGAAAAGCGTATGCGTTTGATGGCTTTTTAAATAAAAAATAAGAAGTTAAAATCACAGCATTTATGAAGTTTATAATAGGTATCATAATAGCATTTATTAGTTGTAATCTTAGTCTATTTGCGCAAGAAAAACAACCTAAGCCTAACGTGATTATATTTTTTACAGACGATCAAGGGTATCAGGATGTTGGTGTATTTGGTTCTCCATTAATTAAAACGCCAAACCTAGATAAAATGGCTGCTGAAGGTATTAAATTTACAGATTTTTACGCAGCTTCTTCTGTATGTTCACCATCAAGAGCTGCTTTACTTACCGGTTCTTATCCACCACGAGTTGGAGTGCCAGATGTGTTTTGGCCAAATTTACCAGGTGGTTTATCAAATAAAGAAATGACTATTGCCGATATGCTTAAAACAGAAGGTTATGCCACGGCTTGTATAGGGAAATGGCATTTGGGAGATGAAGAACAATATTTACCAACCTCTCAAGGTTTCGATTCATACTATGGCATTCCGTTTAGTAATGATATGTCTGTTAATCCAAAATCAAAAGTTTCTAAAGATATTGTTTTCAGAGAAGGGATGACTATCGATAGTCTTCGTCAAGTAAAATGGAGAGGGAGACGCGTACCTTTATTAGAACAAAACGAGGTTATTGAATATCCTGTAGATCAATCGTCAATAACACAACGATATACTGAAAAAGCGGTAGAATTTATTACAGAGAATAAAGACAAACCATTCTTTTTATACTTAGCGCAAACCATGCCGCATGTCCCTTTATATGCTTCTCCTAAGTTTAAAGGAAAAAGTGCAAGAGGATTATATGGTGATGCTGTTGAGGAAATAGATTGGAGTATGGGAACTATTTTAGAAACCTTAAAATCTTTAGGATTAGATGAAAATACATTGGTTGTTTTTACTTCGGATAATGGACCTTGGGATTTAAAAGATAAGCAAGGCGGAAGTGCATTACCATTGAGAGGTTTTAAATCTCAAACTTTAGAAGGAGGCATGCGTGTACCGATGATAGCGCAGTGGAAAGGAAAAATAAAAGAAGGACTTGTTTCTAATGAAGTTGCATCAACAATAGATTTGTTGCCAACCATAGCACATTTAACAGGGGCTAAAATGTCGGATAAACCTATGGATGGGAAAAATATTTGGCCTTTACTCTCTGGAGTAGAAAAAGCAAAATCCCCACACGAAAAAGATGGGTTTTATTATTATTTAAAAAATGAACTTCAAGCTGTTAGAAAAGGCGATTGGAAATTGCGTATTACAAAGGATTGTGTAGCGCTATATAACCTTAGAGATGATATTTCTGAAAGTAAAAATGTCGCAGCAGCTAATCCGAAAATTGTAAAAAAATTACAAAAGATGATGACGGCGTTTGATGAAGATTTGAAAAAAAACCAACACCAGTTTAATTAAAATATAGATGAAGAGAATTAGTAACATCAAAACGGTTTTAGTATTAGTGTGTTTAGGAGGAATCTTAACAGTATCGCTAGCGTTTTCCGCTAAAAAAGACCCACCTTATAAAAACCCGAAATTACCAGTAGCGGAACGCGTAAGCGATTTGTTGAGTAGAATGACTTTAGAAGAGAAGTTCTGGCAAATGTTTATGATTCCTGGAGATTTAAAAATTGGGAAAGATAAATTGAAGCATGGTATATTCGGATTTCAAATTTCGTCAAAAGGATTGAATGATAATGCAGCTGAACAGATTATGGACTATGGTTCTACAGGAACTGCAGCTAATATGGCTAATGAAATTAATGAGCTTCAAAAGTACTTTTTAGAAGAAACACGTTTAGGTATTCCTATCATTCCTTTTAACGAAGCGCTGCACGGTTTAGCTCGTGATGGAGCAACAACTTTTCCGCAAGCTATTGCTTTAGCATCTACTTGGGATACGGATTTAGTTGGTGAAGTAGCAAGTGCTATTACTAAAGAAACTAAAACAAGAGGTATTCGTCAAATACTATCCCCTGTTTTAAATATTGCTCGCGATGTACGTTGGGGCCGTGTGGAAGAAACTTATGGGGAAGACCCATATTTAACCTCTAGAATGGGTGTGTCATTTATCAGTCAGTTCGAAAAAGCAGGAGTCATTACAACGCCAAAACATTTTGTAGCTAATGTTGGTGCTGGTGGTCGTGATAGCTACCCAATTAGTTTTAATGAGCGTTTGCTAGAAGAAATTTATTTTCCAGCGTTCAAAGCTGTTTTTAAGGAAGCAGGTGCTCGTTCGGTTATGACATCTTATAATTCATTAGACGGTACACCTTGTACATCTAACGAATGGTTATTACGTACGAAGCTTAAAGAAGAATGGGGTTTTAATGGCTTTGTTATTTCTGATGCTGGTGCTACAGGTGGTGCTAATGTTCTACATTTTACAGCCGCTAATTATGCCGAAGCTACAGAAGATGCTGTTGAAGCTGGCTTAGATGTTATGTTCCAAACCAATTATAACCACTACCCATTATTTTGGGAAGCTTACGAGAACGGTATGGTAGATATTAAAGCGATTGATGAAGCGGTAAGTAGAATCTTGACAGCTAAGTTTGAGTTAGGTTTATTCGAAGATCCTTATGTAGATGCAAAACAAGCAGCAGTATGGAATGGACATAAATCACACCGAGAGTTGGCTAAAAAAGCGGCTTCAAAATCAATGGTGTTATTAAAGAATACTAATGACGTTTTACCAGTTAAAAAATCTACAAAAAAAGTGGCACTTATTGGTCATGATGTAAAAACGGTTAGATTAGGTGGTTATAGCGGACCAGGAAACGATTTAGTTTCTATGTACGATGGTGTTGCTAACAAAATTGGAGCACAAAATATTGAATATGCAAAAGGTGTTGCATTAACAGAAGTAAAATACAAGCCTATAGCATCTGTTAATTTATCTACAATTAAAGATGGTAAAAAAGTAGCAGGTTTAAAAGGTGATTATTTTGATAATATTAAATTAAGCGGCACACCAAAAGTGGAACGTATTGACAAGAAAGTAAGTTTTGGGTGGACACTGTTTTCACCTCATGAAGATTTGGCTTACGATTGGTTCTCTGTGCGATGGACAGGAAAAATAAAAGCGACTAAAACAGGTGTTTTTAATGTTGGTATTGAAGGGAACGATGGTTACCGCATGTATTTAGGTGGTAAATTGATTATTGATAACTGGCAAAAACAATCGTACAATACAATTTTAAAAGAATTTTCTTTTGAAAAAGGTAAAGAATACGATGTGAAAATTGAATTCTACGAATCTGCTGGAAATGCAAAATTCAAATTAGTTTGGGATGCCGATGTTCAAGATGCATGGGAACAAGAAATAGCTGATGCCGTTGCTGTAGCAGAAAAAAGTGATGTTGCTGTGGTTTTTGCAGGAATTCACGAAGGGGAATTTAGAGACCGTGCGTTATTGGCTTTACCTGGTCACCAAGAAGCACTTATTAAAGCAGTAGCTAAAACAGGAAAACCTACCGTAGTTGTCTTAGTTGGTGGTAGCGCGATTACCATGGCGAACTGGATTAATGATGTGGACGGTATTATTATGGCTTGGTATGCTGGAGAAAATGGAGGAAATGGTTTTGCAGATATTCTTTTTGGAGATGAAAACCCTGCAGGACGTTTACCTATAACATTCCCCGTAGATGAAGCACAATGTCCGTTATATTATAACAACAAACCAACAGGTAGAGGTGATAACTATCACAATTTAACAGGTCAGCCATTATTTCCTTTTGGTTACGGTTTAAGTTATACATCTTTTGAATATTCAAATTTAGAATTCAGTAAAAATAATATTGCACCAACGGAAACTGTACGGGTTACTTGTACGGTTAGAAATAATGGTTCTGTTGCTGGCGATGAGGTTGTGCAAT
This sequence comes from Algibacter sp. L1A34, assembly GCF_009796805.1. Lineage (NCBI taxonomy): Bacteria > Pseudomonadati > Bacteroidota > Flavobacteriia > Flavobacteriales > Flavobacteriaceae > Algibacter > Algibacter sp. L1A34. Next base: position 4,110,844 of record NZ_CP047029.1, on the reverse strand, counting down.
TATATATCCGTGATGAATTAGCTTCAGTATCTCGTCCAATAAAAGAATTAAAAGGCTTTACACGTATCAACTTAAAGGCTGGAGAATCTCAAAAAGTGACTTTCGAATTAGGCCCAGATGAGTTGTCTATGTTAGATAAAGATTTAAAAAGATTAGTAGAAGCTGGTGATTTTAGAATTATGATTGGAGCATCATCAAAAGATATTCGTTTAAGAGAAATTTTAACTGTAAAATAAGTAAAGTATAATGAAAAATATAAAAGCACTTGTATTAATAGCTTTAGTAGCATTTTCATCTTGTAAAGAAGAAGAGAAAGGTTTAACTGTTGCATGGGTTAGCAGTACTGAAGATACAGTTTGGAATACAAAAACATACAATCAAAGCGTAGAAGAGATAGCTTCAGATGTTGTTATTGATATCGATACAGAAGCACAAGAACAAGAAATTACTGGTTTTGGTGGTTGTTTTAATGAGTTAGGTTGGGATGCTTTAGGTATGATAACTCCAGAAGAGAAACAACAAATTTTAAACGATTTATTTAATCAAGAAACAGGATCTAAATTTAACTTATGTAGAATGCCTATTGGTGCTAATGATTATGCCGTAGATTGGTATAGTTTTAATGAAACTGAAGGTGATTTTGCCATGGAGAACTTTTCTATTGATAGAGATAAAAAACGTTTAATTCCATATATAAAAGAAGCACAAAAAATTAACCCAGATGTTGCTGTTTGGGCGTCGCCTTGGTGTCCGCCTTCATGGATGAAGCATAGCAAACATTATGCGTGTAAAGCAAACCCTGAATTTAATGATTTGCCTTTAGAATTAAGTAATACAGAAGAATTGGTGTCTCGTTTTATAACAGAACCAGAATATTTTGAAGCCTATGCTTTATACTTTTCAAAATTTGTTCAAGCTTACGCTAAAGAAGGTATAGATATAAGTGCAGTGCATGTTCAGAATGAATATAATTCGGCTCAAAATTTTCCATCATGTGTTTGGGATCCTAAAGATTTAGGGGTTTTCATCGCAGATTATTTAGGCCCTAAATTTAAAGCAGATAAATTAGATGCTGAAATTTGGTTAGGTACTGTAGAGCGTCCTCAAATTGAGCGTGTAGAAGATGTTTTAGAATATAAAAACACAAAAGAATATGTAACAGGTGTTGGTTTTCAATGGGCAGGAAAAGGCGCTATTGAATCTGTACATGCTGAATATCCAGAAATGCAATTAATGCAAACAGAAACAGAATGTGGTGATGGTTCTAACGATTGGAAAGCTGCAGAGCATACTTTCGACCTTATGAAACATTATTTTAAAAACGGTGCAAATTCTTATATGTACTGGAATATGGTTTTAGATGAAACAGGAAAAAGCCAATGGGGTTGGAAACAAAACTCAATGATTTCTATTGATAGTAAAACAAAAGGGATTACATACAATCCTGAATTTTACTTAATGAAACATTTAAGCGCTTTTGTAGCACCAGGATCTGTGAAATTAGCAACAAAAGGGAATGATGATAATGCCATTGTATTTTACAATAAAGTAAAAAACGAAGTTGTTATTCTGGCGTATAATAGTGCTGAAGAAAATCAAGAATTTCAATTTAATATTAAAGATAAAAAAGTAAGGACTTTATTAGAAGCCAAATCTTTTAACACTTTAACTGTTAGTTTATAAAATTTTATAAAGATGAATAGAAGAAGTTTTGTAAAGTATTTAGGAGCAACATCTATTTTTATAGGTGCTACTTCTTGTGCTTCAATTAATTTTTTTGGTAATAATTACGATGAAGAAACATCTAGAGAAGCATGGAAAAAACTTGCTGATAAAGGAGAGGCTTTTAAGTATGTAAATCCGAATAAAAAACTTCCAAATATATTGCTTTATGGTGATTCAATTTCTATTGGTTATACGCCAACTGTAAGGCAAGGGTTAGTAAATAAGGCTAATGTTTTTAGAATTTATAGTAATGGTCAGTCTAGTGATAGATTCATTCCTAAAATGAAAAAACTTAAAGAAACCATGTTTCAACCGTATTTAAAGGGTGGCTGGGATTTTAATTGGGACGTGATTCATTTTAACGTTGGTTTGCACGATTTAAAATATCTTAAAGATGGTAAACTTGATATAGAAAACGGAAAACAAGTAAGTAGTATCGCTGTTTATAAATCAAATTTAGATACCATTTGTAAGTACCTACAAACAGAGTTTCCAAAAGCAAAATTGATTTTTGCTACCACAACAGCCGTTCCTGAAGAAGGGGCAGATGGTAGAATTTCTGGAGATAGTATAACGTATAATACCGCGGCATTAGAAGTGTTGGCAAATTATCCATCTATTCAAATTAACGATTTGTATGCTTTTACAAAACCCAATGCAAAAGATTGGCATATAAAACCGCATAATGTGCATTATAATACTTTAGGAAAAAAAGCACAAGGAAAACAGGTAACAAAAATTATTACAGAAAATTTATAAGTATGAATAAAATAGTATTTTTTATATCAATTTTTCTCTTTTCTATATTAGTAAAGGCCCAAGAGAATACATTTATTCCACAACCAGAATCTGTCGTGTTTACTTCAGGAGGGTTTCATTTAAATAGCGATACTAAAGTATATGTACCTTCAAAATATATTACAGATTTACAATCTATTGTTACTTCAGAATTGGCTAAGGATACAGGTTTAGATATCTCTATTCATAAGGGTAAAACAAAAGTAAATTCAAATTATATACTTTTTCAGAAAGTTAAAGATGCTTCTATAGATCCTGAAGGTTATGTTTTAGAAATTTCAACAGAAAAAATCATTATTAAAGCGAAAGATTATGCAGGTTTATTTAACGGTTTTCAAACGTTAAGACAAGCTATTCCTGTTGGGGCAAATGGAGCAACTGCAATTCCAAGTATGATGGTGACTGATAATCCGCGTTTTCATTGGAGAGGTGTTTTATTAGATGTATCGCGTCATTTTCAAACGAAAGCATTTGTGTTAAAGCAAATCGATGTTTTGTCTTCATATAAAATAAATATTTTTCACTTGCATTTAACCGATGATCAAGGTTGGAGAATTGAAATTAAAAAATATCCAAACCTAACGAAAAAAGGAGCTTGGAGAGCAGATAGAACAGGAATAGCTTGGTGGAGTAGAGAACATGCTACTGCAGATGAACCCAAAACGGTTGGCGGTTTTTACACACAAGAAGATTTAAAAGATATTATCGCTTATGCTAAAACTAGAAATGTAGAAATTATACCAGAAATAGATGTTCCTGCGCACAGTAAAGCTTTAATAGCAGCGTACCCACATTTATTTTGTTATGATGAGGTACCAGAAGGTGTGAATTTTGAAGTTGCCGTTGGTGGTAAAGCACCTGACAATGCACTTTGTGCTGGTAAAGAAACAACCTATGAATTTCTTGAAGACGTGATTAAAGAAGTCGCTGCATTATTTCCATCAAACTATTTACATATTGGAGGAGATGAGTGTAACAAAAGCAATTGGAAAAAATGTCCACATTGCCAAAAAGTTAAAGAAGATAACAACTTAAAAGACGAAGAAGAGTTACAAAGTTATTTTATACAGAGAATGCATAAAATTGTAACTGCTCAAAACAAAACTATGATTGGTTGGGATGAGGTTTTAAGTGGTAATGGTGTTAAAGGTGCAACTATTATGGCGTGGCGTAGAGGTAAACACACACCAGAATTGCAAGCTCCAAGAGAAGGCTACCCAACAATAATGACGTCTTACTTGCATTCTTATATTAGCCGCGTTCAAGGGCCAACCATTATGGAGCCAGAAGGGCCAAATTCAGTATTGCCTTTATCAGTAGTTTATAATCATGAACCTGTTCCAGAAGAATTAACTCCGGAAGAAGCGCGTTTAGTTTTAGGGAATCAAGCCTCTTTATGGGGAGAATTTACACCAACTGAAGAACATTTTGAATACATGTTATACCCAAGAACTTTAGCTAGTGCCGAAGTATCTTGGAGCAATCCAAAAGTTAAAAATTGGGAGCGTTTTCAACATGCCTTAGAAACATCTCATTTTGAGCGGTTAAAACGAGAAGATGTCAATGTTGCTAAGAGTTTATTTACTGTATATCCAGCATTTGGAATAGACCAATTACACAGTAAAGCGATTGTGTATTTAGAAACTGAAGCTGTTGGTTACGATATTTATTATACCACAAATGGTGATGATCCAACCATAAAAGCAACTAAATATGAAGGTGATTTTACAGCAACACCAAAATCACTTTTAAAAGCAGGTTTGTTTAATAAAACAGGTGATTTATTAGGAGAAATAACGGAAATAAGATTAAAATAATAAAAATGAGAACTTTAAAATTAATAGTATCATTTGTGTTGGTTACAGCGTATGCATCGGCACAACAAAAACCAAATATACTTTACATCATTTGTGATGATTTAGGCTATGGAGATGTACAAGTTTTAAATCCAGAAAGAGGAAAGATTTTAACACCAAAAATTGATGCTTTTGCAAAAGAATCTATGACGTTTACCGATGCGCATTCGGCTTCAGCAGTTTGTACGCCATCGCGATATGCTATTTTAACCGGGCGTTATTCTTGGCGTTCAAGGTTACAGCATGGTGTTTTAGCTAGTGGAGATGAATTAGAGCCTTTAATAGCAGAAGATTTAATGACCGTTCCAAAAATGCTTAAAAAAGCGGGATATAAAACAGCAGCTATTGGTAAGTGGCATCTTGGATTTAAATTTATTGATGATGAGGGAAACCCCGTTCAGGTTTACGATGGTAAAAAAGTTGTAGGCCCAGCAATTGGATCAACGGTGCCAAACGGGCCAGTTTCACGCGGTTTCGATTCTTATATTGGTTTTCACCATTCTAGAGTTATGCAAACAGTGATTGAAGATGATAAAGTAGTCGATAAAATGCCACCAATAAAAATGTTACAATTTTTGGGTGATCATGCAGAAGGTTATATAACAAAGGCATCTAAAACAGAAGAACCTTTCTTTATGTATTTAGCGTTAAATTCTCCACATAGTCCGGTTGTACCTTCTGAAGCTTGGCAAGGTAAAAGTGGTATGGGTGCTTACGCAGATTTTGTTATGGAAACCGATGATGTTGTGGGGCGTGTACTTGAGGCTTTAGAAAAAAATGGGATAGCAGAGAATACATTAGTTTTCTTTACAAGTGATAATGGCTGTTCTGCTCCTGTTGCAAAAGCAGGGAAATTAGAGAAAGAATTCGGGCATTACCCAAGTGCGAATTTTAGAGGATATAAATCTGATATTTGGGAAGGAGCACACCGTATACCTTTTATAGTGAGATGGCCAGGGAAGATTGAAGCCAATTCTAAAAATGATAAGCTAATTTGTCAAACGAGCTTAATGGCCACTTCAGCAGAAATTGCAGGAGTAGATTTAGGAGTAAATGAAGGTGTAGACTCATATAGTATTTTACCCATGTTAGAGAATAAAAAAGCAAAAACGGATTATAATGTGGTGGTACATCATTCTATAAATGGAAAATTTTCTCTCCGTAATAAAAAATGGAAATTAGAATTAACGCCGGGTTCTGGTGGATGGAGTAGTCCAACAGATAATAAAGCTATCGATGAAAACTATCCGGATATTCAGTTGTATAATATGAAAAAAGATGTTGAAGAAACCATTAATGTGTATGATAAACATTCGAAGCTTGTTAAAAAAATGACGGCACAATTAAAAGAAATTGTTGAAAATGGAAGAACAACTTCTGGGGCGTTACAACAAAATGATGTTACTGTAGATATTTACAAAAAAGGGAAGACTGTTAAGAAATCAGGACATTAAGTATTAAAAGAATAAAAGGGTCTATGAAAATTGAGAAAATGAAAATATCGGTTTATTTCTGTTTAACTTTAAGTGTGCTAATAGCTACATCTTGCAAACCTTCAACAAAAAGTAAAGATGTTGATGAAAACGGAAAAGAAGCCGTAGATTATATAGATCCAATTATAGGTGCCATTACTTATGGAAAGAAGTCGAAAGATGCCCATGGTTTTGGAAAAACATTTCCTGGTGCTGCCACACCATTTGGTTTAGTACAATTAAGTCCAGATACGGTTTCAGATGGCGATAATGGTCCTGGATATTCTTATGCACACTCCACGATTGAAGGTTTTAGTTTTACACACATGAGTGGTATTGGGTGGTTTGGCGATTTAGGAAATTTTTTAGTTACACCAACGGTAGGTAAATTACAAACTAATAGAGGTGTGGCTAAAGATCCAGAAAGCGGGTACCGTTCTCGTTTTTCTCATGATACAGAAACTACAGAAGCGGGTTATTATGCGGTAACTTTAGATGATTATAAGGTTAAAGCCGAATTAACATCTGCACCACGAGCAGGAATTATTCGTTTTACGTACCCTGAAAGCGATAGCTCTCGTGTACAGATAGATTTAGCACGTAGAGTAGGAGGAACTTCTACAGAGCAATATATTAGAATTGTAAACGAAAACACCATTGAAGGTTGGATGAAATGTCCGCCAGAAGGTGGTGGTTGGGGCGCTGGTGCTGGTAATGCAGATTACGTTGTATATTTTTATTGTCAGTTTAGTAAGCCTTTAAAAGATTACGGCATTTGGAGTGCAGATTTACCAGATGTAAAAAGAAAAATGCGTTGGATAAGAAAAGATAACTATCAAGATTCAATAAAAAACGCAAAAATTTATACGGATAAAACAGAAATGCAAGGCAAGCATTTAGGTTTTTATACCAATTTCGATACTAAAGAAGGAGAGGAAGTTTTATTAAAAAGTGGAATTTCATTTGTAAGTGTTGCAGGTGCTAAAGAAAATTTAGAACACGATATTAACCACTGGGATTTTGATAAAACAAGACAAGAGGCTCGTGACGGTTGGAGTAAAGCCATTGAAAATATAAAAGTTGAAGGCGGTACCGATGCAGAAAAAACTATTTTTTATACATCGCTTTATCACACATTGATTGATCCTCGTGCTTTTTCAGATGTGAATGGAAATTATATGGGTGCAGATAAAAAAGTGCATCAAACAAAAGATTTTACTTACCGAACTATTTTTAGCGGTTGGGATGTTTTTCGTTCTCAATTTCCTTTACAAACCATTATCAATCCATCTTTAGTAAATGATGAAATTAATTCATTATTACAAATGGCAGAATTAAGCGGACGTGAATATTTACCACGTTGGGAAATGTTAAACTCGTATTCTGGGGTTATGTTGGGGAATCCTGCGGTATCTGTTATTAATGATGCTTACCAAAAAGGTATTCGTAATTACGATGTAGAAAAAGCATTTCAATATTCGTTAAATACTGTCAATAATACAGGGAATGGTGAGTTAGGCTATTCAAATAAGCATATTTCTAAAACCTTAGAGTATGCATATTCAGATTGGGCTTTATCCACACTTGCTAAATCTTTAGGGAAAAATGATATTGCAGAAAAGTATTTTGAGAAAAGTAAAAATTACAAGAATATTTGGAATGAAGAGGTAAACTGGTTTAGAGCCAAAGATAGTTCTGGTACTTGGCTAGAATGGAAAGGAAAAGCAGTGCATGGGCAAGGTTGCATAGAGAGTAATCCCTACCAACAAGGTTGGTTTGTACCACATGATATTGATGGATTAAAAGAACTTATGGGTGGTGAAGACGCGTTTAAAAATGAATTGGTTTCCTTTTTTGAAAACACACCTGAAGATTTCCTTTGGAACAACTATTACAATCATCCAAACGAACCCGTACACCATGTGCCTTTTATGTTAAACGAAGCTGGTGTACCGTATTTAACACAAAAATATACCCGTAAAATTTGTAGCAATGCTTATGGAACCGATGCGTATGGATTATGTGGGAATGAAGATGTAGGGCAAATGTCTGCTTGGTATGTCTTGGCTTCAATAGGAATTCATCCTATAAACCCAGGAGATAATAAATATCAAATAACAAGTCCTGTTTTTAGTGATATTGAAATTAAACTAGACAGCAAATATTACACTGGAAAGACTTTTAAAATTATTGCCAATAATAATTCAGAAGAAAACATTTATATCCAATCTCTGAAATTGAATGGAAAACCATTGGATAGATTTTGGATTTCGCACGAAGAGATTACTCAAGGAGGTGTTTTAGAAATGCAAATGGGACCTGAACCAAAATTAAATTAAGAATATTTTATATGAATTTGAAAAGCTTATCTATATCAGTTTTAGCCTTCTTTTATAGTTTTATTGTACTAGCTCAAGACACCATTCCTTTAACAAAAGGATTAATTGTTGGAGCTACAGGTGAAGGGCGACGTACTATTATTTATACAGACCCTGTGTTTTATAACTTTATTTCAGAAGAAAATTATGAGCCTGTAGAACATGATAGCGTTGGTGTAAACCGAAAAGGAGATGTTGAAAAATGGGAAGCAGTAACTGCTGATGATAAAGGAGTTTTTAAAGATAGAAAATTAAGAGGTGGTTATTTATTTGTAACCTACAACGCTCCAGCGGCTGAGGTTAAAATATTAGAGATATCTGGTCATAGTGAAGTTTATGTTAACGGTGCTCCACGTGGGGGAGATGTTTATAACAAACATCTTACTTTTCATCCTATAGCATTAAAAAAAGGAAAGAATACATTTTTAGTAAAAGGCGGTCGCGGACAGGTGAATATGCAATTATTGCCAGTTATTAAACCTATTGCTCTTTTAAAAAGAGATATGACGATTCCTGATTTTTTAACGACGGAAAAGGATACTAAAACGGGATCAATTAGAGTTTTAAATGCGACAGTCAAACCACTGAAAAATCTTAAAATAATTACCGAGTCTAACGGACAAATATTGGAAACAAAAGTACCTTCTATTACGCCGTTAACTATGAGAAAGGTGCCTTATTTGGTTCAGGATAATTATACTGTAAAAGATACGGTTAGAGTAAAAGTAAAATTGTTTGATGGTAATAAATTAATAGATGAATCTTCTGTTTTATACAAAGTAAAAACACTAGAGCAATTCTATTCAAGAACTTTTATTTCAGACATTGATGGTAGTGTTCAGTATTTTTCTGTAAAAGAAGGCGATTTAAAAACAGAGGAAAAACCAGCCATGTTTCTTTCTTTACACGGCGCAAGTGTAGAGGCTAGAAATCAAGCAGCATCTTACAAAGCTAAAGATTGGGGACACGTCATTGCACCTACAAATCGTAGAAATTATGGTTTCGATTGGGAAGATTGGGGACGTTGGGATGCTATGGAAGTACAGGCTATTGCCGAAAAAATGTATGGTACAGATCCTAAACGCACGTATTTAACGGGGCACTCTATGGGCGGTCATGGTACTTGGCAAGTGGGCGTTACTTTTCCTAGTAAATGGGCAGCAATTGCTCCTATTTCTGGGTGGTATTCTTTGTTTTCTTATGCGAATAAAGAGAAAAAAGAAAATCCTTCTGCTTTAGAAAAAATGTTTGAAAGAGCAAGTCATGCGAGTTATACTTTAGAGTTATCTAAAAACTACCTACAACAAGGTATTTATATTCAACACGGAGATGCCGATGATGTAGTACCTGTAGAACAAGCACGTTTTATGAGAAACTATTTGGGCGATTACCATCCCGATTTTGCTTACTTAGAATACCCAGATAAAAAACACTGGTTCGGAATAGATTTTAGCACCATTTTCGATTATTTTAAATGGCATACAATTCCTGAAAATGGCGATGTAAAAACGTTTGAGTTTAGAACAGCAAATCCTGGTGTGTCTTCAGAAAGTAGATATATTACTTTATATCAACAAGAAAAACAATTTGAATTTACTGGTGTAAAAGTCACTCAAAATATACGTAGCGAAAAGCAAATTAAAAAAGCCGAGGTTTTAAAAACGAGAAGTATATCTATTGAAACCGAAAATTTAAAAAAGTTTAAAGTTGATTTAAAACATACTATAGCTTCAGATACATTAAACATAATTATTGATTCTACGGAATTTAAAAATTTAGCTGCTCAAAAAGGAAAAGAAGCTTGGTTTGAAAAAGTGAGCAACAAGTGGACTTTAACAGAAACGCCAACAAATACCTTTGAGAAAAACCCAAACCGATACGGCAATTTTAAAGAGGCTTTTAAAAATAATATGCTGTTTGTTTACGGAACAACAGGTAGTAAAGCAGAAAACGCGTGGTCTTTTAATAAAGCACGTTTTGATGCCGAAACGTTTTATTACAGAGGCAATGGTGCGATAGATATCGTATCGGATAAAGATTTCAAATTATCTAAGTATAAAGATCGATCTGTAATTATTTACGGGAATGCAACCACCAATGGCGCTTGGAAGTTGTTATTAGCCGATAGCCCTATTCAGATAAAAAGAAATGAGGTTAAAGTTGGGACTAAAAGTTTTAAAGGAGCTGACTATGGTGTGTATTTTACCTATCCAAGAACGGATAGCAAAATGGCAGCGGTAGGTGTTGTTTCGGGTACGGGTATCAAAGGATTTAAAACGGTAACGCCTAACAGATATTTTTCTTCTGGAGTAGGTATTCCAGATGTTATGATTTTTACACCATCAACATATAAAGAAGGCTTAAAAGGTATTAAAGCCGCTGGGTTTTTGGGGAACGATTGGAGTCTTGAAAAAGGAGATATTCAATTAGAAATGAACTAAAACGAATAAATGAAAAATATTTACCCCATAATTATATTTTTAATCTGTTTCTTACCACTTAATGCGCAAGTAGAGTTTTATGTATCTCCAACAGGGAATCATACAAATTCTGGTGCTAAAAATCAGCCTTTTGCTAGTTTGATAGAAGCTCGTGATGCTATTAGACATCACAAAGAAACGTCAAAAAAAAATCAATCTTATACGGTTATTATTCAAGACGGACATTATAGCATGATGGAGCCCTTGGAATTAGGACCACAAGATAGTGGAAAAGAAAAATTCCCCGTTATTTATAAAGCTGAAAAAGGAGCCAAACCTATTTTTAGTGGAGGTAAAATAATAGATGGCTTTACAGTGAACTCAAACGGGATTTGGGAAGTGAAAATCCCAGAAAGTGTTTATTACAATTGGAGGTTCGATCAATTATATGTTAATCATAAACGTGCAACCTTAGCAAGAACACCAAATAAGGGGTTTATAGAATTAGATACTGTAACGCAAAATATTTGGAAACAAGGCCAAGGAAAAGTCGCCGATAAGGCAGAGCAAAAATTATTTTTTGATAAAGAAGCATTCGAGTCTTTATCTGGGATTACAGCGGAAAACATGGGGCAAGTAAGGTTCAAGGCCTATCATAAATGGGATTATACATTGCGCTATATTGATGCTATAAATAAAGATAGTTTGTCTATAACCACTTCAGGAAAAGGAATGAAACCTTGGAATCCATTAAAAAAAGGAAGACGTGTTGTTTTTGAAAACTATAAAGCGGCTTTAGATGCTCCGGGAGAATGGTTTTTAAGTGAAGAAGGAATTTTATACTACATGCCAAAAGCAGGAAAAACACCGGAGAATTCAACGGTGATAGTGCCCGTTTTGGAGCAATTAGTAGCTGTAAAAGGAAATGCTTCTGAAGGTAATTATGTTGAATATATCCATTTTGAAGGTTTGAGTTTTGAGTATTGTCACTACAGAATACCTGCAACGGGTTCAGAACCTAACCAAGCAGCTGCTGTTTTAAATGCTGCTATTAATGTAGAAGGCGCAAGAAATATTACATTTTCTAACGGAGAAATTTCAAAAATTGGCCAACATGCCTTATGGTTTGGAAAAGGGGTTAGTCATTCTATTGTAGAAAATAGTTATATGCATAATCTTGGTGGAGGTGGTGTTTATTTGGGAGGTTTTAAAGCTTCAAATTCAAAAAAAGCATTAGGAGGAAAGGAGCATACACACCATATTACTGTGAACAATAATATTATACAAACAGGCGGGCAAGAATTTCCTGCGGCTGTTGGTGTTTGGGTTGGTCATAGTTCTGATAGTAATATAATGCATAACGATATAGGAAACTTTTATTATACAGGTATTTCCGTAGGTTGGGTTTGGGGTTATAAGCCTAGTTTAGCCAAACGTAATAGAATTGCTTATAATCATATCCATCATATTGGTTGGGATTTATTAAGTGATATGGCTGCAATTTATACTTTGGGAGCTTCAGAAGGTACGGTGGTCGAAAATAATTTGATTCATCATATACATTCGTATTCTTACGGTGGCTGGGGCATGTATGCAGATGAAGGTTCTTCTGGAATAGTGTTCAGAAATAATTTAGTTTATAATACCAAAACAGGTGGTTTTCAAGAAAATTATGGCAAAGAAAATATTGTAAAAAACAACATATTGGCTTTTGCTAAAAAATATCAGATGCAATGCACTATTGCCGAAGAACACAAATCGTTTACGTTCACACATAATATTGTTTTGTTTAATGAAGGAATGGTTGCAAAAGGTGCTTGGGATGATGTAATTGCAGAAATAGATTATAATATATATTGGAATACAAATGGAAATGAATACGATTTTAATAAGCACTCTTTTAGAAATTGGCGTAAAAAAGGTTTTGATAAGCATAGCTTTTTAATCGATCCAAAATTTAAGAACCCGTTACAAGCTGATTTTCATTTTAAGAGTAAAAAAAATTATAAAAAAATAAATTTTATACCGTTTAATTATTCCGAAGCAGGTGTTGTAGGTGATAAGTATTGGAAACAAAAAGCTAAATTATCTAATTCAATTATTGAGAGTTTTGATTTGGCTGTCCAAAAAAATATCATAGAAAATCCAAAGAGAGGATAAGATTTAAACGTAAAGATTTATCGTTTTTAAAATAAAAACTAACAGAAATATAATACTATCAGGTATGAGAAAATATGTAGTGCTAATGTTGTTAACGGTCATTTTTACATCATGCTCGCAACAGCCAAATCCGTCTTTTAAACAAGAAGATATTTCTATACTTCCTAAGCCATCAAGTTTAAAGCTTAATGAAGGTTCTTTTAAAGTAGAACCCAATACAGCTATTATTCTTCAAGATGAAAGTCAAAAAAAAGGAGCAAATTATTTAGCAGGTTTGTTTAACAAAGCTGCAGGATATAATTTAGAATTACAAAACACCATTGCAGAAGGCGCTATTGTTTTTGAAACGATAGAAGGATTAAAAGAAGGCGCTTATCAATTAAATGTAAATCCAACTTCAATTAACATAAAAGCATCAGAAGAAAGTGGTTTTTTTAATGCCGTTCAAAGTATTCGTCAGTTATTACCAACAGCTATAGAAAGCAAAGAAAAAGTTGCAGCAGATTGGTTTGTGCCATCTGTAACTATTGAAGATGAACCGCGTTTTGAATGGCGAGGCATGCACATGGATTTTAGTCGTCATTTTTTCAATATAAATGAAGTCAAAGACTTTTTAGATAATATGGCATTGTATAAATTAAACACTTATCACATGCACTTAACAGATGATCAAGGTTGGAGAGTTGAGATTAAAAAATATCCATTATTAACCGAAAAAGGCGCTTGGAGAACACCAAACAATCAAGACACTATTTGTATGGATAGAGCGGTTGAAAATAAGCTTTATACTATTGATGAATCTAACTTTAAGACCATTGATGGAGAACGAAAATATGGAGGTTTCTTTACTCAAGAACAAATTAAAGACATTGTGGCGTATGCAGATGATAGATGTATTACCGTAATTCCAGAAATTGATATGCCAGGGCATTTTAAATCGGCCATCGATAATTATCCATTTTTATCTTGTAATGGTGAATCGGGTTGGGATACTGTGTTTACATACCCAACGTGTTTAGGAAAGGAAACGACTTACGAGTTTATGAAAAATATTTTAGATGAAGTGGTGGAGTTATTCCCTGCAGAATATGTTCATATTGGTGGTGATGAGGTCAATATTGCATCTTGGAAAGTTTGCCCACATTGTCAAAAAGCAATTAAAGACAATAATTTAAAAGACGAGCACGAATTACAGTCTCATTTCAACAGAGATATAGAGCAATTTTTGAAATCTAAAGGAAAGAAATTTATGGGTTGGGATGAAATTGTGACTGGAGGTTTAACCAAAAGTGCCAACATTATGTGGTGGAGAAATTGGGCGCCTAATGCTCCTAAAATTGCAGCAGAAAATGGAAATAAAGTTGTAGTAACTACAACGGCTGCTTATTATTTCGATTACTTAAATGAAGGAACGACTTTAAAAGGTGTTTATAATTACGAGCCCATTCCTGCAGATTTTACAGCAGAAGAAGAAGCTAATGTATTAGGGATTCAAGCCAATTTATGGTCGGAAAGAATTCCGAATTACAAACGTTTACAATATCAAGCATTTCCAAGAATGTTAGCCGTAGCAGAAAATGCTTGGGCGTCTAAAGAAAACAAAAATTTTGAAGTTTTTAATAGCAATGTTGAAAAACAATACGACAGGCTGGATGCTTTAGGTGTGTATTATTACGTGCCTGCAGTTGAAGGTTTAGATAAGGAGATTGCTTTTGTTGAAGAAACTTCGGTGAGTTTAAGTTTAGCCTACGAGTTAGAGGGAACAGAAATATACTATACAATTGACGGTGCGGTGCCAACCAAAGCGTCTTTAAAATATGAAGCGCCTTTCGTTGTGAATGATACCATTGAAATTAAAGCACGTGCTTATAGAGGAGAACTCTATAACGACTTAAAATCTACAAAAGTAATTCACAAAAACTATATAGAATCTGTGGATGTAACAGCTCAAGAAAAAGGATTAAAACAATGGGTGGTTAAAGGGAAATTCAAAAAGGAAAAAGATATTAAAACACCTACAACGCCGAATTTCACAAAAGTAGAAGGTATTGCTTTGGGCGATTTAAAAGATGAAAAGAATTTTGCTGTGGTTTATCAAGGTTATTTTAATGCTGAAAAAGATGGTGTTTATGAGTTTGAAACACGCTCCGATGGTGGTGATTTATTGTTTTTAGGTGAAGATGTTATTGTTGATAATAGCGGATGGCACGGACCTAAAAAAAGTTATGGAAAAGTCGCTTTAAAACAAGGTTTACATCCTATAACTATTAAATATAGACCAAGCGATAAACCAAGAGTTATTGAGGTTAAATATGCCTTGCAAGGTGAAGAATTAACGCCAATCAATAGTTTAGTAACACGTTTTTAATTAGAAATAATAGTAGAAAAGGAATATGAAAGCATTAAATTTAAGTAAACATAGCATTTTTACATTTTTAGTACTTGTAAGTGTTTTAAGTGTAAATGTTGGAGCTCAAAATAACAAAGACAACCCTTTGATTTTAGATATGGTTCACCATAACCCTGGTGAAACACCATACGATTCTAAATATAATGATCCTGCTGTAATAAAGGAAATGGGGTATAACGGCAAAGTGTATTTTCTGTTTGAATCTCCTGCATTAGCCATTAATTGGGAATCAGTAGACAAGGATATCTTACCAAAAGGTACAGAAGATCGTAAATGGGTAGATGCTAAAGCAGCACAAATAAAGAAAATGCATGCAGCGTGTAAAGCTGAAGATATGGCTATTTACGCCATGTCCGATCTTGTTTTATTCCCTAAGCGATTAATTGCAAAATATGGCATTGAAAAAACGTTTGGGAATCCTAACGATCCTTTAACAGAAAAATTAATCCGTGCTCAAATTAATGAAATGTTTGATCAGTTTCCGGATCTTGATGGTTTAGTTGTTCGAATTGGAGAAACGTATTTACACGATGCTCCATATCATTTAGGGGCAATAGAAGATAAAAAAAATCCTGAAAAAACAATTTCTCCTTTAATCAATATACTACGAGAAGAAATTTGTGTAAAAAGAGACAAGCAATTAATTTTTAGAACTTGGGGTGCTTTTGATACCAAGTTAGATGACTATATGGAAGTGAGTAATGCCGTAGAACCTCATAAAAATTTAATTATCAGTATAAAACATTGTGAAGGTGATTTCCATAGATCAAATTCTTTTAGTAAAGTTATTGGTCAAGGGCGTCACCGTCAAATCATCGAGGTGCAATCTGCTCGTGAATATGAAGGAAAAGGGGCATACCCGAATTACATTGCTAATGGTGTTATAGATGGTTTTGAAGAACATGCTAGAATGCCCGAAGAACGTATAAATAGTATTCAAGAGTTTGTAGATACTAAACCAGAATTATATGCAGGTGTTTGGACATGGTCTCGTGGAGGCGGATGGGATGGTCCGTATGTTAAAGATGAAATGTGGTGTGATTTGAACTCATGGGTTATGGCACAATGGGGTCAAAATACAGATAAAACCGAGGAATTTATTTTTAATAGATATGCTACGGAGCGTTTACATTTAGAAGACGAAGATGTTGCTAAATTTAGAAAGTTGTGTTTGCTTTCTGCGGAAGCGGTAGTTAGAGGTAGAAATAGTACGTATAGAGATATGAACCCGTGGTGGACAAGAGATCAAGGTATTGCTTGGCCAATGGTAGTAAAAGGAGATTTAGAGCAAAAGAGAAACTTAGCTCAAAAAGATGAATCCATAGTAAAATGGAAAGAAATAGTTAAACTGGCTAAATCAATTGATTGGCCAAATGAAGAAACTAAAAACCATGCTATAGGATCTTCTGAATATGGATTAAAACTATATAAAATATATAGAGCACTTGTGTATATGAAGTATGCAGATGATAATGGAAATACAAAGGATGTTAAAAAGTGGATTAAAGCTTATGATAAAGCTTGGAGAAACTATAATAAACTAGCCAAGGCGTATAGTACAATAGCAACGCTTTATACAGAAGATTACAAGAGGCATATAGCAAATAATGCAGGTGCTAAAGTGGATAAATTAAGATAGAATAATTAGTTTTTTTATGTGATAATAATAGAATTACTTCCAGTTTTTCTTAATTAAATGAAGGTGTTTTACTAAATATTATAGCTAATGCTATGATATTAATTAGGCTGTACAACTGACTAAGATCATTTACCGTTGGTAAAAATTATCTTAATTTTAACTTCGGATAATTGATGCATTTTGAACGGAACAAACTCTATAGTAATAAGAACCAAACTCTTTTTTGAAGAAGTGGGTGATATAACCTATTTTTCAATTCGTTTTTTCAGAGAGATGTTTACATCTCCGTTTGAATGGAAAGAACTATTAAGGCAGTGTTACCAAATAGGGAACCGTTCTTTTGCGTTGGTAGGTGTTACTGGTTTTATTTTAGGATTAGTATTTACATTACAGTCTAGACCTACACTTTCTCAATTTGGCGCTACCTCTTGGATGCCATCAATGGTTAGTCTTTCAATTGTTAGAGAGATAGGTCCAGTTATTTTTGCCTTAATATGTGCTGGAAGAATTGGTTCTGGAATTGGCGCAGAGCTTGGTTCAATGAAAGTAACGGAGCAAATAGACGCGATGGAGGTATCAGGAACCAACCCATTTAAGTATTTGGTAGTTACACGCATATTGGCTACTACATTAATGCTTCCGCTACTTATACTTATGGGAGATGCTATAGCCTTATTTGGATCTGCACTTATTGAGAATTTAAAAGGAGAAGTATCGTACTTATTATATTTTAATAATGTGTTTGACGCTTTAGAGTTTAGTGATGTTCTTCCGGCTACTGTAAAGTCCTTTTTCTTTGGCTTTGCAATTGGTTTGGTAGGGTGTTATAAAGGGTATAATTGCTCAAAAGGAACCGTAGGAGTTGGAGAAGCATCTAATACTGCTGTAGTTTACACATCTATGCTGCTCTTTGTTATTGATTTTGTAGCTGTATTTATTACAGATATTTTTTTTAAAATATGATAGAAACAAAAGAAGATATACAGCCCATTTTAGAAATCAAAGATCTTCATAAAAGCTTTGGAGATAATCACGTACTCAATGGTTTTAACTTAAAATTGTTTAAAGGTGAAAACCTTGTAGTAATGGGTAAATCGGGTTCTGGTAAATCAGTTATGATAAAAACCTTAGTTGGGTTGCTAGAAGCCGATCATGGAAGTATTACTATTAAAGGTGAAGATATTATGAAGCTAGGCCGAAAAGAGTTCGATGTGCTTAGAACAGAAATTGGATTTTTATTTCAAGGAAGTGCATTGTATGATTCTATGACGGTTCGAGAAAATTTAGAATTTCCTTTGCGTAGAAACCGGGATAGGGTAGATGCTTCTCGAACAACAGAAGAATTGGTTTTAGAAGCTTTGGAAAATGTTGGATTAGCACACACAATAGATTTAATGCCAGTAGAACTTTCTGGAGGAATGCAGAGACGGGTAGCTTTAGCAAGGGCTTTAATTTTAAAGCCAAAGATTATTTTATATGATGAGCCTACCACAGGTCTTGACCCAATAACAGCAAAGGAAATTATTCATTTAATGAGAACTGTTCAAACAACATATAATACATCTTCGCTTATTATCACACACGATTTGGATTGTGCACGAGTAATCAGTAACCGAATGATTTTACTGGTAGATGGAATTAATTATGCGGAAGGAACTTATAAAGAGCTTTCTATTTCAGAAGACCCGAAAGTTAAAGCCTTTTTTAAAGATTAAACTTTATGAAATATCTATAACTAAAAGTTTGAAATCGAAGTTTAACAATTAAAAGGAGGCTACTTTAACAAGTAAAAAAAATGAACACATAAAATGCTATTTAATAATTTTTTAATCAGTTATTAGGCATTCAAAAAAATACTTTATTATGATGAAAAAATCAGCTTCTCATAAAACCCGCGTTGGCTTATTTGTAGTCATTGGTACACTCATTCTATTAGTGACACTCTACTTTATTGGTAATAGACAACATGTTTTTAGTAACAATATAGAACTGTATGCCGTATTTCATAATGTGAATGGGCTTCAATTGGGTAATAATGTGCGCTATTCTGGAATAAATGTAGGTACTGTCAGCAATATTGAAATGATAACCAATAAGAAAATTGTTGTACAAATGATGATTGAAGAAAAAACAGGAGCCTTCATAAAAAAAGATGCAATTGCTAGTATTGGATCAGATGGGTTGGTTGGAAGTATGGTTATTAATATTATTCCGGGTAAAGAGAATTTACAAAGGGTTATTTCTACAGATACAATTACTTCGTTTAGCAAGATTGGTGCAGATGATATGTTTTCAACACTTAACGTAACCAATGAAAATGCCGCATTGTTAACGGCAGATTTATTAAAAATAACAAATAAGATTTTGAAAGGAGAAGGCGTTTTAGGGACTTTAATTACCGATTCATTACTAGCCCAAGATATTCGAGCTACGTTAGTTAATCTAAAACAAACTACAAGTGGTACCAATCAATTACTGAGTTCTTTAAACTATAAGTTTTCCAAAATAGATATGGAACAAAGTGCTGTAGGTATTTTATTAAATGATACTCTTGTGGGTAATCAAGTCCAAGAAACGGTTAATAATATAAAACAATCAAGCACAACTATTTTAGAAACATCGCAACAACTAGAGCTTATGGTTTCTAGAATAAATGCAAAAGAAAGCACCTTCAATTATCTTACAAAAAATGAAATCTTGCCCAAAACAATAGATTCAACTATGCTGGAAATAAAGGGAGCTTCCCAAAAGTTCAATGAAAATATGGAAGCTCTTAAGCATAATTTTTTCTTCCGAAGTTATTTTAAAAAACAAGAACGTGCTGCGAAAAAACAGGCAAAATTAAACAAAGAATAAAATTAAGTAAAATACAATAACTCGAAGAAAGGATAGTGATTTTATAGGTCTTCAATGGAGAAAGTTAATAAGGTGTATTTAGATAAAGAGGAGGTTGTTTAAATTTAAATTTGGGTATTCATCCTAAAGAGTTGTTGTTATAATTACTTAATGTTTTTATAGCTGCTTGATAGCCAATTTCAAAAATAGCATCTATATTCTTTAGATTAAACATTCCAAATTTTTCGAGTTCCTTTGGGGCTATTAAAATGTCGACATCTTTAAACTTGTTTTCACAGCGATTTCCAAAACTAATATCATAAGCTCTATTGGCTACTTGATAAGAATGTTTTATCTCATTAGCAGAAACCTCTTGTAATGGGTTTACATAAACGCCTATCGTCTTAGTACATTTTTTTTTAATAGGTTCTATTGGGAAGTTATTTAAAACACCACCATCTATATAGGGCACATTGTCAATAATTACTGGTGTAAATAATCCTGGGAACGCAGCAGAAGCTAATACTGGTTTTATAAGTTCCCCACTATTAAAGACTACTTCTTTGCCTTCAATAAGATTGGTAGCCGGAATATAAAGCTGTTTTTTTAAACTTGTAAAATCATCTTTACTAAAGAAAGGCAAAAAGTCTTTATAAAATTTATTGGTATCTATAAAACCAGGTTTGTTGTATGCATACCGTTTGTACTCAAATAAAGGCACTGCTTTAAAGAATTCTAAGATAGTAACCCAAGAATGGCCAGCAGCAAATAAAACGCCTACTAAAGCTCCAGAACTTGTTCCTGAAATATGAGTGATATTTATATTGTGTTCCTCTAGTGCTTTTATTACACCTATATGTGCAATACCGCGTGCACCGCCGCCAGATAAGACTAATCCTGTATTCATTTGCGTAATCACTGTTTTATTAAATTATAAATATGTTAGGTGTTGTCTAAATTCAAGTTGTAAGCGTAACATAAATATTTGAAACTAACGGATTTACTTCTAGTAGTTTTAGTGTCAATATTTATATTCGTCTTCCATAAAAAATATAAACTACTAATCTTAAAACAAAGGTATTAAATTCAAAGTCTTTTACAAGTTGGTTTTACTTAAACAAAAGCAAGGTGTATATTTCAATAAACTTTATCATCAACCCGATATTAAAGTCTATATTATTCGATATTTTTGTATTTAAAATAAACAAATTTTAAATGCAAAACCTAAAACCTATCATGTTAGTTGGTACAGGTTCCGATGTTGGTAAAAGTTGGATAACAACAGGAATTTGCAGATGGCTTAAACAAAAAGGATATAATCCTGCTCCATTTAAAGCACAAAATATGTCTTTAAATAGTTTTTCTACACTTGATAATCTTGAGATTGGAAGAGCGCAGGCAGTGCAAGCAGAAGCTTGTGGTATTCCGCCAACGGTAGAAATGAATCCTATTTTATTGAAACCGTCATCTGTAAATAAATCACAAATTGTTTTGCATGGAAAACCAATAGGAGATCAAACCGCTAAAGAATATTTTTTAGGTGATAATAAAAAACATCTTTTTGAAGAAGCTAAAGCGTCTTTCAAGAAACTAGTATCAAAGCACAATCCTGTTGTTATGGAAGGTGCCGGTAGTATTAGCGAACTTAATTTAAAGCATAGAGATATTGTAAACATGCGAATGGCAGAAGCTGCTAACGCTTGTGTTTATTTAGTGGGAGATATTGATAAAGGAGGTATATTTGGTAGTGTTTATGGTACTATTGCTTTGCTAGAAGATTGGGAACGTAAACTTGTTAAAGGTATTATTATTAATAAATTTAGAGGAGATGCTTCTTTATTTGTTGAAGGAAAAAAGACATTAGAAAAACTTACAGGTCTTCCTGTTTTGGGGGTTTTGCCCTACGCAAAAGATATTATTATTGAAGAAGAAGACTCTGTAGCATTGAACCTTAGGGCAACAACAGCTATCGAAGGTAAATTAAACATTGCCGTAGTAAAACTTCATTACATGTCTAATTATACAGATTTTCAAGCTTTAGAGCAGGAATCACTTATCAACCTTTATTTTACAAGAGATTCCGAAGAACTTAATAAAGCCGATGTTATTATTATTCCGGGCACCAAAAACACCATTGAAGATTTAGTTGCTTTAAAAAAGGAGGGTTTGGATTCTGTGATTAAAAATAAATATTCACAAATTCCAATTATAGGAATATGTGGCGGTTACCAAATGTTGGGCAAATTTATTACAGATCCATTTTCTGTAGAAAGCAATGTTAAACTAGAAGCAGGTTTGGGATTGTTTGATATTGAGACAGAGCTTTCTCAAACAAAGCAAACGATACAACGTAATTTTAAGTTTAAAAACTTCAAGGCACCTTGTGTAGGGTACGAAATTCATATGGGTGAAACTAGTGTGCCTAAAAACAAATATTTAAATCTTATAGACGAGAAGGAGGAAGGTTATTTTGATGGCGATAAAAGTTGGGGCACTTACCTTCATGGTATTTTTGATAATCAAGATGTCGTAACAGAATTATTACAATTAAAATTCCCTGAAGTCCAAGCAAAAAATTACATACTTTTTAAAGCGGAACAATTTGATAAATTAGCCGATTGGATAAATGAAAATTTAGATATGGAAACCATTTTAAAAAACAGCGCACAACAATGTTAAATGGCCACGGAGATGATCTTCATTTAATTGAGGGCGAAATTAAACACAACTTTAGTTCGAATGTATACTATAAAGGATGCCCTAAAGTATTGCTTGACGTGGTTTCAAAATGTGTTAATCAAATTCAAAGTTATCCCTCTCCTTCCGCAAGTGAATTGAATGTATTAGCGGCTAAAAAATTTCAACTAAATAGTGAACAATTTTTGTTTACCAACGGAGCAACAGAGGCATTTTATCTAATAGCTCAATTATTCTCTAATAAGAGAGCAGCTATAGTAGCACCTACGTTTGCAGAATACGAAGATGCTTGTAAAATCTTTCATTTAAATTACGAGTTAATTGCTTCAACCGAACTAAAAAAGACTAATGCAGACCTTGTATTTATATGTAATCCTAATAATCCAAACGGGAACGTTTTTTCTAAAGATGAATTAGAATTTCTTTTTCAGCAAAAACCAGAGACTACATTTGTTATTGATGAAGCATATATTGAGTTTACAACGCGTATTGAATCCATTGTGTCATTAACGGCAAAGTACAGTAATTTAATAATTGTTCGTTCCTTAACCAAAACATTTACCATTCCTGGATTGCGTTTGGGGTATGTAGTTTCTAATGCTTCAAACATAGTAAAACTTTTAAGTTTAAAAATGCCTTGGAGTGTGAATTTATTGGCTATAAAAGCTGGTGAATTCATTTTGGAAAACTATGATGCACTTCAATTTAATGCTTCAGAATTATTAGAGGAAACAACTGTTTTTAAACAGCAAGTGGCACAGTTAAATGGTTTTAAGGTTATTGAAAGTAATACGTCTTATTTTTTAGTTGAATTGTTACATAAATCGGCTAAAGAATTAAAACACTATTTAATAGAAGAACATCAAATTCTAGTTCGCGATGCTACAAATTTTAAAAAAATAGACGGGGAATTTATTCGACTTTCGACACAAAGTAAAGAAGCAAATAACATTTTAATTAAAGCTTTAAAAGCATGGGATTAAACCATATTTACATTTTAATTTTTGCCTTTACTTTTGATTTAATTTTAGGAGACCCCATAAAAATGCCACATCTTATTGTCGCGTTTGGTAATAGTATTTCTTTAGGTGAAAAATGGCTTAATAAAGGTCGTTATAAGTTCTTAAAAGGTGCTTTATTAGTTATCGTATTGGTTAGTTTTTCTTTTATTGTGCCCTATCTAATTATTAGATGGTTAAATGCTTCCAATTTTCAAATTTCAGCTATTGTCTTTTCAACACTTATGTTGTTTTATTGTTTGGCAAATAAAACGTTGATAAAGGAAGGTTTAGCTGTGTTTAGTACTTTAAAAAAGGAAGGGTTGGATGCTGGACGTAAGCGTTTATCTTGGATTGTGGGGCGTGAGACTAATAACTTGAGCGAACAACAAATTAGAGTAGCAACTTTTGAAACGATGTCGGAAAATTTAAGTGACGGTGTTATTGCGCCACTTTTTTATTTTTTAATTTTGGGTGTTCCAGGAGCAATGGCTTATAAAATGATAAACACCTTCGATTCCATGGTTGGGTATAAAAACGATCGTTATATATGGTTCGGTAAATTTGCCGCAAAATTGGACGATGTAGTTAATTATATTCCTGCTCGAATTACTGCTATATTATTGTTATTTGTTCAATTTAAATTAAGCGGTTTGCGGTTTGTTTTTAAAGAAGGCAGTAAACACAGTAGTCCGAATGCAGGTTATCCAGAAGCAGCTTTAGCATATATTTTAGATTGCCAGTTTGGAGGACCAAATTATTATCATAGAAAACTGGTAGAAAAACCTTTTATAGGAAACAATAACCGAGACATAAAACATGAAGAAATTAAAATAGTTACACATATTAATTATAAAGTAAGTATACTATTTTGTTTCATTATTATTGGCGTTATATTACTGTTTCAATATGCATAGTCTTCAAAAAAAATATATTATTACAGGAGCTCCAGGCACTGGGAAAACGACGACCATAAATCTTCTAAAAAACACGATTCCTTGTATGGATGAAGTGTCTAGAAAAATTATTCTAGAGGAACAACAGAATAATAGAAACGGTGTGCCTTGGGGTGATATTAATCGTTTTTCCGATCTTGTTTTCAATGTAACGAGTCAAGAATTATTAACTAGTAAAGCTCAAGTTTGCGACAGATCGTTATTAGATTTAGAAGCTTATTTAGTTTTAGAAAATAAAACCATTCCTCATTACTTACAAGATTTTCCTTATCAAGACACTTACCATAACACCGTTTTTTTTGCACCAACTTGGTTTGATATTTATTGTCAAGACGGACAAAGGTTACAAGAGTTTGATTACTGTTTGAAATTAGAAAAAGTACTTTTAGAACAGTACAAAAACAAAGGTTTTGAAATTATAATTTTACCTAAAGCTTCTCCTCAAAAAAGGGCAAAATTCATTACAGAATCGATACTATAATTCAAAAATTAGCTATACATTTGTATTGCTTAAGGTTTCTTATTCTTTTAATTAAGAATATCGAATTAAAAGGGAATTTGGTGAGAATCCAAAACTGTTCCCGCAGCTGTAAGCTCTAAAAAAGCTTTTAACATCTAGAAGTCACTGTTCTTAGGAACGGGAAGGCGTTAAAAGTAGAGTGAGTCAGAAGACCTGCCTAAAGTAAAACCTAATTTAAACTTTCGGGATAAAAGTTGATGTGTTTGATTGCCATATTTTTTGGCTTTCTTCTCTGCTTTTCCCATAATAGTCATACTAATTTAATGGGGAAAAATATAGCCAATACAACACATACTTTTTTCTTTTGCGACGGTGGTTCTTGTCAAAAAGCAGGCGGAGAAAAAGTTATAAGAGCTGCAAGAGCTTATTTACGTAACAATGATAATTGGAATGATACACATACCATTAAAACACGATGTAATGGTAGATGTGAAGATGCACCTACTTGTATTGTACACCCTGGAGAATTTTGGTATAAAGAACTTACACCAGAAAAAATCACCCACATTGTTAAAGGACATATACAGAATGAATGTCCTTTAGAAACCGAACTGTTGTATCGAGAAGGTTGGGAAGAACAGGTTTCTAATAAAGAAATAGCACCTATAAAACCAAAACCTTTTGAATTTAAAAGCGATGAAGAATTGGGAGATTGCCTTATTACAAGAGGCTTTAGTTCCGATCAATATTTATATCCATTATTCTTATTTCTGCTAGAAAAACCAGAAGGTGTAACACTTCAGTTACCTAATAAACCTCACTTAGCGTTTAAAGACATAAACGCGGTAAACTATTCAAAAGAATTCACGCTAGAACTCCAAACTAAAACCGATTGTTTAGAATTTTTTATTGCTGCTGTTCCAAAAGAGAATAAGGAATTGCAACAATTAAAAATTTCGAGTACAGAATATTTTTATCAAAAGGAAACTACAAAAACAGGCATTCGTTTTAAAAATAAATTCGGAAAAACTTTAGGTAGAATAGAATTTGACTCTATAAATACCGAAGCTTGGCAGTACTGTACAAAAATACAGTTGCAACGTCTAACTTTAGATTTATCACAGTTATGAATAAGCATATCTCTATTTTAGGATTAGGCTGGTTAGGTTTACCACTAGCGTTAGATCTTCAAAAAAAAGGGTATTCAATTAGTGGCAGCACGTCCGATCTGGATAATTTAAAATCACTAAGTAAATATTCGTTTCAAGTAAGTAGAATAAAAATAGAGTCCGATAAGATTATTGGAGATTGGGATGCTTTAATAAGCGGAGCTTCAACACTAATTATCAATTTTCCTCCAAAACGTATCGAAAATATTGAAACGATACATCCACTTCAAATAGAACAAATTATTAAGCATACACCTAAGTCTATAAAAATTGTTTTTGTAAGCTCTACATCTGTGTATCAAAACACCAATGGTCTTATAGATGAAACAATAGATTGTTATCCAGAAAAAGCCTCAGGTACTGCGTTAATAAAAGCAGAATACTTATTGAAACAGCATTTTGGTAGTAATTTAACTATTTTGCGTTTGGCAGGGTTAATAGGAAGCAAACGGCATCCAGGACGCTTTCTAGCAAATAAAAAACAATTAAAAAATCCAAATGTACCAGTAAATCTTATTCATCAAAAAGATGCTGTGGGTTTAATTGAAGCTATTTTAAAACAAAACTGTTTTGGAGAAGTTATTAATGGTTGTGCAGATGTACACCCAAAAAGAAGGGCGTATTATGAAAATGCAGCATTTCATTTAAACTTACCTACACCTGTTTTTGAGGCAACAACAGAAGAACGTTATAAGATTATAGACAATTTTAAATCCAAATCATTACTTAATTATACTTATCAATTTTCTAATCCTGAATGGATTTTCACAAAAACGTATTTACCAGAAATAAGCATTATTGGTGCAGGGCCTGGGAATAAAAATTTATTAACATTAAAAGCTTTTGAAGCTATTGAAAATGCTGAAATTATATTACATGATAATTTAATTTCAGATGAAATATTAAATATCAATACAAAAGCTGAACGTATTTACGTAGGAAGGAAATTTGGTGATATTGAAGATCAAGAAACGCGTCAAAATAAAATAAATATATTAATGAAAGCGCATTGCGAACAAGGCGAAAGAGTTGTTCGTTTAAAATCTGGCGATCCATATATTTATGGTAGAGCAGCAGAAGAAGCTCGTTTTTTAACAAAGCAAAATCTACCATTTACAGTTGTTCCTGGTATTTCTGCCGCTTTAGCAGCAGCCAGTTCAGCTAATATCCCTATTACAGAAAGAAGGCAATCTAATGCTGTTTTAATTTGTACAGCTCATACAGCCGATTATTCCACAGCGCAGCTTAAAGGTATAGCCGAAATGCTTAACGCAGGTAATACATTGGCGTTATATATGGGGTTAAAAAGTTTAGACCAAATTATTCCTAAACTACTGAAGGTTTGTAAAAACCCAGATATCCCTATTAGTGCTATTTCTAATGTATCAAGACAAAACGAGGTGTTATTATCATCAACATTAGGGAGAATTGAAAATGACGTTAAAAAACAAGAACTACAAATGCCTGTAGTATTTTTAATAGGGGCAGAACCAATTACATAAAACAATGAAAAAAGGAATTTTACTTTGTGGACATGGTAGTAGAACCAAATCAGGAACCGATTCTTTTAAAGAGTTAGTTAGAGTTTTACAAGCAAGGTATACAGAATACGAAGTAGATTATGGGTTTTTAGAATTTAATCATCCAGTTTATGAAGCTTCTGTTGAACGTATGTATCAAAAAGGTATTCGTGAAATTTATGCATTGCCTGTTATACTTTTTGCGGGTTCTCATGCCAAGAATGATATTCCTTACGAGATGAATACCATACAAAGCTATTACAAAGATTTAACCATTAAAATGGGAAAACATCTTGGTGTAAATTCCTTTTTGCTAGAGTTAGCTCAGAAAAGAGTGTTGGAAGAGGAACGTAAGCATTCACCCATGGACAGAAAAGAGGTTTGTTTAATGGTTGTAGGTCGAGGAACAACCGATACCGATGCCAATTCCGATGTGCACAAATTAGCCTGCATGTTAGGCGAAGGGATGGGCTTTGGTTTTACAACGGTTTCATACAGTGGTACTGCGTATCCAAGCGTTACTAAAAGTTTAGAACTTACTAGTAAAATGGAATTCAAACGCACGATTGCCATTCCGTTTTTCTTTTTTACAGGTATTCTTTTAGAACGTATTTACAAGCAAATAAGAGATTTTAGCGAAACTTCTCCTTTAGAGCATGTATACACCCAAGCTTTTGGTAGTGATGAGTTCATTTTAAAAGCTTTTGATGAGCGTTTAGATGAAGCTATTAACGGTACGGCAAATATGAATTGCCAAATGTGTAAATATCGTAAGCAAATTGTAGGTCTAGAATCTGAAATAGGAAAAGAACAAATAGGGCATCATTTAGGCGTAAAAGGTCTTTTGTTTGAAGAAGATGAAAAAGTAGGTCAAAAAAGTAGTGTATTTACTAAAATTAAAAAAGGGTTAGGAATATGATGACAGGAAAAATTTGTGGTATTTCTTTAGGTCCTGGTGATCCTGATTTAATTACTTTAAAAGGCTTAAAAGCATTACAGCAAGCAGATAAAATATACTATCCAGGATCTTTATTTAAAGATGGTAGGAAAGAAAGTTATTCGTTATCAATTTTAAATAATTATGATTTAAAAGCCGAAAAACTAGAAGGCTTCTACTTAAAAATGGATTTGGAACGCGAGCAAGCGAAAGTTATTTACGAAACAACGTTTCAACACATTTTAAGTGATTATAAAAAAGGATTATCCATTGCTATAGTTAGTGAAGGCGATATTAGTACGTACAGTTCTTTTTCTTATTTGTTAGAAAAAATACAAGAGCATGAATTGGCAATAGATTTAATTCCTGGTATTAGTTCATACTTGCATTTAGCTTCAGAAAGTAAAATACCTTTGTGCTTACAAAATGAAAAAGTAGTGGTTATTCCGCGTGTACAAACCAAAGCAGAATTACAAGAAGCTATAGATAATTTTGACACCGTAGTATTAATGAAAATAATATCGGTAATAGATATTATCACATCAGTAATCGATACAGAAAGGCATAGTATCACTTATGCCGAACGTTTAGGAACCGATCAACAATTTATCTCAACCCATTGGACAACTGCAAATAAAAGAGAGATCCCTTATTTTTCTCTTATCATTATTAAAAAAATCACATCATGAAAATAACAGTAGCAGGTTTAGGTCCTGGAGATATTGATTATATGTTACCCATAGTTAAAAATGCTTTAGAAAAAGCAGATGTGGTTATTGGTTATGACTATTATTTTCAATTTGGAGCCACTTTATTTAAAGAAGATGCAGAACTCATCTCCATGCCTTTAGGTAAAGAAGAAGCCAGAGCTCATAAAGCTATTGAAAAAGCTAAAGAAGACAAACATGTTGTTGTTATTGGTTCTGGAGATGCTAGTATTTATGCTATGGCGGCTATTGTTTACGAAGTTGTTTCTAAAGAAAATCACGATGATATTGAATTGGAAACCTTACCAGGTGTTTCTGCTTTTTTAGCTGCAGGAAGTAAATTGGGCGCTCCGTTAGGTCACGATTTTTGCTGTATTTCTTTATCGGATTTAATGACGCCATGGAACAGAATAGAAAAAAGAATTAAAGCGGCCGCAATGGGCGATTTTGTTACCAGTTTATACAATCCGAAAAGTATAAAAAGACATTGGCAATTAGGTAGATTGCAGAAAATATTTTTATCAGAGCGTTCACCTAATACGCCTGTTGCAATTATAAGGCACGTAACACGACCAGAAGAAGCACTTAAAATTACCACTTTAGGTGAATTTAATCCTGAAGATGTCGATATGTTTTGTTTGGTGATGATTGGAAACTCTCAAACGTATCGTTTTAAAGACTACTTGGTTACACCACGAGGTTATCTGAACAGAAAACCACATACGGGTAAAGAAATTCAGCAAGAAAGTTTTAGAATTGTTACAGAACATATTAAAGATTTGCTATTTTCTATAGCTGATAAATGGGCGATAACGCGAGTGATTCATACCACAGGGATTTTAGAAGATTTTAATCATTATTCTGCGACTTCAAAAGCCATTGAAAACTGGCATCATCATCTTAAAAACGGAGGAGAAATTGTAACAGATGTTACGATGGTACAAGCTGGAATAACAAAAGCGTTCACTAAGGAATTCGGTAATCAGATACACTGTTTATTAAATGACGAAGACGTACAACTCTTAGCAAAATCAGAAAATATTACGCGTTCGCAAGCAGGTATTAGAAAAGCTATTGAAAAACATCCGAATGCTTTATATGTTGTGGGAAATGCGCCTACGGCTTTATTCGAAATCGTAGATCAAATTAGAGCTAACAACAATTTTAAACCTGCAGGAGTTGTTGGTGTACCTGTTGGGTTTGTAAATGTTTTAGAAGCTAAAGAGCAATTATCACAAACGAATAATACAAACTGGGTCATTATAGAAGGTAACAGAGGCGGAAGCAATGTTGCCGCAGCCATTGTTAATGCTGCTTTTACATTACCCGAAGCTTCAACTTATTTTAAATCTTAAAAGATGAACAAATTTACTCCAGAACATATTGAAACCTTAGAGCAAATAATACTTGCACGTAGAGACGTTAGAGGGAATCGTTTTATAAATAAATCGATTGCTAAAGCCGATCTAGATAAAATTCTATTTGCTGGAGTAAACGCACCTTCGGTTGGTTTTTCGCAACCTTGGGAGTTTGTTGTCATTAAAGATTTAGATATTAGAAATAAAGTAAAAGACAGTTTTTTTGAAGAAAATGAAAAAGCTAAAACCCTTTTTGAAGGAAATAAAATAGATGCTTATACCCAATTAAAATTAGAAGGTATTGTTGAATCTGCTTTAAATATTGCTGTTTTTTATAAGCCTAGTGAACACCCTGTTTTAGGACAAACTGCAATGAAAGAAGCTGGTGTATATTCTGTTGTTTGTGCGATCCAAAATATGTGGTTAATGGCGAGAGCGTTAGATATTGGTTTAGGTTGGGTGAGTATTTTAAATCCCGATACCATTAAAACCATATTAAAAGCACCAAAAGATAGACAATTGATAGGTTATTTATGTTTAGGGCATGTCGATGAATTTTATGAAAACCCAGAATTAGAACGTTTACAATGGGAAAAACGTAAGAACATTAACGATGTGGTAATTAAAGAATCGTATTTGTAAATGATACAAAATGATAAACATATCGATTTTTATTTAATTGGAATTAGCAATCATCCTACTCCAAAATTGAATGAAGATGTCTTGGAATTAATTAAGAAGTCAGTTGCTTTTTCTGGAGGGAAACGTCATTATGAATTGGTAAAATCGTTCTTACCGAAAATTCATACTTGGATTGAAATCTCAGGAAAGATGGACGTACTCATCAAAAAATATAGCGGCTTTAATTCGTCTATTGTCATTTTCACTTCTGGAGATCCTTTTTTCTATGGTTTCGGAAACACGTTACAACGTTTATTACCTAATGCAAAACTAAAAGCTTTTCCTTATTTCAATAGTATTCAGTTATTATGTCATAAAATACAAACGAATTATAACAACCTAAAATCAATATCGATTCACGGTAGAGATTGGTCGGCTTTAGATGAAGCATTAATCAATAGAAATGAATTGATTGGTTTGTTAACCGACAATAAAAAAACACCAGCAGTAATTGCGAAACGCATGTTACAATATGGTTTCGATAATTATTCGATTACTATTGGTGAAGCTTTAGATGGAAATGAAGAACATATTGAGCAACTCGATTTGTCGGCTTGTACAACCAAAACACATAACGCATTAAACTGTGTGTTATTAAAAGAAACAACAGCTAAAGACAAACCCTTTGGTATTCCAGATGCTGCTTTTATTCCGTTAGAAAATAGAGCAAATATGATTACCAAAATGCCTATTCGTTTAAGTACCATAAGTGCATTAGCATTACAAAATAAAAATGTTTTTTGGGATATTGGTGCTTGCACAGGCTCTGTAGCTATTGAAGCGAAACAGCAATTTCCGCATTTAAAAATTGTTGCTTTTGAAAAGCGAGGAGCATGCACAACCATTATTCAACAAAATGCAGAACGTTTTAGTACACCAGGGATTGAGATTATTATTGATGATTTTTTTAATCTGAATTTAAACGATTTCCCTATGCCAGATGTCGTTTTTATTGGCGGACACGGCGGACGATTAAAAGAATTAATCGAAACTGTTTATCAATTAAATCCATTGGTTCGTTTTGTAACCAATGCCGTAAGAGAAACAAGTAGTTCTGTATTTATAGAAACACTTACAGACTTAAATTATGCGATTAGCACGAATAGTATTCAGCTAAACGATCACAATAAAATTAGCATTCACACCGCAGAAAAGCAATAAATGAAAAAAATAGCCATCATAGCAGTTACTGAAAAAGGCCTTGAAAAAGCCCTTATTATTCAGCAAGAATTTCCAAAATCGTTAGTTGTAACAACCTTAAGCTCTACTAATAAAAATGTATCAACCATTGCTTCAATTTCAAGTTATTTAAATGATAATTTCGCGAAGTTAGATGGTATTTGTTTTGTAACGGCTTTAGGTATTTGTGTGCGTTTAATAGCATCTCATCTTGAAAATAAGAGTACAGATCCGGCTGTAATTTCTGTTGATGATTTAGGTGTAAATGTACAATCTGTATTAAGCGGACATAAAGGTGGCGCAAATGATTTTGCTTCAAAGGTCGCAACTATTTTGGGTTCAAATGCTATAATATCTACCTCAAGTGATGTTCAAAATATTTGGGCTTTAGATACACTTGGAAGTCAGTTTGAATGGCAAGTAGAAAGTTCATTATCCATGAACAAAACCATGGCTCTGTTTGTCAATAATAAACCAACCGCTTTATTGTTAGATGTTAAAGATAAGGGGACACAGCATTTAGAAAAAACAGTACCTGATTTTGTGACTCTTTTTTATAATGAAAGTGATATTGATTACTCCCAATTCGAATTGTTTATAGCTGTAACGTATAAGATTTATGAGGTAGCAATTCCGAGTTTATTATTTAT
Organism: Algibacter sp. L1A34; assembly: GCF_009796805.1. Lineage (NCBI taxonomy): Bacteria > Pseudomonadati > Bacteroidota > Flavobacteriia > Flavobacteriales > Flavobacteriaceae > Algibacter > Algibacter sp. L1A34. The sequence continues at coordinate 4,077,839 of NZ_CP047029.1, read as the reverse complement.
TCCAAAAGTACTTTCAGTAGGATCTGGATGTTCTAAACAATTAGATTCAAAACTGTTTGAAACCACTTTAAGACGAGAACTTCAAGCATTAAAAATTAATTTTTCAGCCATTAAAAATTTTGGTTCTATAGATATCAAAGGAAATCAACAAGCGTATTTAGATTTTAGTACAAATAATGCAATTCCTTTTAACACGTTTACTTCAGAAGAAATAGATACAATTACAGTGCCCAACCCAAGTGACATGGTACAATCTAAAATTGGTGTCGATGGCGTTTCAGAATCTACCGCAATGTTACTTTCTGGAAGCAAGAACGTATTGATTGAAAAACAAAAAATTCATTTAGATAATGGAGAGAAATTTACGTTTTCTGTGGCTTTAAGTGTTAATGCGGCTCGTAAAACTGCCATTGCTATTATTGGTGCAGGACCAGGAGATGAAGAATTAATAACCGTAAAAGGAAAGCAATATTTAGAGCAAGCAGATTGCGTGTTATACGCCGGGAGTTTAATTCCTGAAGAAATGACCAATTGGTGTAAAGCAGGAGCAGTAGTTAGAAATTCTGCTATGATGACTTTAGAAGAGCAAATTACTTTAATGCAAGCGCATTATAAAAAAGGGAATTTCGTTGTGCGGTTACAATGTGGAGATCCTTCTTTATACGGTGCTATCCAAGAACAAATGACCATTTTTGACGACTTAGAAATGGATTACTTCATTGTACCTGGTATTTCATCTTTTAGTGCAGCAGCAGCAACTTTAAGATCAGAATTTACAATTCCTGAAGTTGTGCAATCTATTGTTTTAACTCGTGGAGAAGGAAAAACACCGATGCCTTCAAAAGAAAGCATTTCTGCTTTTGCATCAACCAATGCAACTATGTGTATCTTTTTAAGTGTGGGAATTGCTAAAAAAGTACAAGCACAATTGCTAGAACATTTTGATGCCGATACGCCTGTAGCTGTGATGTATAGAATCAGCTGGAAAGATGAAGAAATTTATCAAGGGAAATTAGAAAATCTAGCAAAAATTGTAAAAGACAGTAAAAAAACAAGAACGGTATTAATCATCGTAGGTCACGCAATTGGAGCTCGTAAAAACAGATCACAATTATACAGTCCAGATGTGAAACACATTTTTAGAACCAATAAGAAATTTGTAGTAACAGAATAATCATTCATAATAAAAAGCAAATGATATTAGTTTTTGGAGGAACAACAGAAGGGAAAAAAGTAGCTACTTTATTAGAAAGTTTGGCTATGCCATTTGTGTATTCAACTAAAACAAATATTCCTTTTGAAGAAAATGAAATAGCTAGTTATAGACATGGCGCTTTAGATGAACAACAACTAGAAGAATACCTATTAAACAATGAAATTCATACTATTATAAATGCTTCGCATCCTTTTGCTGAAATATTACATAGTACAATAGCAAAAGTTGCAGAACGTTTACAAATTCCAGTGATACGATTTGGAAGAAAGTTACTTTCTAAAATAATTAACCCATCTGTATTTTATGTAGATTCTTATGATGCTGCTTTAGAATTGTTTGAAAAGAATCAAATTGTATTAGCGTTAACGGGCGTGCAATCTATTAAAAGATTAAAACCTTGGTGGGAAAAACAGGCAACCTATTTTAGAATACTAGATAGACCTGAATCATTGGCGATTGCTGCTGAGAGTAATTTTCCCGAAAAACAATTGATTTTAGGTTTGCCTTCGGAAGATTTAAAAAAAGAGGTTAGTATAATTGAAGCGAACGATATCAACGTTGTTTTAACAAAAGAAACAGGTGATAGTGGTTTTTTAAACACAAAAATAGAAGCTGCTTTACAAACAAATTCACAAATTATTATTATTGAACAGCCCAAAATACCGACATATTTTAAAGTCGTGTTTGATGTTAGTACATTGGAATTACTCATTCTTAAAACATTGAAAATATGAGTTTAAGAGAGATTCCAAAAGGGCCGTTAAGAGAAGGGTTTACAACAGGAACCTGTGCTGCAGCTGCAGCGAAATCTGGGTTGATGGCTATTATTCATCAAAAGGAAATAGTTTCTGTAAAAGTTCACTTGCCTATTGATAAAGTATTAGAAATTCCTGTGCATCATTGTGAGTTTACAGAAAATACTGCAAAATGTTCTGTAATTAAAGATGCTGGTGATGACCCTGATGTAACTAATGGTGCTGAAATAGGATGTGTTTTGAGTTTAACACAAGAAAAAGATATTCAATTTATAGCCGGTGAAGGTGTAGGAACGGTAACGCTTAAAGGCTTAGAATTGGCTATTGGAGAGCCGGCTATTAATCCGGTTCCTAGAAAAATGATTACAAGTGCTATTCAAAAACTATTGCACGATTACGATTTAGAATGTGGTGTATCTGTGACTGTATATGTTACTAATGGACGAAAGATTGCTAAACGCACACTTAATGAGCGTGTGGGTATTATGAACGGCATTTCCATTTTAGGAACAACTGGCATTGTTAAGCCCTATTCGTCATCATCTTATATCGCAAGTATAGAGCAAGGTATTGATGTTGCTGTTGCCAATAATGTGACGGAATTGGTCATTAATTCAGGAGCAAGAAGTGAAAAATATTTGTCGGCTAAATTCGATTATTTACCCGAATATGGTTTTATCCATTATGGGAATTGGATAGGGGAAACGCTGACTAAAATTAATCAATGCCCAATTGAAAAAGTTAGTATTGGTATCATGCTTGGTAAAGCTGCAAAATTAGCAGCAGGTATTACTGATACACATAGTTGTGTATCTAGTTGGAATAAAGATTTTATAGTGCAATTGGCCGAAGAGGTCGGTTTTTATGAAGCAGATAAAATTAAAGCCTTAAATATGGCGGGACGGTTAACCGAATTGTTTGATTTTGAACAAAACTCACCTTTTTTTCAGTTGTTACTTAAGCATTGTTACCAGCATACACATATAAAAATTAAACAGGTAGAATTGGATATCTATCTTATAGATAAAAATGGAACACTTATTAAATTTATTAAAAAATGACAGTAATTTCTTTAATTAGGCCATTAATGGCAGGAATACTGCATTCCTTTGAGCCAGATCATGTTACGGCAGTTTCAGTATTAGCTTCCGAAAATAGCATTAATAATAAAAGAGTAAACTTTAAAACGGTTTTTAAAGCCTCCCAATGGGCATTTGGACACTCGGCGACTTTATTACTTTTTGGAGGAACAGCTCTACTTTTTAAAAGTATGGCAACATTGGTTGTACATAATATTTCGTTTTATGCAGAATTAGCTGTTGGCCCAATTATGATTTGGTTGGGGATTGTTGCCATAAAAAGAAATCATGCCATTAATAACATGGTAAAGGATCATAAAAAAATTGAGGCTCACGAACATGATCTTTCTAATCCCATACATCTACATGGTACTAAAGGAGAAGAAATAGCCGTAAACCCAATGAATAAATCATTTTGGATTGGTATGCTGCACGGCTTAGCAGGTACAGGAGGAGCTTTAACTTCTGCTCTAGTATTAAGTAGTGCTACCATAGGCGAAGCTATTCTAATTCTAGCTGTAGAAAGTCTAGGGATTATTATAGCCATGGGTGTTTATAGTTACGTTTTAATATCTGTAATGAGTCGGTTTTTAGAACGTAATTTATCCATTTTTAAGTGGATGAATGGTATTGCAGGAATGGCTTCTGTAATTATTGGAATGGTTTGGATTTATAACGGTTTTTATGCAATATGAGACAAGTTGAAGAATATATGAATTTTCCGTTTTCTGCCATTGTGGGGCAAGACCACTTTAAGTTAGCACTTATTTTAAATTTGGTAGATCCTCTAATTGGTGGAGTTTTAGCTGTTGGTGATAAAGGAACAGGAAAAACGACCTTGATTAGATCGTTAACAAGCCTAATGGGAAATCAAGAAAACTATCCTTTTGTTAATTTACCCATTGGTGTTTCAGAAGATAGATTAATAGGAAGTATAGATTTAGAACAATTGATAAATGCTAAAAAAGAAGTTGTTAATCTAGGCTTAATGGCACAAGCACACCAAGGTGTTTTATATGTAGATGAGGTTAATTTATTACAAGATTATCTTACCGATATCTTATTAGATGCTGCTGCTTCTGGCAATTATTATTTAGAAAGAGAAGGTGTATCTCGCTATTTTGAAAGTCGATTTTGTTTAGTAGGTTCTATGAATCCTGAAGAAGGAAATTTAAGACCACAACTAAAAGATCGTTTTGGTTTAAGTGTAAATATTACAACGTCTGTAGATCCAAAAGTACGTGAGAAAATCATTAAACAGCGTTTTGAATTTGATGATAATCCTTTACAGTTTGTTGCTGATTATAGCGTTGAAGATGATCGTATTAAATCACGAATTGAAGCCGCTAAAAATAGATTGAAGTCGATACAGATTACTGATGACATTATAGCCTATTGTAGCCAGTTAGCAATACAGCATCAAGTGGAAGGGTTGCGAGCAGATATTTTACTGCTAAAAACAGCGAGAGCTTTTGTTGCCTATCAAAATACTTCAAACATCACCATAAAAGATATTGATACTATTGCAGATTTGGTGTTAAACCATAGGAGTTTAAATAATGAACCTAATAAGGAAAATTCCTCTCCAGATCAAAATAATCAACCAGAAGAAAAATCTTCAGAAGTTAGTCCTTCAAAAGAAGATAAAGTAAATATGTTACTTCCACAGAATAAGTTTCATAAGCCCAAAGACATCCGTACAAATACCGTTCAAAACGGAACGCATTCAATTCAAAATTCAGAAGGTAATATTGCGTTAATTGATACCAAAAAAACAGTAAGTCAATATTTAGCAACAGATAAATTCGAATTAAAAAACAAGCGTAAAAATAAGCTTTTAAAACAGCATCATATATTCTTGATAGATTCTAGTGGTTCCATGTTAAAAGATCAAATTATAGCTTACGCCAAAGGCACGGTAAATAAAATAGCAGAAGCCTCTAAAAATCAAAATACACAGTTTTCTATTATTTCTTTGTTTGACGGAGAAGCGCAACATATTTTAAATAGAACAGGCGTTTTAAAAGCAGTTGAAACGGCTTTAACAAACCTTAAAACAGGTGGTAAAACCAATTTAACAGCTGGTTTTAAACACGTAAAAGGAGTTTGTTCTGATATAGAATTCCATCACAACCTTCATATTATTACTGATGGTAAACTAAATACAGATGAAAGTTTAGAAGATACGGTGTTGGCTTTTCAAACGTATTGTAAAGGTGTACAGACGACTCAAATTATTGATGTAGAAAAAGGCATGGTTAAAATAGGCGTTGCTTCAGATTTAGCGGATCGTATTAATGCGAATTATGAACGTTTAATCACAGAAAATGAGCACTAAAATAGTACATATTATTACAGGAGGACAACGATCTGGTAAGAGTGAATATGGAGAGACGATTGCTTTAAATCTAGATGATGCTCCTACGTATTTAGCAACCTCTAAATATTGGGACGATGAATACTGTAAACGTATTGAAATCCACAAACAAAGGCGCACAGATCATTGGACAACTATTGAAGAGGAACTCGATATTAGTAAAATAACGGCAGTTAATAAGGTGTTGTTTGTAGACTGTATTACACTTTGGATCACTAACGTTATGGATCATTTTAAATACGATGCGACTTTAAGTTATGACTTTGTAATTAAAGAATGGGATTTATTATGCAAGGAAAATAGTATTGTAATAGCCATTACTAACGAGGTCGGTTTGGGAGTTATACCTATGGAAAAAGCAACCCGGCAATTTGTAGACTTACAGGGAAAGGTGAATCAATATATCGCCAAGAAAGCAACTAAGGTAGACTTTATGGTTTCTGGAATTCCAATACATACAAAAGGATGATAAAACAACTCATCATATCGGCTCCAAGTAGCAACGCAGGTAAAACAACCCTTACTTTAGGTTTGTTGCGTTTATTGAAACGTAAAACAAAAGCGGTACAGCCTTTTAAAGTTGGTCCGGATTATATAGACCCAAAGTTTCATCAATTGGCTTGTGGACAAACAGGTGTTAATTTAGATTTGTTTATGATGTCTCAAGAAGATATTAACAACAATCTAAACTTTTACGGTAAAGATTCTCAAGTAAATTGCATCGAAGGTGTAATGGGTTTATTTGATGGTGCTCAAAAAGATAAAGGTAGTACGGCAGAAATGGCTAAGAAATTAGAAACACCCGTTTTATTGGTGATTGATGCCAAAGCGGTTGCATATTCTGTTGCTCCACTTATTCAGGGTTTTGTCAATTTTGATGCAGAAGTAAAAGTAATGGGCGTTGTTTTTAACCGTGTTGGTTCCGAAAGACATTATACAATGTTGCAAGAAGCTTGTGAGGATATTGGTGTGCAATGTTTTGGTTATTTATCAAACTTAAAAAACATTGAAATTCCATCAAGACATCTTGGGTTAAATATTCAGGAAATAGAAAAATTTGATATTCTGATTGATGAAATTGCTGATGCTTTAGAAACAACTATGGATTGGAAAGCAATATTAGAAGCTTCAAAAGATGTGGTTTGTATTCCTATTTCATCCGAAGAAAAAAATCTTACTGAAAAAATAAAATTTGCGGTCGCTAAAGATGAAGCTTTCAACTTTATATATCCTCAAAATATAACAGCAATGGAACAATTAGGGACTGTTCAGTTTTTTAGCCCTATTCACGATGCTGAAATTCCTGATTGTGATTTTATCTATTTCCCTGGAGGATATCCTGAGGTTTATTTAAAAGAACTATCCGCTAATAAAATAATGCGCCATAGTATTCACAAATTTGCTAAGAACGGCGGACAAATATATGCCGAATGTGGTGGTATGATGTATTTAGGGAAATCTATTATTTCTGAAGATAATGAATCTTTTGAAATGGTAAATTTCTTCGATTTCGAATCTACAATTGCAGATAAAAAATTGCATTTAGGATATCGTACTTCTACTATTAACGATAGTATTTTTAAAGGACACGAGTTTCATTATTCTAGCCTGATTAATAATAATGAAACAACTATTGACGCAACAATTACAAATGCGAGAGCAGGCAATACAACTACAAAAATTTATAAAAAACAAAACGTAATGGCTTCTTATGTGCATCATTATTTGGGTACATCAGAAAAACTTACACAATTAATTAACGAAATAAATAATAGCCTATGAAGATTTACACAAGAAAAGGAGATAAAGGTAGTACCGGCGTTTTTGGAGGGAAAAGAGAGTTTAAAAACTCTCCAAGAATTGAATGTATTGGAACGTTGGATGAGGTGAATTCTACCATTGGCTTAATGCGTTCTAAACTAGGAAACGAACACGAATGGCAGCCTAATTTACATCGTGTTCAAAAGGATATGATGAATATGATGTCTCATTTAGCACGTCCATCAAATTCTAAAAAAGAAAATCCTAATCCGGAACCTAAAGACGGTGCTGATTTTTGCGAAAATTGGATGGATGAAATGGAAGAAAAAATTACTTCTCCTTCAGATTACTTTTTATTACCAGGAGGTAATGAAATATCGGCGCTTTGCCATGTTTGTAGAACGCAAACAAGACGAGGTGAAAGACAATTGGTTACACTAATGCAAGAAGACCCAGAATGTGTTCACGATTACATCATGAGTTATGTTAACAGGCTATCCGATTTGTTTTTTACAATGGCGAGAGCAGAAATGGACAAGCACGGTGTTGCCGAAGAAAAATGGAACTTATTCTTATATAAAAGAAAGAAAAAAGTAACAAAAGATTAAAGTAAACATAGAATATAAACAATTTAATAAATAATAATTTTTAAAAACAAACATTATGCACATTGAACCAGGAATAGTAGATTCAGCGAAAATCGGGCTTTCATACGTAACAGCCGCAGTCGTAATTATGGGAGTAGCTAAATCATCTTTTAGCAACATTAAAAAGACCAATCCTTTGAGTTTCTTAGTCAAATCTGTTGCAACTACAGCTTTAGTATTTACATTTTTTCAAGTATTACCACATTATTCAGTAGGGGTTTCTGAAGTTCACTTTATTTTGGGTTCCACATTATTTTTACTTTTTGGTCTAGCACCTGCAAGTATCGGACTCGCACTAGGGTTATTAATTCAAGGCGTATTCTTTGCACAAATTGATTTACCTCAATATGGAATGAACATCACCACCTTACTTGTTCCATTAATGGCACTTTCTTATGTTGCTGATAAAGCAATAACAAAAGACACACCTTACATCAAATTAAAATACGCACAAGTTTTAAAACTATCATTAGTGTATCAAGCAGGTATTGTTGGTTGGGTTACATTTTGGGCAATATATGGTCAAGGTGTTGGTGTAGAAAACCTATTAAACATACTTAGTTTTGGTGGTGCTTATATGTTAGTTGTGTTAATTGAACCATTGGTAGATTTGGGAGTATTAGCTGCAGCAAAATACTTAACAGGTAAACTTAAAGAAAGTAGCTTTTTAGAGAAGAGACTTTATAATGCTATACAAGCATAAATTAACTGCCTGAAAATTTTCAAATTTAAATAAATATAAAAATGAGTAAAATACCAATTACTATTGTTACCGGATTTTTAGGTGTTGGAAAAACGACCTTAGTACATAATATGCTAAAAAATGCCAATGGAAAGCGTATTGCTGTTTTGGTAAATGAATTTGGAGAAGTAGATGTAGATGGACAACTAATAGCATCTTCTGATTGTGGTGATGAGGGGTGTAACTTAATTCAATTACCAAACGGTTGTATTTGCTGTACGGTACAAGAAGAGTTTTTACCTTCTATGTTACAATTATTAGAACGTAAAGAAGAAATTGACCATATTGTTATAGAAACATCAGGTTTATCGATGCCAAAACCCTTAGTAAAAGCGGTTAACTGGCCAGATTTAAAACCTCATATTACTATTGATTCTGTGATTACAGTTGTGGATGCAGTAGGAATTGCTACTGGAGAAATTTGTGATAGAGAACGTGTGCAAGCACAACGATTAGCAGATGATTCTTTAGATCATGAAACGCCAATTGAAGAACTTTTTTTAGACCAATTAGGTTGTGCTGATTTAGTTTTGGTAAGTAAAAGAGATTTAGTTGATGACGAGAAATTCGAGGAAATCACTAAAATAATTACTGCTAAAGCAAGACCAAATACTAAAATTATTCCTGTTATAAATGGTGAATTAGATAATGCTTTATTGTTAGGTATTGAAGCTTCTGCTGAGGATGATGTAGATAATCGTCATTCAATTCACGAAGAGCACCATAAACACGGAAATCATCACCACCATAATGATGATGTTAAAACGGTTTTATTAGAATATTCTGAAACAGCAGATATTAAAGCCTTAGTAAAAGATTTAAAAGCACTTGTAGCACAACACGAAATTTATAGAATTAAAGGTTTTGTAAATATCCCTAACAAGCCCATGCGTATGGTTTTACAAGGCGTAGGTTCTCGTTTTGATTACTATTTTGAAAGACCTTGGGGAGCTACTGAAAATCGTAAAACAAGTATTGTCGTTATTGGTAAAAACATAGAACTTACGGAAGAGAACAAAATAAAGACGCATGCACATAGTCACGACCATGAGCACAAGCATTCTCATTCTCACTAGATAAATAGTTCACTGTTCTATTGTGTTCAAAAAGTAGTTAGGTTTCATGAAAAATTATAAAAAGTGCATTTAATTTCTACCATACCAGGCGGCTGGAATCCAAATGATGAAGGCGTCTTTTACATCGATCAATCTCCTGGAGATATTGTTTTTTTATCTTCAGCAGATTCCGATTTGTTTATGATGAATAATGCCTATAAACTAATCCATGATTCTGTTGTAAACCCACCAACTTTTCGGTTTGCAAACCTTAGTTATTTTAAACAAGAATTAACCATAGATACTTATGTTGATGAGGTGATTTCTTCTGCTAAAATTGTTGTTTTAAAACTTTTAGGAGGAAAAGCCTATTATAATTATCTATGTGAAGCACTTACTGAATGTTGTGAAGAGCATAACATTCAGTTGGTGTTTTTACCAGGTGATAACAAACCCGATTTAGAATTGATGCAATCTTCTAACATTCCGTTAAAAGATGTCGATTTAATTTGGAAATACATTCAGTCTGGCGGACTTGAAAATTGTGAAGCCGCATTACAATTAATCAGCAATAGAATTACAGATGAAGTTGTAATTCCGAATGCGATTAAAACCATTCCCGATTTATTTTTGTATCACCCAAAAGAAGGAATCTATAATTCATCAACTCAAAATAAAGAAAAAAAACAAGCTATTATTTTTGGATATAGAAGTTATTATCTATCCAATAATTTAGCACCTATACATAGTATTATTGAAGCCTTAGAAGCAGAAGGAATTTCTGCAATTGCACTAATGGCTGCGGGATATCGTGAGCATGATATTCAACAACAAATTTTCGATTTATTAAAATCTCATCACATAGAAAAACCACAAGTAATTTTAAATACTACCGGTTTTAGTGTGCAAGGATTTCATGAAACAACACAAAGTTTATTTGATGTTTTTAATGTGCCTGTTATACAAGCCATCATGGGAAGTTGCAATCGTGAAAGTTGGTTAGAAGGTTCTTTCGGATTACCACCTACGGATATTGCTATGAACATTGCCTTACCCGAAGTTGATGGTAAAATTATATCGAAAGTCATTTCATTTAAAGAATCTATAGAAAAAGATTCGTTAACCGATTCAGAAGTGGTTTCTTATGTACCCAATATTGAAGGATGTGAATTTGTTGCGCAAATGTCTAAAGCTTGGATAAACTTACAGCACAAAAAGAATTCAGAAAAGAAAATAGCATTAGTATTACCAAATTACCCAAATAAAAATAGTCGTTTAGCAAATGGTGTCGGTTTAGATACACCACAAAGTACGTTACAAATATTAACACAATTAGCTGATGAAAATTATAGTTTAGCCGATGATTATCCAAAATCAACAAACGAACTAATAGATAAATTAACCAATGCTGTTACCAACGATTTAGAAACTATAAACACATTAAATGAAAGGCGTACCATCAAATTAGATGCTGGTATTTTTTATCATTATTACAATCAATTATCAGACGAACTTCGTGAGAAAGTAGAAAAACAATGGGGAAATCCTGAAAAATCACCTAATTACAAAGAAGGTTGTTTTTTAATTCCTGGTTTTGTTTCTGATAATGTATTGATTAGTATTCAACCAAGTAGAGGTTATAATTTAGATTTACAAGCCAGTTATCATTCGCCTGATTTACCACCTACACCAGCCTATTTAGCCTATTATATTTGGTTACAACACGATTTCAAAGCCGATGCTTTAGTACATATTGGTAAACATGGAAATTTAGAATGGTTGCCCGGAAAAAGTGTTGCGTTAAGTAAAGAAACTTGTTTTCCTGCGGCTATATTAGGTCCGATTCCTCATTTTTATCCTTTTATTATTAATGATCCAGGAGAAGGCACACAGGCAAAAAGAAGAAATCAAGCTATTATATTAGACCATTTAATTCCGCCAATGACAAGAGCAGAAAATTATGGTGATTTATTAAAATTAGAATTATTAATTGATGAGTTTTACGAGTCTGCTTTAGTTGATAAAAAACGCGCTTCATTAATTAAAGTAAAAATTGAAAATCTTGTAAATGAAAGTCACCTTAAATCTGATTTAAACCAAGACGGAAAAGATATTGATGCTTTATTAGAAGTGATTGATGGGTATTTATGTGAATTAAAAGAATCTCAAATTAGAGGTGGTTTACATATATTAGGAAGGTTACCAATAGAAGAAAAATTAGTAGATTTAATTGTAGCCTTACATCGTTTACCACAAGGAGATTTAAAAGGAATTACGCAATCTTTAGCAGATGACTTACAACTTAAATTTGACCCTATAAATGTTGTTTATTCGGATAGCTTTGAAAAAGAAATATTCGGAATTCATTGCAGAAGTTACGGACAAGCAGTTGAGTTGTTAGAAAATAAGGCTAAGAATATCGTTAGTCAATTATTAGATGGAAATCTCATCAATAAAATTGGTGTTGAAACAGCACTAATTATAAAATACATACAACAACATACCTTGCCTGTTTTACAAAAAACAAGTAATGAAATTACGCATTTAATTAAAGGATTAAACGGACAATATATTCCTGCAGGAGGTTCTGGTGCACCAACAAGAGGACGTATCGATATTTTACCTACAGGACGTAATTTTTATTCTGTGGATGTTAGAACGGTTCCTTCAGAAACTGCGTATCAATTAGGTCAAAAAAGTGCACAAAATATTATTGACCGTTATCAACAAGAAAATGGTGAATACCCTACATCTATCGGTTTATCCGTTTGGGGAACCTCAACAATGCGAACAAGTGGAGATGATATTGCACAAGCCTTAGCTTTAATTGGTGTAAAACCCGTTTGGCAAGGAAGCAACAGAAGAGTTAAAGATTTTAAAGTATTATCTACCTTAGAATTGAAAAGACCACGAGTAGATGTTATGCTACGTATTTCTGGATTTTTTAGAGATGCTTTTCCTGATTTAATTTCTCTTTTTAATGCTGCTATTGAAAAAGTAGCCGAATTAGATGAAACGGATGAGCAAAACCCTATTAAAAAACGTGTAGAAGAAGAAAAAAAGCAATGGCAACAAGAAGGTTTGGACGAGAAACAAGCTAATGAAAGAGCTTTATATCGTGTTTTTGGTTCTAAACCGGGTGCTTATGGAGCTGGATTACAAGGTTTAATTGATGGAAAAAACTGGACTACTTCTGACGATTTAGCTCAGGCTTATATTAACTGGAGTGGTTATGCCTATTCTGGTAAAAATAACAGTGGAAAATCTGCTCACGAAACCTTTAAAAAACGATTATCATCTATTGAAGTCGTAATGCAGAATCAAGATAATAGAGAACATGATATTTTAGATTCTGATGATTATTATCAATTTCAAGGAGGAATGACGGCAGCGGTGAATACTGTAAAAGGTTCACAACCCGAAACCTATTTTGGAGATCATTCACGTCCTGAAAATCCGAAGGTAAAATCATTAAAAGAAGAGTTATTAAAAGTATTTCGCTCTAGAGTCGTCAATCCGAAATGGATGAAGGGTATGCAAGACCATGGTTATAAAGGTGCTTTTGAAATGGCAGCAACTATGGATTATCTTTTTGCATATGACGCTACAACAAATTTAATAGAAGATTTTATGTACGAGCAAATTACCGATGCGTATTTGTTTGATGCCGAAAATAAAGCATTTATAGAAGAGCATAATCCTTGGGCTTTAAAAGATATGTCGGAACGTATGTTAGAAGCGATTCAAAGAGGTATGTGGGAAAACCCATCCGAAGAAACTATTGAAGAATTAAAAGAAATTTATAAAAAATCCGATAACATAACAGAATAAAATGAAAACATTTAAGATTCAATCACCAGATAAAGCCATTTTAGAACAATTAGTTCACAAAGTAAATAATAAAACAAAACCTAAAGGATCTCTTGGAATGTTGGAAGAAATTGCTATAAAAATAGGTGTTATTCAGCAAACTTTAAGTCCTAAATTAAGCAAGCCAACTATTGCTTTATTTGCTGCAGACCATGGTATTGCAGAAGAAGGCGTTGTTAACCCTAATCCACAAGAAGTTACTTGGCAAATGGTCTATAATTTTTTAAGTGGTGGCGCAGGTATTAATGTGTTTACTAAACAGCATAACATTGCGTTAAAAGTAATTGATTCGGGTGTAAAATATGATTTTAAGAATTTACCAGGATTAATTGACGAAAAAATTGATTTAGGAACAAACAATTATCTGTATCAACCAGCAATGACTAAAGAGCAAAGTGAAAAGTGCATTGAAAAAGGAGCAGAAATAGCCACTAGAATTTATTCCGAAGGGTCTAATATTATTGGTTTTGGAGAGATGGGGATTGGAAATACAAGTTCAGCATCTTTGTTAATGAGCAAATTGTTAGGGATGCCAATTGAAGATTGTGTTGGAATGGGAGCTGGTTTAGATAGTGATGGCGTTGTAAATAAAAAGCAAGTGCTTAGAGCTGTTATAGAAAAGCACAGTTCGGTATCATCAACAGAAGAAATTTTACAAACGTTTGGTGGTTTTGAAATAGCCATGATAGCAGGAGCTATGCTGCAAGCCGCTGAATTAAAAATGGTTTTATTAATAGATGGATTTATCATAACATCTGCATTATTGGTTGCTTTAAAATTAAACCCAAAAGTTATTGATTATTGTGTTTTTGCACATACCTCTGGAGAGCCAGGACATCAAAAAATATTAGATCATTTTGAAGCTAAACCTTTATTGAATTTAGGGTTGAGGTTAGGAGAAGGCACGGGAGCTGCCATTGCTTTCCCTTTAGTACAGTCTGCAGTGAGTTTTATAAACGAAATGGCCAGTTTTGATGATGTAAACGTGGCTAATAAATAAAATTAATGAAAAGGGAAGTCCAAATATTCTTTACAGCATTAATGTTTTATACTAGAATTCCTATTCCTAAAGGCATTCAATTTAAAAAAGAGTATTCTAAAGCGTCAGTTAAATATTTACCGCTTATAGGTTTGTTGGTTGGTGGGGTTTCTGCTGTGATATTAATTTTGTTACTTACTATTTTGCCAGTTTCTATAGCGGTAACTGTTTCCTTTATTAGTAGTTTGTTACTAACAGGAGCTTTTCATGAAGATGGTTTGGCAGATACTGTTGATGGTTTTGGAGGCGGATGGAATAAAGAAAAAATTCTTTTAATAATGAAGGATAGCACTATAGGTGCTTATGGAGCTATAGCTTTAGTAATGGCACTTTTGTTGAAGTTTCAATTATTAGTAGCTTTGGTCGATTTACCTATGGCAAACGGAATTCCTACTTATTATTTTATTTTATTTGTTTCGCTCGCTGGTCATAGTATTAGTAGAGTGTTAGCTGTTAGTGTCATGATTACGCATCAATATGCTCGTATAAATGATGGCACTTCAAAATTAAAATCAATAACTCCAGAAGGTTTAAAGTGGACTAGTCCAGCATTTCTTTTAGCACTTACATTTGCTTTATTTCCCTTGTTTTTATTTCAAACATCCTATGTGTTTTTGTTACTTTTTCCAATCTATCTGGTTAGAGTGCTTCTTGTCAGGTTTTTTAACAAGTGGATTGGTGGTTATACAGGGGATTGCCTAGGAGCTATTCAACAAATAAGCGAAATTATATTTTATCTAAGCATTTTTATTTTATGGAAATATATTTAATTAGGCATACTACTCCAGATATTGAAAAGGGTATTTGTTATGGGCAGAGTGATATTCCTTTAAAAAATAGTTTTCTAAAAGAAGCTGAAAAGGTTTTGATGGCAATTCCTAATAGTTTTGATAAAGTGTACTCTAGCCCTTTACAACGGTGTACGCAATTGGCAAATTTAATTTCTCAAGATATTACAAGAGATAAGCGTTTAATGGAACTCGATTTTGGTTCGTGGGAGCTTAAAGAATGGAGCGACATACCAAATAATGAGATACAGCCTTGGTATGATGATTGGGTAAATAAACCTGCTTATAAAGGTGAGTCTTACCAAGAACAACAAAGTCGAGTAGTCGAATTTATAGAAGAAATACCAAATTATTATAGTAAAATAGCCATTGTAACTCACTCAGGAGTTATAAGAAGTTTATGGGCACACTTTAATAATATAGAGTTGAAAAAATCGTTTAATTCCCTAACTATTGAATATGGTGCTGTTTTGAAGGTGGTTTATAACGCTTAGATATGTGAAGCAACTGCATAATTATATTTATTCGAGGAATTAGGTGTTAATCAAATCTATTTTATTTTTTTGCTGTTATTTATCCAAACAAGAATGGAATAGGGAACTTTTTTATTGATACAATAGTAGGTTTACTCTCTATTGTCTCAATTTGATTTCTAAGAACAATGTAGGATTATGCTTTTTAGAACCAAATATTAATTAGAATGTATTCTGAAATAAAATATTAATGGGTTTGCAGGGTTATGTGCATTTGTAATAATAGAGATATACGAGTAGAATAAAGCATACAAGCAAACTGCCAAGCATGCCATTGAAAGAGTGTAAAACAGAAAAAGATAGGTGTTAATAATGCTTCCGTTTTCTAATGGTATTTATAGTTTTAATCTCGAGTTTTTCAATTTTATCCTTTTAAATAAGACCCTTATATGGGGCGAATTTTCTCAAAATTAATTTGTTAATAGAAGGGAGTTAAAAAGAAAATGCTAACCTTTTTAGTTTTAATAATTCTGAAATTAGCAAATAATCATTATTAAAATTGAATAAATGCTTTTTTTAACTTTGTTTTTTTTGTCAAAAGATAAAAAGCTATTGGAGGCCTTTAGATTTTGGTGTTTTTAATTAGATTTGATAACCAAAAATTAATTAAAGCACTTGTTCAAGATAAAAGACAGGCATACTTTGTCAATAAAAGAATATAAGGATGTTTTCGATTCTTTATATGGTTCGCTATGTGTTTTTTCTACCAATTATGTAAGCGATTTAGAGGTAGCCAAAGACTTAGTTCAAGATGTTTTTATTAAGGTTTGGGAAGATGAAATTGAGTTTAATAATGAACTAGCTATAAAATCTTATTTATACACTTCTGTTAAAAATAGATCGTTAGATTTTTTAAAAAGCAAAAGAGTTAAAACAACCGAACATATGCCGGTGGAAGAGTTAGATCAATTAAATAAAGAGTCTTTTTACTTAAAAGAGGTTATTATAGAAGAAACATCTTCCAGAATAGAAGAAGCTATAAATACATTACCCAACAAATGTGCTCAAATAATTAGATTAAGTATTAAAGATTTATCAAATGCAGAAATTGCTGAACATTTAAAAATATCTGTAAATACGGTTAAAGGTCAAAAAAAAATAGCTTACAAACGTTTAAGGCCTTTATTAAAAAACTACTTCTTTATAGTGGCTTTTGCCTTTCAATCTTCCAATTAAAAATGGGGGCACCCGATAATAAGTAATAATCTTATTTGTTAATTTTTTACATTTTATTTTAAAAAAATCATTTTTTTTTAACCCTAGTTTACTTTTTTGTCGTCTTAGTAATAAATAGTGGTTGAAACTAATGATGAACTTTAAGAAAATCATAATATTATCTAAGCAAATAGCGTCTTCTCTTTTGAAAGATAAAAGCGCTAAGGAATTAGAGACTTCTAATTTGTTTTCTGAAGAAGAAAAAGAAGATATTTTAAAAAGACTTACAGAAGAAGATAAAATAGAATCGAGATTACATCTTAAATCAAAAATAGATAGTAAAGCAGATTGGCAAATTATAAAATCTAAACTAGTTATGCCTAAAAAAACGTACCGCTGGCAGTATGCGGCAGCAGCAGCAATTGTTCTAGGAGTGCTATCATCAACGTACTTTTTAAAAGGAAATAGTTTAGGTAATAATATAAACGCACCTATTATTGTCGATAATCAAATAGAACCAGGTATCGATAAGGCTTTATTAACCTTGGAGAGCGGAGAAGTTGTAGAATTGGTTAAAGGCGTAAAGTATGAAGCTGAATACTTAAAAACTGAAGGAGAAGAACTTGTTTATCAAGAAAATCTAAAAAAACAAGTCGTAGAAGAGGAAATCTCTTTTAACTATTTAAGTATTCCAAAAGGAGGGCAATTTCAAATTACGCTTGAAGATGGTACACATGTATGGTTAAATTCAGAATCTAAATTAAAATACCCTGTATATTTTATAAAAGGAAACCCACGTTTGGTAGAACTTGTTTACGGTGAGGCATATTTTGATGTATCTCCAAGTACCAATCATAACGGCGCCAAATTCCAGGTTATAAGTAAGGGACAAAATGTAGAAGTGTTAGGTACAGAATTTAATATTAAAGCTTATCAAGATGAGGTTAATATCTACACAACTTTAGTAGAAGGAAAAGTAGAAGTGAGTTTTGGTGAGATAAAAGAAAACTTAATACCTAAACAGCAATCGATTTTAAATATAGAAAACAATGTTTTCGCCATAGCTCATGTTGATGTTTATAACGAAATAGCATGGAAGGATGGTGTATTTAATTTTGAAAATAAAACACTTAAAGATATCATGATGGTGCTTTCTAGATGGTACGATATAGATGTTGCTTTCGAGAAAAAAGATTTAGAAACACAAAAATTTATAGGAGCCTTAAAGAAGAATTATAGTATTGAAAAAATACTAACCATTTTTCAGAAAGCCAATATTATTAATTCTTATGAGATTAATAAAAAGTCTGTAATTATAAAATAAAAGCTTAAATTTTTTTAATAGCACTGTAATAAAAAAGGAGAAATAGTTTAAACCGCCAAGCTCAAGACTATTTCTCCGCACTAAATAATTAATCAACTAAAAAAGTTTAATCAACTAATAATTTACAAAGTAATGAAATTTAAATTAATTAGTGCCTGCTCTGTTTCAAGAAAAGGTCTCTTAAACTGTATTATGCGAATATTTGTATTCTTGTTTTGTGCTACAATGTTTGGCTTTAGTTCTAACAATGCGCTATCTCAAAATGCTAAAATCAATATTACGGAAGACCAAGTAGTTACCGTCGATGAAGTTTTTAAAATTATTAAAGAACAATCTAGCGACTACATGTTTATTTATAGGCAATCTCTATTTGAGTTTTTTCCTAAAGTAGAATTGAAAAAAGGAATTATTAAAGTTGATAAACTTTTAACGTTGGCTTTATCGGGAGGGAATGTTGATGTAACGATGATGGATGATAATGTTATCTTAATTAAAGAGAAGCCTATCGAGGTTAATAACAAAGAAGCTGGAGAAAAAAATTATGATAAAGTAGAAATAAAAGGGCGTGTATTAGATATAAATAATAAACCGCTTTCTGATGTTAATGTTATAGTTGCCGAGTTAAATATTGGGACATTTACAAATAAAAACGGTGAGTTTTCGTTACAGTTGCCTCATAATAACTTTCTTTTAAATTTAAGCCTTATTGGTTATAAAATAAAAGAGATTGATTTAGCCTTAGAATTAGATTTATCGAATATAAATATAACACTAAAGGAAGATTTATTAGATTTAGATACGGTAGTGGTTACCGCTACAAAAACAGTGAGTAGAGAGGGGACTTCATCTTATAAAATAGGTAGCCAAGCCATGAAGCAAGTACAAGCCATGAACCTGGCAGACGTGCTAAGTTTACTTCCCGGAAATAAAGCACAACAATCCGATTTAACATCAACCAAACAGGCTAACTTAAGAAGCGCTGTAGCTTCTGATGTAAATGCATTTGGAACGGCAATTATTTTGGATGGAGCAGCAATAAGTACAGATGCAAATATGCAAACAAAAAATGCATCGTCCTTAGATGGGGGGAAATCTAATGTTGCTGGAGGTGTAGATTTAAGAAGTATAACATTAGCAAATGTAGAATCTGTTGAGGTTATAGCAGGTGTGGCATCACCCAAGTATGGGAATTTATCGTCTGGTGGAATTTTAGTGAAAAGTAAAGTAGGTAAATCGCCTTATATCGTCTCGAAAAATGTGTCTTCTACAAATTATCAGGCATCTATAGCAAAAGGGTATGAGTTAAATAATTATGGTGTTTTAAACTCTGATTTTTCGTATGCTTATTCCTCTGGTTCTCCTACGGAAAGAAAATTATTTTATCAAAGTTTTAATTTAGGATTGAGATGGAAACTCCCGGTGTTTGAAAATTTAGAATGGAATCATTTTACATCTTTTAGAATTGGTCATTCAGATGATGGAAATCGTCATGAACCTGAAGAGGTTTATAAAAACGAAGCAGATGTAAAAAGTACCTCTTTTCAGGCAACACTTTCGGGAGATTTTTCATCGTCTATTTTAGGGAAAGTAAGCTATAATTTTAGTGGTAGTTTAGTTAATCAACATTCGTATTATGATACGTATGTTATTAATGGCCCTTTTCCAATTATCGAGGCTTTAGAGAGTGGTACTTATGCAACAACCTATTCACCAAATGCATTTAATCAAACTAGAGATATTAAAGGACGCCCTGTTAATGTAAATGGCAGAATAGATGCACAACAACACCTTAATTTAGAAACTATAGATTTTAATTTTGAAACTGGACTGCAATACACTTTCGATGATAATACGGGTAGCGGTAGGGTGTCTACAGGTAATATAGCACACTCACAAGATATTGCAGGTAGTAGATCTACAACTTTTGAAAAAATACCAGCATCTAAAACATTTTCAGCATACCATCAAACTGTAATAAAGCGTACAGGTGAAAATTCTAAACAACAACTTAATTTAGGAGTAAGGTATGATAATATGTTGGAACGTTACAATTTGTGGTCTCCTCGTATGTCTTTTTTGTCAAAATATAATAATTTTACGGCACGAGCGGCTTGGGGTGTA
Organism: Algibacter sp. L1A34; assembly: GCF_009796805.1. Lineage (NCBI taxonomy): Bacteria > Pseudomonadati > Bacteroidota > Flavobacteriia > Flavobacteriales > Flavobacteriaceae > Algibacter > Algibacter sp. L1A34. The sequence goes on along the minus strand of NZ_CP047029.1, from coordinate 4,057,377 downwards.
TCATATAAAGCGCCGGCTATGGTGCAACTTTACCCTGGTCGATCTTATATTGATTATATTAATTTTCAGTATTACGCCGAAAATCCAGACGAGCGTTTGGCTATAGTTAGTACTTATGTTTACCAACCTACAAACGAGCATTTAAAACCTAATTATTCCGATTTAAAAGAAATAGGATTCGATTGGTCCCCAGCCTTCATGAATATCAATTTTACCTATTTTAAAAAAGATATGCGCCGTGGGATTAACACAACAGAAGAATTGATATTACTTCCAAAACCTGTTTATCAAGTAGCAAGTGCTCCCGAGGGCGAACAACCGGTAGTTGAGCCTACAGGAGAAGTAAGTAATATTCCAAGAACGGTAAGTGTTATGAAAAATAATGCCTTTACATCTACCGATGGTGTTGAGCTTACATTGAGCCCAGAAAAAATAAAAGCAACCAATACTCAATTTAATTTTAGATATAGTTACTTAGAAAGTTTGGTTACGGATAAAGGATTTGATATTGATAAATCTGCGTACGTTGTTGGTGATAATTCTGTGCGTTACGGGGTGTACGAAAACACATTAACAAAAGCCGTTAGAAGTTTTGGTACGGTAACATTAATACAACATATTCCGTCTTTGAGATTTGTATTAACCCTTTCTGCAGAATTAAACTTTAAAGAAAGTAGCGAGTATATAGGAGCTAGCTTATATCCATTTGCATATTATGATGCCGATGGGAATTATGTTGAAATCCCTGAAGCAAACAGAATGAATTTAGAATTCGCTGATTTAATTAGAGATGAAAATACCTTTACCACAACAGAAACACCTTTCTATAGCAATTTTAATTTACAAATACGTAAAGAATCTAAACAAGGGCATTCGTTTAGTTTCTACGCAAATAATGCGCCGTGGTATAATCCAACTTACGAGTTTTTAGGAAGTAATAGAAGACTTAACAGTAAGCTTTCAGTAGGTTTTAATCTCACCTTATTAATTAAATAAATTAACAATTATATAAATCAATAAATTAAGAACATGAAAAAAACAATTTTAAAAAGATTAGGTTTAACAAAACTAATAGCAGCTTTTTTGTTAATTGGGATATCAACGGCATGTAGTGATGATGATGCAGTGGCAAATTTAGGAGATTTACAAGTTCAAATAGAATTGGCTAGTGGTCTTAGTGATATTTCTTTAGATGGTATAGAAATTACAGCAACCCATACTGTAGATAATTCTATTTTAAGTTTAACAACTAGTGCGGACGGTTTGGTAACGTTTTCAAACATTTCAGTAGGTACATACACTGTAATAGCTTCAAAATCCACAGATGACTATACTTTAAGTGGTACAGCAAATAATATTACTGTTATGAAACAAGTAACAACAACCGCAATTGTTGAGGTTAATGCAGTTAATCAAGATGGAGGTTTAGTTATTAAAGAAGTGTATTCTGCGGGCTCAGGGTACATCTCTTTATTTAAAGATGCTTTTGTTGAAATTTTTAATAATTCATCTGAGACTTTATATGCAGATGGCATGTATATCGCAAATTTATTTGGAGATACAGGTGTTTCTGGAGATACCGCATTATCTACAGTTTTAACAGATGACACTTATGTTTACACAGATGTAATGAGCCAAATACCAGGAGTAGGAACCGATTATCCGGTAGAGCCAGGTAAAAGTATTGTAATAGCATTAAATGCTGTTGATTATAAAGAAGGAAGTGCAAATCCAGATGGAGAGTTAGATAATACAGACGCTACGCTAGAACATTATTCAATAGATTGGTTAGAGGCTCAAGGGCGTAGTGGGAATTCTTTTTTTGAATTCGATAACCCAGCAGTTGCAAATATGACTAATATTTACATGTTTGATGAAACTAATTTTTTTAGATTAGGTACTGCTTCAGCTAGTGTAGTTTTAGTTAGTAATGAAGCTGTTTTTAGCGATTCGGATATTGTAGATTATACAGAGCCAGGATCGACATCTACTTTTAAATTAATGAAAATTTCTATTGATCAGGTTGTTGATGGTGTTGATATTTTAGATAATTCTGGTGCGGCAGACTATAAGCGTATACCAGCTTCTGTTGATGGTGGTTTTACTTATGTAAATGCAGATGGAGCAATTTCTTATACAGGGTTAAGTTCTAGAAGAAAAATTGACGAAGTAGCTAGTGCACGTTTTGGTAGAACTATTTTGTTAGACACAAATAATTCAACGGTAGATTTTGAAGCAATAGATTTTCCAGATAAATATGGTTACAACAACTAAAAAAACAAACCATTTAAAAATAGAGAGAATGTGTTTTGCATTCTCTTTGTTTTTTTGTGTGTTAAGTGCTTTTTCACAAACAATAGAGAACGTAAGCAATTTATCTGCTGCTGAGAGGGATTTTCAATTTAAATTGTTTGAAAATCGATATTTTCAAATACCTTCATTATTGAATCAAGCAAACCTTGGTAAGTTTTCTTATGGAGAAGGAAAATATTTGTATTCAGAAGGCGCATTAAGGCATCCACAAGAATATAAAAAACAAAACGGTTTGTATGTGGAAACAGCATCTTTAGCTCCTTTAGAAAACACTAATTGGATTCTATATGGTGGCTTGGAGTACCTAAACTCTCGAAAAGAAGAGGTGGAAAATAATCTAACTTATGGAATAAAGGAGTATGGATCTCCTTATTACTTTTTTCAAGAAACCACAGGGTTATGGAACCATCAAAACTATAATTTTCAAGTTAGTGGAGCTAATAGCATTAACTCTAAACTAACTTTAGGTGGGTATTTAAATTATGATACCAACTTTTATTTTAGAAAAACAGATACTAGAAACGAGCTAACGGCATTAAAAATTTTAGCTAAGGTAGCGTTAAGCTATAAACTAAACCAAAAGCACATGTTGAGTTTAGCTTTAAGCAATGAGTTTTTTAAAACAGATTCTGAACTTGGTAATAAATTTCCTGAAAACAATACAGAAGCTACTGCTAATTACTATTTAAATACGGGGTTAGGGTCTTACATTAAAAATATTGATAATGGTTTCGAAAGTAAACGAAGTATCCCAAACTTACAATTACAATGGCTTTTTAAACATAATAATTCAGATTTGTCAATAGAAAGTTCTACTGGTTACGGTCTAGAGCGTTGGATAGATAAAAATATTGTTAGAGTAGAAGAAAATGATGAGTTAACTAAATATAATTTTTTTAGAGAACGGTTAAATATTTACTACAATAGTTATAAAACAAATAAGCTTGTGGCATTGAGTTTAAATGCAGAGTACTTAAAAGGAAAAGCAAAAGTATGGGATGAAAATGGAGCTTACTATAATCAAAATTTTACGAGCACAAGTTATCGTGTTAAAACTGAAGGGAATATTTTATTTTATAATCAGTTTTTAAATAAGTTATGTATAGGCGTAAATTATTATAATAAAAAGCAATTGGATTTGAATTATGCTTACCAGTTTGATTATCAGTATTTGGAGCCAGAGATATCTTTAGGGATAAATAAAAAACTTTCTCAAAAAGCAGCGTTTTTTACAGATCTGGGGGTTTTATATCATTTGGTATTAGATATGGAACACGATCCCTTTGCTGCAAATAATATTTTTGTAGACTGGATAGGTAATAAGGTCGCTAATTATACAGATATTGATACGTTTAATGTTAATACCAAAATAGGAGTAGATTTTGCTCTTAAACACAATAATAAATTAGAATTTTCTATAACTGGAGATTATTTAAAAGCAACCAGTTTATCAAGTAGTGAGGTAAGTTATTTTTCTAAAAACGAAGATTATTTAAGTTTAGTGGCAGGGCTAAAATTATATTTTTAATCCTTCTATTATCATAATTCTGTTTATTTAATATTTTCTAAAACTAAAAAATGAAGGCGTTAATTATTTTAATTATTTTTCTTGTCTCACCATTTACATGGAGCCAAAAGATGAATAATATTCATTTTGAAGAATACGATTTGGCTAACGGTTTACATATTATTCTTCATAAAGATGTAAATGAACCTAATGTAATTGTTGGTACTAAATATCATGTAGGTTCTAAAAATGAATCTGTAAAACATACGGGTTATGCTCACTTTTATGAACATCTTTTATTTCATGGAACAAAAAACATACCTCAAGGAAAATTAGAGAACATCATTTTAAATGCTGGCGGATACTGTAATGCATATACCAATTACGATGTAACATATTACTATCAATTATTACCAGCGCACGAGTTTAAACTAGGGCTTTGGGTAGAATCTGAAAGAATGTTACATCCCGTAATTACGCAAGAGGGAATTAACCGAGAACGAGAGATTGTAAAAGAAGAAAGGCGTATGCGTTATGATAATAAGCCACTTGGAAATTCTTATTTTGATATGATGTCAAAACTCTATTCTTACAACACCTATGGGCATAACATGATTGGCTCAATGGAGGATTTAAACACAGCTTCTAAGGCAGATTTTGATGCGTTTTTTAAAACTTATTATATTCCTAATAATGCATGTTTAGTGGTTTCGGGTAATATTGATATTGAAGAGACTAAAAAATGGGTTAATCTTTATTTTAAAGATATTCCGAAAGGTAAAAAAATAAAGAGACCTCATAAATTTGATAGGCTATCAGGATTAGAAAAACGTACGGAAATATATGTTAAAGGTTTAACAGATGAGTCTATTTTAATAGGGTATCCTTTAATGCCTCAAAGCGATCCAGATGCTCTTGTAGTACAGGTTTTTACAGCGCTTTTGTCTGGTAATTCTAATTACTCTTATTTTGAAGATAAATTAAAAGTACAAGAAGATACAATTATAAAAAGAATAAATGCATCTGCAGATTTTTGGGAAAAAACAAGTACATTTCGTGTTAACGCTAGTGTTAAAAATGCAAATAGTGAGCAATACTTGCTCGATAAAGTTGAAGCTCAATTAAATTTATTGAAAAACACAACGGTAGATCCGGCTGTATTAAAACAAGTGAAAAGGCAATTTGAATCGGCTTTTGTAGATTATTTTTATCATGCAGAAACCTTTGCAGACAAAGTAACTAACTATTATCATTTACATAAAAACACATCCGATATTAGAAATCTTATAAACCATTTAAATAAAATAACTGTCTATGATATTCAGCGGGTTGCTAAAAAATATTTAGATAAATCTAATCGTGTTGTTATTGTTTATCACCCAGAATAGTTAATCAAAATGAAAACTTTTTATATATTTATTTTTATCCTTTGTAGTCATGTTGTAAGTATGGCTCAAGTAGACCGTTCTTTCCCTCCTAAAGCAGATGAACCCGAAAGTTTAAATGTGGGGAAATTAATTCCAATTAAACTTAATAATGGCCTTCGTGTTTATTTAGCGCCAGTAAAAAATTATCCAAAATTTACAATTTCCGTAAATATAGAATTGCCAGGTTATAATGAAGAAACCAAATTGGCGGAAAAAAATGTTTTAAACGCAGCTTACTCTAGTAAATTATCTAAAAAGTATCCAAAGGGAGAAATAGATTCTATTATCCGTAGCCAAGGAGCAATGCTGAATACAAATATGTATGGAGGCACAATTAAAGGGATGAAAAAGGATGTGGAACAATTACTAGATATGTATGTTGATGCTTTGTTAAACCCTGTAATTACTGCCGAGATAATTAAAGAAAAAAAAGAAGCAGAGTTAACAAAGCGAAAGCATAAATCTCAGAATGAAAATGTTTTAAAAACGTTTTCTATTGAGGCGGTTATAGATTCTTTACTTTTTGGAGCTATAAAGCAAAGTGCTAAAACAACACCTACTGTAAAACCAGAATACAACGGTTTAGCAATTAGCGATGTTGAAAACTATAAAAGGGACAGAATAGTATCAAATAATGCATTAGTTGTTATTATTGGTGATTTTACCGAAAAAGAATGTACTACACTAATGAATCGCTATTTCGGGGCATGGAAATCTGGAGTTTTTTATAGAAGAGAAAAACCTATTACTAAAAAAACAACAACTATTAAACGTCGAAAAGTAATAGTAAAAGATGTTCCAAATGCGGTGCAATCTGAGATTTCTTTTAGATGGAATTTAGAAGACGCATACACCTATTTTGATGACGATATAAAACTACAGGTTTTGAATGAAATTTTTGGGGAAAGTCAATTATCATATTTATATAAAAATTTACGAGAAGAAAAGGGTCTTTGTTACTTTATTAGGTCTTCGGTAGGTAGTTCTGCCAACGGCGGACAAGGCTCTGTTTACACTAGTGTTAGAAACAACCAAACCGCTTATGCAATAGAAAATATTATTTTAGAAATGCTGAGGTTACGCAACGGCAAGGTGAGTGCTTCAGATTTAAAAATAGCTAAAAACAGTTTAATAGGTGAGTACACACGGTCTTTAAACCCTATTGCTCCTATTCCATACATTACATTTGCCATGCAAAAAGATTTATACAATTTACCCGATAATTACTTGCAAACTAAAGTCGAGAAGTTTTATAGTATAAATACCGACGATATTATGGCTATGTCTCAAAAATATATAGATCCTTTTAAATGTGTAATAGTAATAAAAGGTAAAATATCAGAATTAAAAGGGGCGCTAGAAAAATTTGGTGATGTTATTTATTTTGATGAAAACGGGCAAATGATCAATTAAATTATAGTCTTAAACTTAAAACAAAACAAGAAGCAAAATATGAAACATTTTAAAATAATTTTCATCTTATTATTAGTCTTAACCAGTAATATAAAGGCACAAAATAAGCCGGCTTATCAGTTATTTAATAATAGTGGAAAACATGCTGATTATGGAGATATGATAGTCGATCTTGCTAATAGCGATATGGTGTTTTTTGGTGAATACCATACAAATCCTATTTCGCATTGGTTACAACTAGAAGTAAGCAAGAGTTTGTTTGATATCAAAAAAGATTCATTGTTTTTTGGTGCGGAAATGTTAGAGAGTGGTAATCAGTTGGTTTTAAATGAATATTTACAAGGGCTGTATCCGGAAAATAAAATGATACTAGAAATGACTCAAATGTGGGGTAATTATAAAACTGATTACAAACCTTTGGTCGATTTTGCAAAAAATAACAACTTACGTTTTATTGCTACCAACATTCCAAGGCGTTATGCATCTGTGTTGAATAAAAAAGGAATAAGTGCATTAAAAGAATTGAGTCCAGAGGCATTAGCTTTAATAGGTCCAGATCTAGAAAAATATTTTGACCCTACCGTAAAAGCTTATGCAGAAATGGCAGATAATATGGGAGGGCATATACCGCCAAATATGTTAAATATTCAAACGGCTCAGGCTGCTAAAGATGCAACTATGGCGCATTTTTCTCTTAAAAACTTTACTAAAGGAAATTTGTTACTTCACTTCCAAGGATCTTACCATTCAAATTATGGTCAAGGTATTATTTGGTGGGTTAATAAAATAAAACCTGGTTTAACATTAAAATCTATCAGCACAGTTACACAATCGGAATGGGATGTAATGACAGACGAAGAAAAAACAACAATAGCCAATTATATTATTGTCGTTGTTGATAATATGACGCAAACAAAACAATAGTTTTATACAAGCTTGAGAGGAGTAATTAGTTCTGTTTTAGGACAGTTTATTTGCATTGGAAGCGATTATTTTGAAGAAGTAATTCCTTATGGATGGCTAGCACGTTCATCATTTTTTGCTCCAATTGATTTATGTGGTTTTCCAAAAAATGGCTATTGTTTCTATTAATCTCAATGGACAGAAAAACCGATGGCACATATTTTTCCTCATTGGAGTTTAGAAGGTCAAGAAGAAAAAAAAGTAACCGTTTATACGTACACCAATGGAAATCGTGTAGAATTATTTCAAGATGGAAAATCTCTTGGAGTGACAACCAATAACATAAACGATGTAGAGTACCAAGTATTGGTATGTAATTTATAAACTAGGAACCTTAAAAGCAATATCCTATAAAAATAATGAAGTTGTAGCTACGAAAGAAGTTAAAATTGCTGGAAAACCTGCCTTTTCTCGATATGGAAAACTATTATTACCATAATCTTGTGATTCTTTTCGCCAGTGATAAAGCACAGATGGAAAGATATCTAAGTCTTCACAGACTTGCTTAGCATAACTTAATTCTACAGCTTTTTACTTAAATTCTAATGTGCAATGTTTCGGTTTATTTCTAATAATTGCTAAATTAATAACTAACAAACAAATTCTCTCAACTTTGCGTCTAGTCTAATGTCGTAATTCCAGGATGGATGAATACTTTGCTAAGGTGCGTGTTTTAGGGAAAGAGGAGGTAAGCCTTTTCGCTAATCCTATGTTTGTAGATCTTGCAGTTGGTAATTTTTCTTTTAAAGATGTTAGCTCTGCTATTAAGATAAGTATTCCACAGCTTGATGTATCAAAAATGGGTATGACAAATAAAAAGTAAATATACTAGCTGTTAAAACCTTACCTAAATTTCAATTATACAACTTAAAAACCGATATTGGGGAGATAAATAATTTAGAAAGTAAAGAGACTAAATTAATTGAACAATATAAAAGATAATTAGCACAAATTATTTTGAATGAGAGAATTATAAAAGAGGTAGTAAAAGAAAATGAAGGCGCAAAAAGTTGGCCTCAATTAAAATGGATGAGCGATAAATAGTTGAATTGGTTTTTTGTTGTCATACCGGAGTTAGTATGATATAGGAGAATATAATTGTATAATGATGTTACTATGGATTCTAATTGTGATTAAATAATTCAACTTAAAATTTTAAGATAAAAACAGAGAACAAACCTTATTAAATAAATACCTATTATGAAGCAAACACATTTTTATGAATTTCAAAAAACAGATAAAATTAAGAGCTATAAAAGGCTATCTTATATCTTGTTTTTGATTATGCCATTTATCCTTTTTTCCTGTAAAGAAAAAGAGGAGAAAACAGAAGTTAAAAGTAGTAAACCCAACATTGTATTTGTAATCACCGACGACCAAGGGTACGGAGATTTAGGACATACGGGAAATCCAATTATTAAAACACCAACCATTGATAAATTTGCAACCGAAGCTGTAAGTTTAACAAATTACCATGTGGGAACTACTTGTGCGCCAACGAGAGCAGGCCTTCTTACAGGTAGAAATTGTAATAGAAATGGGGTTTGGCATACTATTATGGGCGCATCTATATTGAATCGCGAAGAAGTCACTATGGGGAACGTATTTCATGATAACGGTTACAAAACAGGAATGTTTGGTAAGTGGCATTTAGGAGATAATCACCCTTTTCATCCATATGAAAGAGGTTTTGATGAAGCCTTTTACCATGGTGGTGGTGGTATAGGGCAGACGCCAGATTATTGGGATAATGATTATTTTGATGATTCGTATTATAGAAACGGCATTCCTGAAAAAAAAGAAGGCTATTGTACAGATGTTTGGTTTGATGAAGCTATGAGTTTTATTGAAGCCAAAAAGGACGAGCCATTTTTTTGTTATTTAAGTTTGAATGCACCACACGGACCATATAATGTTCCAGAAGAATATTATAATATGTATAAAGATGAAACAGCAATTAGCGAAAAGCAAAAGCGTTTTTATGGCATGATTTCTAATATAGATGATAACTTCTCTAAATTATTGAATAAATTAGAAAGTCTTGGTATAGCGGATAATACCATTATTGTCTTCACTACAGATAATGGAACGGCTAGAGGTTATAGTATAGATGAAGAAACAAATAAACTATTAGGTTATAATGCAGGTATGCGTGGTGTAAAGGGTAGTGAGTACGAAGGTGGACACCGTGTACCTTTCATTGTTAGATGGCCAGATGGCGGTTTAACAGGAGGGAAATCCTTAAACAGTTTGGCGGCACATGTAGATATGTTACCAACGTTAACAGCACTTACCGGACAAAAATTTGAACCTGCTAAAACTATGGATGGCACAGATTTAAGTGCGTATCTTTTAGGGAAAGAAGATGCTCCAAAACGTTATTTAGTTACAGATACTCAACGTGTTCCTTGGCCAGTAAAAGGGAAAAATAGTTGTGTAATGGATGATAATTGGCGCTTAATAAAAGGGAAAGAACTCTATAATATTAATGAAGATCCAGGTCAAAAAAATAATGTTGCGGATGCGCACCCAGAAAAAGTAGCCGAAATGAATGCGTTCTACGAAAGTTGGTGGGCCGATGTGATTAAAGAAACTAAATTTTCTGTAATAGATTTAGGTGTAAGCGATATGGATGTACTTACTTGTCATGATGCGAGAACCATCGATTATTATCCACCATGGAATCAACAAATGATTCGTGCTGGAAAACCAATGAAACCAGCTCCATTTACTGTAAACTTTGTTAAAGCAGGGAAATATAAGTTTCATTTAAGAAGATGGCCATCAGAAAGTGGATTAGTCTTAGGTGCAGAAATAAAGGATGGAAAACCAGCAACCTCACATACTGAAGCTATTGTTGATGGAAAATCTATGAAATTTTCTAAAGCTTATGTGAAAGTTGGTGATAATATAGTAGATGTTGATGTCGATAATAATCTTGAAGCGGCCGTACTTGAAATGGAAGTTGCCGAAGGTGAAACTGAATTAGTAGCCTATTTTGATATGGAAGATGGAACGCCTTGTAATGCGTTTTATGTTGATGTAGAAAGAGTGAATTAAGAGATGTTTATTTACTTATTCTAAAAAAGAGTCTATTTAGGACTGTGATTTAAAACAATCACTTTTCAGAAGTAAAGAAATTACTAACATTAAAAGCTTGAAGATTTTTATTAATCTTCAAGCTTTTTTTATGAAACGAATTTCGGAATAAAAATTATTAATATACTAGTTTAGTTGTTAAGAAGTGCTTTTGCTCTTATATGAATGAATTTTTTACTATGTATCAATTATTTTATTCACTGTAAAAAATTCTACCCTGTATTTTTCAATCCACTAGATAAAGAATTTATAATGCTTAATAATTTGGTGAGGATCTGCTCTTTTTCGGTACTACTTTCACCTTCTATTGCTCGCCATTGTTTTATGTAATCAATGTGTAAATGATGTAAGACTTTTAGTTTTTCATCTCGCCATAGAATGTTATCGTATTGACCTTTTCTTCGAATAGTTGCTGGCTCTTCAAAAAGGTCTTCTATTAAACTGAAACAATTATCATAATCCGTTAAGATTTTGGACATGAATACTTCTCGTTCATCAGTAATTTCATCTAAATCAGCATACAAATCCATCATTTCTTTATTAGAAAGTATTAGATTGGTTTCGGTTTGTATCACTAAAAACTTAAGGAATGGCCAATTGTTTATACTTGTTTTTAAGTTTTCAAATGCCTCAGGTTTTTCTGTTTTTAAAGATTTTAAGGCGTTTCCAAGTCCATACCATCCTGTTATGGTAATTCGAGAAAGATTCCAGCTAAACACCCAAGGGATAGCTCTAAGATCATCAAGGGATCTTGTTCCTGTTCGTCTGGCTGGTCTTGAGCCTATTTTACTTTTTTCCAAAACATCAATACAAGTTGCTTTACCATAGAAGTTGATAAAACCCGGGGTTTCTATTAAATCTCGGTAATGCTCAAATGATTTTTTAGACAAGTAGTCCATTATTTCAATTGGAAATTTATTAGAGTCTATATTTTGTTTGTCTAAAATAGTTTGTTTTGCTACTCCAGAAGCCAAAGCATTGAGGTTGTAGGTCGCTGTAAGGGGATTCCCGAATAACTGGGCAATCGTTTCTCCTTGAACAGTGATTTTTATAGTTCCGTTTACCGTATTTGTAGGCATGCTTTCTAAAAAGCGATGATATTTTCCGCCGCCTCTGCTAATCGTTCCACCTGCGCCATGAAAGAAATATATACTGAAATTGTTTTTCACCGCAATTTCAGAGAGTTTTTGTTCCGCTTTATACAAATTCCACTTACTCGCAATAGTTCCGCCGTCTTTATTGCTATCACTATAGCCGAGCATAACTTCTTGCTGATGAGCTATTTTTGAAGCTCTAAGTAGGGTTGTGGGATGTTGTAAAAACTTGTCTAAAATGACAGGGCCATTATGTAAGTCCTCAATAGTTTCAAAAAGAGGAACAACTTTGATAGATGTGTTTAACAGCTGTGTTTCTTTCATCAAGAAGTAAACAGCTAGTAAATCACTAAGTTTTCGGGTCATACTGATAATAAATGAACCGATACCTTCTGAACCGTATTGATTGATATGATTACGAATAACGCGGTAACAATCCAAAACATTATCCGCTTCTATACCATAATGAACTGTTATATCGGTAATAGTAGAGTGGTTCTCTAAAAGTTTGTTCAAGTAGGTTACTCGTTTTTCTTCATTCCAATGTTCAAAATCAAAATCTTTTTCACCTGTGGCTTTTAAAATTTGCGAAATAGCTTTGTCGTGAAATGTACTGTTTTGTCTTATATCTAACCAAGCCAAATGAAAGCCAAAACAACTTACTGCTCTCTCCAAAGAGAATAGTAAATCTTCTGCCAAACCTTTCATCCCATTTCCAATAAGAATATCCCTGAAAAATTTAAGATCTTCTTTAAGGTCTTTACTGGATTTGTAATACGAATTAGAATCTGCAAAATTGTTAGAAATTGTGTTTTCTAATTTAACAATTAGTAAATTAATATATTGTCTACAAGGTTCATAAGGGTTTCTTTTAAGTACTTTTTCTCCTTGTAGCCCTAATGCTTTAGATTTGTTTTTAATAATTTCTGACAGCTTGTACGGAACAGGATTCGTGATGGCGGATACCGAAAATTTTATTGCAGCGTTAATCAATTGCTTCTTAATAAGTGAAAGCGCATTTTTTCGCAACAATTCTAAAGTTTCTTTTGTGATACTTGGAGTTACAAATGGGTGTCCGTCTCTATCTCCACCTACCCAATTTCCAAAATTAATTTTAGGGAAAACATCAGGATTTTTTATTTTATCTGGGTTTAGCCCTACTTCAATCCAAGATCCTTTCATTTGTTCATCGCTTCTTTCTAGTACAGCAGGGAAAATTCGGGTAAAATAATATATAATATTAGCTCGTTCATCTTCAATATGTGGTTTTTCAAGATATATTTCACCTGTTCTCCACCATCTCTCTAAAAGGTTTATGATGTTTTCTTCTATACTATTTTGTTCAAGTTTACTTAACGAAGTATTCTCTCTTTTTACTAAAAGTAAATATAATTCTCTATGAATTTCAATTACGGTAACACGTTTCGCCTCGGTTGGGTGGGCAGTTAGAACAGGAATGACGTGGGTATCTGAAATTGATTGTAGCATTTCTTTTTCTGTAATTCCTTGGTCTTTCCAAAGTTTAAAAGCTTCTGCCCAACTACCTCTAATAGAATAAATTTCTTCTTGATTTTCCATTTTTCTGCGGTATTGCGTAGCCGCATTTTCCTCAACCATAGTCATTAACTGAAAATAAATACTCAAGGATTGAATAATCTTATCGCTTGAGAGTTTTCCATTGTCTATTTCTGAAAAACTATTGTTTTTTATAAGTTCAACTACTTCATTCTCATTAATTCGTGAAAGCATTTCAACATAACAATAAATAATAAAGTTTCGATCTTTAATAATCTTTTGAAATGTATTGTTTTTATTCATGTTAAAATCCTGTTTTTTATTGAATTGCTCTTAGCAGAGAAAGGAACTTGTGTAATGTTTACTGTGTTTTGAAAGAACCAATATAGCAAAAAAAACGATAACCATAAGGAAAACTATTTATAAAAAACGAGTCTTTACCTTGCAATAAATTTTATACATCTTAGATTTGATTTCTATTAAATTAAATAAAAGTCAGAAAGAACAAAAGTGTATTATATTGAAATAGGTTGACTTTATTTATACATTCAAACTATTTTTGTTTTAATTCATCAACAATTTACCATTTTTCGAGTACAAAACAAGCTTGTTGGTAGTAGGTTATTCGACTTCAAAGTAATTGTAAACATTATTAAATTTTGTTTTCATATTTTCAATTAAAGCTTGAGCATTTTTAATTGATTTTTCTTCAATTAATGAATGCATATCACTTTCTACACCATTGAAAAAATTATGTATTTGTTCAAATTTGTCACCTGTATAAGATTTATCTAACATTATAAACTTAGCTTGTTCAAATAAATCTTTTCCAAATTGGTTGTAATCCTTAATATCATTAGATTTAAAGCTGTGTAAACTGTTTGTGATGCTATCTAATATTTTAATAGTTTCAGATTTTAATTTCCATCTATTTCCATTATTTAATTGTAATCCTCCCATCATTTGCATTCTCATTTTTGGAGCATTACCAAAATCGTATTTATAAATTGTTTCAGCAATTAATTTTAACTCATCCTCATTATAAATTAATTTAGGCATTAAGTTGAATTTTTTAATAGCCCCAGGCATTAAAGTATTTTCTTCAGATGGGTTATTTACAATATTGGTAATTGCTTTTATAAAGTCTTCTTTATTTTGATAATTTGGTGAATAATGTTCTTTAATACGCAACATTGGAGGTGCAATCATTTGGTTCATTTTGGCAGGGTCGGGTACTTCCAAATGACAGATGTAACACTTGTTCTCCATAAGTTTATAACCTTTTGTGTTTTTAAGGTCTTGTTGGGATATTGCAATATTTTGTGTTTTTTTTGTTTGGCTATTATTACACGAAGTAAAAAAGATACTTACTATTATAGCAATTGATACTATTTTTATTAAATCTATCATCTTCTTTTTTTTTGTGAAAAGATATCAGGTGCTAGTAAAAACACCTGATATTTTAATTATTTATTTTTAAATTTATTTGCTTGATTTTTTGCAAATTCTGAAGGTGAAATTACACCATCCTTATCCAAATCAATACTTTCAAACGATGGAGCACTAGCTTTGTTTCTCATCATACCACCTTTTTTAGCATTTTCAGTTTGTCTTTGTGCTCTTACTTTTTCAAATTCTGAAGCTGTAATTTGTCCATCTTCATCAAGATCAAAAGTTTCAAAAGAAGCTCGGTTTTGCATTCTACCAGTCATACCTTGTCCATTTTGTGTATTTGATCTGTTATTAATCATATTTGCTTGGTTTTTTGCAAATTCATCTTTAGATAGTTTTCCGTCACTATTTAAATCAATACTTTCAAACGATGGAGCACTAGCTTTGTTTCTCATCATACCACCATTTTTAGCGTTTTCAGTTTGTCTTTGTGCTCTTCTTTTTTCAAATTCTGAAGCTGTAATTTGTCCGTCTTTATCAAGATCAAAAGTTTCAAAAGAAGCTCGGTTTTGCATTCTACCAGTCATTCCTTGTCCGTTTTTTGTATTTGATCTGTTATTAATCATATTTGCTTGGTTTTTTGCAAATTCATCTTTAGATAGTTTACCGTCACTATTTAAATCAATAGTCTCAAAAGATGGTGAAGTAGATTTGTTTCTCATCATACCACCATTTTTAGCGTTTTCAGTTTGTCTTTGTGCTCTTATTTTTTCAAATTCTGAAGCTGTAATTTGTCCGTCTTCATCAAGGTCAAAAGTTTCAAAAGAAGCTCGGTTTTGCATTCCTTTAGCCATTCTACCACCTTGTGAATAAGAATTGATACTAAATAACAATATTGTTACCAAGGATGCTAATGTGATAATTTTTGTTGTTTTCATTTTATTATCTATTTAAATGATTTTTTTCTAATTGTTTTTTTAATTTTTTTCTTCTGGCATTGAAATAATATCGTTTGAATTAACCATTGCTTTAAACGTTTGAAATAATTTCACCTTTTGCTTTTCATTACAACCTTCTTTCATATTAAGGTAATATTGGATGGTTAAATTTTTTAATTCAGTATGCAGAGAACCTAAATCTTTTGATAATTTATTAAGAGTTATAGTATCTGATTTTTCTTTACCTAACTCTGTTAATAAATCATTTCTATTCTTATCCATTTTTTCAATAATGATATCAGAATTTTCGTGATACTGATGCCTAATTTTCTGAAATGCTCTATGTTGTTTATTTGAGAGATTTAATGCTTCTCTAAAATAACGACCTAAGTGATTGGTAGGTATTACTAGTTCCTTGTTATCTTGTACCCCATAATTTGTAACTTCATTTTTATTATAAAATAAAGTTGCGACTATAGAAAGGTTAAGCAGTATTAAAAGAACTATTATTCCTGTTAATATTTTTGTGTTTTTTTCCATTTATTTTTATTCTTTTTTTAATAAAATGGTTTCAATTTTTTCAAGTTGTAAATCATTGAAATAAATTTCTGATTTGTTACTAAAAGCAGAAAATTCATTATTTGTTTCGTTGTTTATATTAACAATACTATAACCCGTATATAGCGTTAGTATAACTAAAGATATTGCTATAATTGGTTGAAAAAGTCTTTTTACAAAGTATGAGTTATAAATACTTTTTTTGCTTTTATTTTCAGTGATTTCATTCATGATTTCCATATATAAATATGGATTATCTTCTAGTTTTTCCTTCCCATTGGTTAAACTATATGTCACTTTTAACTCATTTACTATGCTCTTATAATTATCTGAATTATTTATAATACTACCTACACGAGTCATTTCTTTAACGGAAAGTTCTTTGTTAAAGAATTTCAATAATGTATTATTTGATAATTGAGTTTTCATTGTGTTGCTTTTACTTATTAGACACTGTTTATGGAATAAACTTTTGCTTTATTTTATTTTATTTAAAATATTTTTTTGAACATTTATTTTAGCTCTATGAATAAGTCCTTCTACTGAAGCTAATGAAACATTCATAATTACGGCTATTTCTTGATAAGGAACCTCTTCATATTTATGAAGAATAAAAGCAGTTTTTTGATTTTCGGGAAGTAATTGTATTGAATTTCTTAATATGTTTAGCCTTTGTATTTTAATAGGGTTAGATTCTTCTTCTATTATTGAAGTTGGCCCTTCTATTTGTTGCTCGTATTTAGTGTTTTTATTAAATAAGTTTTCAATACTTTTAAAAATATTTCTTTTTTTATTGTCTCTAATAAAATTGAGTGATTTGTTAACGGCTATTCTGTACAACCAAGTTGATAATTTTGATTGATAGTTGAATTTTTTTATAGATTCAAATACTTTAATAAATACTTCTTGCGTAATATCTTCCGCATCATTTTTGTTATGTGTAAAATGAAAGCAAGTATTTAAAACAAGAGATTGGTACTTGTCAACTATTATTTTGAAATACAGTTGATTTCCGTCTATTATTCCTGAAATTAATTCTTCATCTGTCATTTATTGTTACATCATTTATATTGGTTAGACACAAATAAAATTGTAAACTTTTGAGTTTTTTTATAAATTATATCAAATTCGTTTTTTTTAACTGTTTTGTCCTGAAATATGGCTAGCGGTTAAAATTAGTTTTACGCTGATAATTGATATACCATATTTGGTGTTTTATAGTCTAAAGGTAAATGTAATCTTATTTGGTTGTACAATTTAATTGCATTTTTTTGCTCCTTTTTTGGAGTGATCTTGTAGGCTTCTCTTTTTTAGGACACCTTAAAATTCGACAAATAATTATTATTTATCCCCAATTTGATGAAGAATTTAAATTCTTTATCCGCAACTGTAGAACTTTCCATAAATTATAGAAAAGTGCATTAAACTTAATAAATTTAAGTTTGACCGTTAAAGTTTTGTTGAAGAAAAATAGCTATAATTTATTAATTGTTTGATGTAAGATTAAGTTTAAAACCAAAAATAAAATTATAAGATGATAATGGTGTAAAAACATTTTTTTTCGCACCATTTGTGATATAAAATGTTTGTTTTGTTACAAGTCTGTTTTTGCTTTAAATGTAATTTTATCCCAGTCTTGATAGCAATTAAAGTTATCTAATTATTAATACAGTTGTACAGATATTTTAAGATAATAAAATTAAGCTAAGATTCCCAAAAAAAAACAGATATTATATTAAAAAATATAAACTGGAATAATCCAGTTTTTTAAAACGCGATCGATTGTATTATTTAGGATTAGACATAGGGAGTTCGTCAATTAAAGTGGCGTTAGTTCAAATTTCAAACGGCAAAAGTTTAGGTGTGGTACAAGAGCCCAAAGAAGAGATGAGTATGTTCGCCGAAAAGAATGGCTGGGCAGAAAAGAAACCAGATAAGTCTTATTTAAAGTACAGGTTTTTATAAATTTAATAACAAAAACATAAAAATGAACAATAACAATTTCTTAAAGCACGCCTTAATAGTGTTATGCTTAATTTCTACACTATTAAGTTTTGCTCAAAAATCAAAAATTAATATGCCTGATGGACGTATCGCTTTTAGTTCTGATGGAAATTTACATGATTCAGACGATTGGGGAGCAACCGCTTTTTCACTAGCACTTTTACATTATGCAGATTTAGAAAAACGCTTTGTACATTATGATTATAATAATCATTTAGGCGATTCTAGAGAAAGTTGGGAGAAAATGATGAATGAGGCTGCCAAAGGTGGTGCTAAACGATTTGGACTCGATGTCTCTAAAGTATTTAATGACCAAACTGAAAAGGAAGCTGCAATAGCCAATTTTGTTAAAGAAGCTAAAAAAAGCAGTAAAAACAATCCACTTTGGTTTATATGTGCTGGTCCAATGCAAATGCCTTACAGTTTAATAGAAGCTACTCCAGAAAATAAACGCCAATTTATTTATGCCATATCTCATAGTACATGGAATGAAGATCATACCCATGGAGTAAATGAAAAAACCTGGGCAGATATGAAAAAGGATTTTCCGACGGTGACTTATTATGATATTATTGACCAAAACAATGCAAATGGTGAAGATGATTTTCAATCACATATAAACAACTGGAAATGGTTAAAAAATAGCTCAAATAAAAATTGGCAATGGTTATACAATATGGATGATACGTACCAAGTAGATGAGTTAGAGACTTGGGATTCTAATACAGAAAAACATTTTGATATTTCGGATACCGGTATAACGTATTGGTTAATTACTGGAGGTCCAAACAATGGAAATGAAAAAGCAGGTTGGAAAGAAGTGAAAGCTCTTTTTGAAAACAAACCTATTGAAATAACTAGTCCAACTCCAGAAGTTAAATTAACCTCTAGCGATTATATTTTTATAGAAGCAGAAAACACGACTTCTAATTTACAAGAATGGAACCTTTTAAAAAAGGGAGATGCTCTTTACACTGAAAAAGCTTCTGGTTTTGCACATATTGAGTTTTCAGGGAATATGGCGAATATTGGAGAACCAAATTCACCTTTAGAATACACTTTTATAGCGCCTAAAGATGGAAGTTTTAGGCTATTAATGATGAGCAGTAAGCGATTGGAAGGCGTACAAGGTGATTGGTGTAATGATGGTTTTGTTAAAATGAAAGGTGATTTTACATCAGAAACAAATTTATCTAAAGCGGAGCTAGTAGATTATATTAAATATTTTCAAGAAGGGAGTACAAATACCCCAGAATTAGAATGGCATTGGGGACAACGGGCAGAAAAAGGGACACATATGTTTTTTAATTTAATTTATGGACTAAAAAAAGGAGAACAATATACGTTAACCTTAGCAGGCCGGTCAAAACGATTTAGTGTTGATTATTTAGCATTTTATGATGCAGATAAATTTAGTTTAATTGATGCCAAAGCGCTCTTTAAAAATCAATAATCAAAATTTGCTGCGGCATATAAAGAATACCTGCTCTTAATTTTTCGGGATTAAGATATGTATGTAGTAACCGATTATTCTTCTGAAATGAAATTAGTATATAACGAAAGATCTTTAGGAGTGTTTTTAAAATAAACCAAAGATTTAGTTCAAATGGGAAGAGGGGATGTTATTGATATTAATGAGTACTTTTTTGATGAAGAATAAAAATTTAATAATATTTAAACCCTTTCGAATTATCGTGAGGGTTTTTATTTTTTAGCATAATACAAAAACTTATTTCTACTTCAAAACCTTCTTTTTTATCAACCCCATAAAAAATCGCCTCAATTTTTTCGTAATAAAAAAAAAGGGGGAGTGCTTTTTATATTTTTCACTCCTTTCGTTTTATTCAAGTTTATTAACTTCTGATCTCAACTTTTTATAAAATAAAACTATGAAATCAAAGCAATTTAGTAGAAGAGATTTGTTAAAAAAAGGAGGGCTTTCTTTATTTACTTTAGCATTAATGCCAAATGATGTTTGGAGTGCTAATGTTATAGAAGCTCAAAAAAGCAACAGTCCTTTTTTATATAGTTCTAAGAATACATTTAATGAATTTACGCCACCTGTATTAAATGAAATTGAAGACTCCTTAGTGATTTTAAGATCTAATGAAAACCCTTATGGTCCACCACCAGAAGCAGCAAAAGCATTTCAGAATGAAGTGTTCAAAGGAAATAGATATGCTTGGAACACCTTAAAAGAACTCGAAGCTAAAATTGTAAAGAATGAAGGCGTAACACCAGATCAAATTTTAATGGGACCTGGTTCTTCAGATTTATTAGAAAAAGTAGGCATGGTGTTTTTTAGTGAAGGTAGCAATGTTGTTAGTGCCGACCCAAGTTACATGTCGCTTATTGTAGTTGCAAAATCGGTAGGAGGTGAGTGGAAATCTTATAAATTATTAGACGATGCTCAACACGATTTAGATGCTATGGAAGCAGGAGTAGATGAGAACACAAAACTTGTTTATATCTGTAACCCTAATAACCCAACGGGTTCAATTACCGATGCAAAAAAATTAAAAGAATTTTGCCGTAGAGTATCAAAGAAAGTACCTGTTTTTGTAGATGAAGCCTATATCGAACTTTCAAAAAATGGTATAAAGGATTCTATGAACAGCTTAGTTGCAGAAGGTGAAAATGTTATTGTGGCGCGTACATTCTCTAAAATTCATGGTATGGCTGGTTTACGTATTGGCTATGTTATAGGTAAAAAAGAAACTTTAGAACGAATTAGTGAAATTACTCGTGGCGGAATGGGCATTACAGGGCCAACTATTGCTGCTGCTTCTACTAGCCTTGATAATGATGCCTTTTTAATCGATTGTAAAGCAAAAATTACGGAAGCTAGAGATTATACCATGTCGTATTTAAAAGCTAACAAATTTTCGTATCTACCTTCTGAAACTAACTTTATCATTTTTGAAATCTCTATGGATGGAGAAAAATTCTTAGAAAAAATTTATGGTAAAAATGTTGCTGTAAGAGCTTTTAAGTTTTGGGATAAAAACTGGTGTAGAGTAAGTATTGGAACTCTAGATGAAATGAAAGCTTTTACTAATGCTATTAGCGAAATCTTTGCCTAACATATGGAAAATGTTTTAGATAAACCTATTTCATTTCTTCTTTTTGTTGTTATAGGGTTACTTTTAAGAAAGAAAATATCGGCAGGCGATGAAACTAATGGATTGAAAAGTTTAATTCTTTCCATTGTTTTACCTGCAACTATATTTATAGCGCTCTTAAAAATAAAAATAGATAGCAATCTCATTCTTTTTCCAGCATTAGCACTTGGCCTAAATTTATTGCTGTTGGCTATTTCTCCTTTATTATTGCTTATCATTGGAATAGATGAAAACTCACCATCTGGTAGAAGTGCTAAACTTTTAATTCCTTCTTTGGCGCCAGGCTTGTCTTGTTTTCCGTTTATTTTAGAGTTTTTGGGTGATGGGGCCTTAGCAAATGCAGCAATGGCCGATTTAGGTAACAAATTTTTTGTTCTATTTCTGTTATATTTATTAGCTGTAAAATGGCATTATAAAAAAGCAAATACAACAAAAATGCCTTTAAAATCGAGGTTAAAATCGCTTTTTTTAACATTACTATACGAGCCTGTTAATCTTTTTATTTTTGCGGCTCTTATTTTGGTTTCATTTAATGTCTCTTTAGATAGCCTTCCTAACTTTTTTGGTATTACTTTATCTCGATTGAGTGCTATAATGACGCCGTTAGTTCTAATCTTTATTGGTTTAGCTGTGAAGTTGAAAAAGAAACAATTTTTCGAAATATTTTCATTACTTATCTTAAGAGCAGCTTTTACACTTTTACTTATTTCTGCTGTTGTTTTTACTTTTAATTTAGTTGTTAAAAATGATATACTAGTGCTCGTTGCTTTTTCTTTAAGCGCATGTAGTTTTTGGCCTTATGCACACATTTCTGGTATAGATTTTAAAGAAAAAAATCGAGCTGATCAGGATAAAACCTTTAATGCAAATTTTGCTATATCCATATTGGCCTTATCATTGCCCATATCGGTTTTACTTATTTTAGGGATTCTTACTGTAAATACAGTTTTTGTTTCTGCATCTAACTTATTAATGTTAAGCTTAGTTTTGTTCTTTATGGGGATAATTTACCCTGTGATTTTAAAGGTTAGAAAAAGTTCGTTCAATCTTGATAAAGAGCAGATTTTAGAACAAAATGTAAATCAGTAACACCTTTTTTAGACAAACGACCAAATTCAAAAAATCTACATCCTATATCGATTAGAATTATAAAGGATCGGAAGTCATCATATTAAAAAAAGCCAAGAATAAAATTCTTGGCTTTCCCTTTGTTTACCTGTAGCGAGAATGGGGCACGATCCTATGACCTCCGAGTTATGAATTTACAAATAAGAAAATCATAAAACTTTAAATAGTTGATAGTCAATTATTTAAAAACTACTATATTTTAAATCGTGTTCCAAAACGTGTTCGGTTTTGTGTTCACTATTATTAGTGATAATTTGAAAAATAAAGTTAGATTTTAAGATTGAATTAGACAAGTTTTTTGCGATTTTTTTATCTAAAATTTTATTTTTAAAACTTATTAATATGCTTTTTTAAAGCTCCTAATTAGTATTCTAATGTATAAGTTTTAGTAATGATTTCTTGATACTTTATAACTTAATAATCTCGCTAGTAATATTCTTATTCTCGTCGTATGTATAAGTTATGACTTTTGTTTTGTTTTCATCCTGGTCAAAAAAGTTGTGCTGCATTAACAAACTTCCATCGTAGATCTTAATCTCTTTACGGTCTAATATATTGTTATTGTATATGTTTAATTCGATACTGCTATTTATGGCATTATAGATATATTTTTCTGTAGAAGAAACACCATCGTTTGCAACAGTATTAGATTGATGTTTCGTTTCTAGTAAATTATTCTTGTAAGTGCAATCAATAATATAATTATAGTTGTTTACTTTTTCTTTGTAACAGTTCTTTTCTTCACTTGTTACATTTATTGTATTTGGCACGATTGGAAAAAGCTAGAACGGAAACGAAAAAACCACATTCAACTAGGTATAGAAATCGGAGAAGCCTATGCTTGGAGTAGAACAAGAATGGGAGGTTGGGCAGTTGCTCAAAGTCCTATTTTAAAGACTACTATTACAGTTTCTAGATTTAAACGAAAAGGGTATAAACCTTTGTTAGATTACATTAATAATACGCAAACTTCAATTTGGTGAACCGCCGTATACGAGACCTGTACGTACGGTGGTGTGAGAGGCGCAGTGACGACTTTTAAGTCGTCACCCGTTTACTCGATTGTATGCCGTTTTTATTCCGATTCCTTTTGTTCGTTTTGCGTAAAAATAGGTTTCCCATTTAAAGCTTGAACTAAAGTTGTGGTAGCAAGAACTGCGTAAAGCAATGAAATAATGATAGTCGCTTTTGTATCTTTAAATATATAAAAAGAAAGCAATGGAAGTAACTGTAAAGCGTGCATTCCTATAAAGTGCGAAACTCTTAAATCGCCTACAGTTTTGCTCCAACCTATAATCCACCAATTCGAGTTATCATTTATTGCACCAACGCTATGGCTCATCTGAGAACTCATTAAAGCACCTTCAAATGAAAAAACAACAAAAATCAATATACCCAAACGAATAGCCCAAATATAATGACTTGGTAAATCTGGAAAGGACTGTGTAAAAAAGAGGAAGCTAATATAAGCCGTATAGAGTGTAACCATTACAGCTGCTAAACCCATTAACGAATACAATATAGCATAGAGTGGTGTGTCAAAGTTGAAGTGTGATAATTGTCCTTTAGAGGCTTGAAAAGTAATATAAGCAAGTTCAAAACCAAATAAAATGATAACTGTCCAATTGAAAGGTGTTGGATTGAAATTCGATAAATAATGACAATACCAAACCATTGTCCAAGCAAATAAACCTATTGAAACAGCAAATTTAAAGGGCTTAAACCAAGCATTTACTCCGTGAATTTGGGTAGTTGTAAGTTTGGTTAAAACGATAAATATTATTGAAAGAGATAAGCAGAACAAACCAAAATAAAACAAGGATTCATTTCGAATTTTTAATTCCTTAATAAAATTTAATATTCCTTCAATCATTACCTTATTATTTTTTATTAAGCATAAACTTTGGTACAAAATAATTCAAGCAATAAAGCATTGCTCCATAAGTTAAAATGAGCGTAGGCATATTGGTATTAAATCCTAAATCAAATTCTGGAATACCAAATAACTCTCTAAAAGATTTTGTGGCAATGAGTAGCATAAAAATAATTCCGTAAGCAAAAACAGAAATAATTGCAATTCTATTTTTTGAAGTTCTAATAATTCCTTTTTTTGCTTCTTCTCTAAAGAAATACCATATAGCACCAATACTAAATAAGGCTTCTATTAATATGGCTAAATAAGGATTAGATGTATACAATCCAAGACCAGCTTCCATTGTATCTGCCCCAAAAATGTGGTGCATATGACCTGAAAAGAAATCTAAAACAAAATGGATTGATACTAAAGCCATACTTACTAAGCCTATTTTGTTGCTTTTGAATAGAAGTTTTCCAAGTAAGAAAGCCATTGCCAACCAAAATAATTGCGGTAACAAATCGTGGCTGTATAACATATCTACTACCATATTACTTAAAGT
Source organism: Algibacter sp. L1A34 (assembly GCF_009796805.1). NCBI lineage: Bacteria > Pseudomonadati > Bacteroidota > Flavobacteriia > Flavobacteriales > Flavobacteriaceae > Algibacter > Algibacter sp. L1A34. Next base: position 4,032,487 of record NZ_CP047029.1, on the reverse strand, counting down.
GGCATCAAAAGCATCATTGGGATTGGTTGGCTCAAGTCCTAAATAGTGAAAGGTAAACCACAAAAAATCCTGTAATTGTGATATAATTAGAAAATAAAGTAAGGTTCCTTTTGGGAACTTTTGTTTTGCTATTAATGCGGTTGTAAAATGTCCTGCTAACATAATTTTGGTTTAATTTTTGTATTTTTGCTTTCAATTCGATAGCAAAACTAACAATTACTATCGAATTAATAGTAATAATTTGTAAAAAATGAGTAAAAAATTTCGTTCTGGCTGTCCAATCTCATCTTCATTAGATGTCGTAGGTGATAAATGGTCTTTGTTAATCATTAGAGATATGCTTGTTAAGCATAAAAAGACTTTTAAAGAAATTTCTGATTCAGATGAAAGGATTGCTCCGAGCATTTTATCTGCACGATTAAAATTGTTGGAATCGTATAAACTCATTTTCAAAACGAAAGTGCCAGATAACAAAAAAGAAAATATTTATTTGTTAACGGAAAAAGGGATTAGTTTAACTCCAATAATTATTGAATTCAGTTTGTGGGGAAATTCCAATATGCGAGAATTTAATGAAATAGATGATATTGAAGGCTTGAATGCAGATAAGGCTCTAATTATTCAAACTATTCAAGATAGGTATAATGCTATGTTGCTTAATTTTTAGTCAACTTATTTTAGGAAATTACACATCTTTAATTATTGCCAACGTTGTTGTATATGGTTTGTTGCGTATTTTAAGCAACTAATTTAGTAAATAATTACCGACCAAGAAAGTGAAGTGCACCCAAATGTTTAGACAAATTTATAATTAATTTTGATAATAATTAGCTCGATATTCAATCGGGCTCATACCATTTAAATTTTGTTTAATTCTCTCATTATTATAATATTTTATATAGACTTTAATCTCTTTTTTTAACTGAGATATCGACTTATATTTATTTATATAAAACAATTCAGATTTTAGAATACCGAAGAAATTTTCTATCACAGCGTTATCTAAACAATTTCCTTTACGAGACATACTCTGAGTAATTCCTTTTTCTGTTAATAATCTTCGATACTGTTTCATTTGATACTGCCATCCTTGATCTGAATGTAATATTAAATTTGTTTGATCTGGTATTTTCTTAAAAGACTTTTTCAGCATAATAGCTACTTGTTTAAAATCAGGTTTTTCAGATAATTGATAACTTATTATTTCTCTATTAAAGAGATCAATTATTGGAGATAGATATAGTTTTTTTCCTAAAACTTTAAATTCTGTAATATCGGTAGCCCATTTTTTATTTGGCCTAATAGCTTTAAAATTTCGTTGTAATATATTAGGAGCTGTTTCTCCTATTCGCCCTTTATAAGACTTGTATCTTTTAGCTCTGACTAAACTTTTTAAACCTAATTCACGCATTAACTTGAGTACTGTTTTATGATTTATTAGAGTGCCTATTTTGTTGATTTCTAAAGAGATTCTTCTATAGCCATATCTTCCTTTGTGACGATGATATATTTGATGAATCAATAGTTTTATCTCTTTATATTTATCAACTAAAAGACTTCTTTTATGATGATAATAATAACTACTTCTTGCCATGTTCGTATGATATAATAAAATATCTAAATCATACTTATGCCTTAATTCTGTTATGGCTTTTGCTTTTTGTTTTGCTCTTGTTGAATTAAGGCCTGTAACTTTTTTAGCAAGTCCAGTTCTGCACGTAATGATTCATTTTCTAATAAAAGTTCCTCTTCTCTTGTTAAAGGTTTATTAGACTTTTTTTTAGCTCTCTTAAATTGCATAGATTTTGGTTTACCTCTAGGTTTAATGTTTAAGCCTACAATACCCTCTTTTTTATAATTACGTTGCCACTTCATAATTACAGATTTAGTAGGAATATTAAATTCTAAACAAGCTTGACTGAAAGATAATGAATCTTTGTCAATAGCTTTTAAAACTTTAAGTTTAAAAGGAATGCTATACACTTTGGTTTTTCTTGGTAATAGTGCTTTTTTACCATATTTTTCATAAAATCGAATCCAATCATGAAGGGTTGTATGATGACAACCATATAACTTAGACACATCTTCAACTGTTTGGTGATTTTTTAAAACTTGCTTTACACATCGAAGTTTAAATGCGTAATCATACTTGACTTTTCTTCCCATAATAATACCCTCAAATAGTGTCTAACTTTTGGGGGGCAGTTCATTACGTGCGAGGATTTTCCGCAGGAAAATCAGACGTAATAAACTTGCAACTACCTTTGGTTAAGCCCAAAATCGAGTAATTATTTTTATACATTGTTGGCAAATGTTTTATTTTTTAATTAAATTTATTGACTATATACTATTTCCTTCTTTACAGCAAAACACAACCAAGCAGGATCGAAATAATAGAATTGAGCGCTATTACTTTTTTATAAACGAGATTTAAAACTCAATACCAATCTGCTACGCACAAAACTTATTCAACAACTCCTGTATTGCATCATTAGGATACCCATAACCACGTTTCTTTTTACCAAGAACGCTTATAATCTTTTCATTAATATTGGAATTCAATTCGTCAACGTCTATATAATCAATATTGTCACTATAGTCTTCGGTAATATATCTCTTCATATCAAGGGTGGCATCTTGTATAGCTCCCAATACCTTTCTATTATTATTGGTAGTTAAAAAAACAGGCTGTAACTCTTTCGTGATTTTGTCTGTAAATTTAGATGGAAAGCTTATCTCATCATTTTCCAATTGCTTAAAAAAGCGCTCAGCAAATACTTCATGGAAATTCATTAAATCAATTTTTTTAAAATCAATTAAAATCACAGAATAATAAGAAACATCATTCATTAGTATTACACAATTTTTCCTGCTAACCATAAACACATTAGCGTTCCAATTACCAAGAGGAGAAGATTTATCCGATTTAACTATACGTGATTTACCAACTACAGTTTCAAATTTTTGGGTACAGTATATTATTGCCATTATTTAAATTTCAAATTATCATTTATCTCAAACTCGTACTGCACCGCTTAGAAATAATTAAGTGCATTTCAATTCGTTTGGGTAAGCGAAGTTACAAATAATATACGTTGGGTTACTAATCAAAGTACTACATGGTCCGACAAAGGTATACTAGGATGTGGTAGAAAATAACAAGCTACTTTAGGGTTAAAGTTTTAAGTAAAATATTTATCAGTACTTAATGTATGATAAGGGACATCCTTTACACTAAGCCTTATTTATATTTGCCAACGGTTTTGTGTATGGTTAGTTGCGTGTTTAAGCAACTAATTAAGTAAACAAAAACGAACGCGAGAAAATTCCGAAGGAATTTTCCAAATAAGCACTTGCCAAAGCAATTAATTATAAACGGTGTTGTAAGCTTTACTATCTGCTCTATTTTTTAATTTTATAGTTGTCATTTATGTTGTCTATATAGATTTTGGCATCTTTGAAAAATCCAATTCCGATTTTTGCTTCCTTTGCTGAATTTATGGTTGTTTTGACATTTTCAAACTTTATATTCCCTAATTTGATTATAGGCAATATTCCAACTTTTTCCTTTAGTTTTTGAAGACCACCAAGAGTATATCTCTCTCTTTCATTGTCAGAAAAATTATGTTGTATTAATAATTTTTTAGCGAGTTTAGATTCCTTAGGAATATTAAAATCTTGTGATGAACCAAAATCTACCATTACTTTATATTCAGTTTTATTGATTGTAATGTATGTATAAGGAGAACCTTTTTCTATTTTTCTTTTAATGGTTTCATAATTTTTGTCCACTATATTTTTGTTAGATAATTTTATCGTTCTGTTAGGGTAATCAATAAGCCAATTGGCTTTTTTTATAATTGACTGCCCAATTATTCCTCCAAAATTGGGGATTTGCTCTTTAAGACCTTTCATATCTCCATTTAGAGCGAACGTATTAGTAAAATCTATATTATTAATTTTTATCGATAATACAATCTCACTACCTAATCTCATTTTACGTTTAGAGGCTCCTCCATAATTGTTAGTTTTACCAATCATCGAATCTCTTTGAATAATGGAATAATCAGCACCTGTATCAAAAATAAAATTTTTGGTAACTCCATTTATTTCAAATGGTATAATCATAACTGATTTGAATGTCGTAAATTTCGTTTCATATTCAAAATTTTCGGGAACCACATTTCCTTTGTTTTGTTTATTGGTTATAGAGGAACAAGATACATTTAGAATTAATAGACCGAATAATAGTATTTTTAACTTTTTCATAATTCTTTTGGTTTGTCTATTAATTTAGATTTGTTGCGTTAAGTTCTTGAGTACAGCGTTGTCGTTTTTAATGTTGTCTAACCCTTATGTATATGGTTTGTTACGTGTTTTAAGTCCATAATTTCGCGAATGTAAACCGAATAGAAAATAGATAGGATTTTCGTAAGTGGTTACACAAGTCATTAATTATATGCGGTGTTACCCAATGTATTACTCCTTTATAACTTTTGTTATAAACTCTCTTTCATTTGATATAAATTTTAATAGATAAATGCCATTTGGTAATTCAGTTAAATCAATCATTGATTTTGGTTCAATCATTTTAATAAAACGACCTGTTATATCATATAAAATAATATTATTTAAGTTTTTAATTTTCGTGTTTATTATGCCACTAGTTGGATTAGGATAAACGGCAATACCTTTGAATATAGTTGTATTGTTATCTGTAGAAAGAGTACTGTCAAATTCATAAGCTCCTATATCATAATTTATTCCTGTAGGTCTTGTATTTCCATTTATATCATAAGTAACTATTGTACTTACAAGGTTGGTGCCAGCATCAATAGCCTGAGATTCTGTTACCAAATTAAAATCATTTAATGTTGGGTTAACAAATATGGAATTCATGGCGTTAGCCAATAGAGAGTTTGTGTCAAACCCTAATGCTTGCCATGCGGCTAAACTAATAGTAGAACCGTCTCCATTATTACTCATTTTATCGTTCAATATATTGTTATCACTTGTAAACATAGCAGTATCATTTATAGCAATACAGCCTCTCCAAGCGTGTTGATTAATGATGATGTTATTATAGATTTCTGTATTAATATTAGCCCCGTTTTGAAGTAGTATTCCCCATCTACCATCAGAAGGAACAATAATGGTATTATTATATATTTTGGCTCCATTAGTTACAATGGCTCCATCTTGTTGAAAAAGTGAAATTCCTTGGGAGGAATGATTATTGTATATAAGGTTATTATAGACTGTAGGATTTTGTAGTCCATCCATATTTATTCCAGCAGCTCCATTATTATCATGAATATTGTTGCCGTAGATTAAGGCATCACTAATTATTCCATCTCCTCCTGCAGATGAATCTCCATTTAAATGGATTCCAACATTATTATTACCATAGCACTCATTATACCTAACTATAGGTCTGTCTGAACTATTAGAAACATAAATTCCGTGTTCATCGATTGAGTTAGTACAAACATTGTATTCAATTAGAATATCGTCTGTAAATGCTGTAAAAATTCCGCGTTCTGCATTATTGTCGCAAGCACAATTTCTAACAATACAATTATTAGAAACCACCACTCGTATTCCATTACCATTTCCTAGCATATCGTTAACAATAAAGCTATCAATTATTATATAGTTAGCATTCTCAATGTTAATACCATCGTTTCTTATTGCACCACTTTGATTTATTAATACACTGTTTCCAGTTCCCATAAAAACTATAGGATTTGCTGCTGTGCCACTTACATTTCTTAAGTCAAAACCTACGTAAATACCATTTTCTACAAAAACGGTATCTCCTGCAATAACAAGATCCGCAGCATGTTGAATAGTTAAAAAAGCATCACTTTGGCTTAATCCTGTATTTGAATTTAAGCCAGAATTTGATACATAGTAGTTAGTAGCTTTCAAGTTGTAACTTGACATTATTATAAAAAGGAAAAGGAAAGAGAGTTTAGGTAAATTCATTTTGTTGGGGTTTTATGTCTTGTCCTTAAATATGGCTAAAGGTTAAAATTGGTTTTACGCTGATAATTGATATAGCATATTTGGTATTTTATAGTCTAAAGGTAAATGTAATCCTATTTGGTCGTACAATTTAATTGCATTTCTTGCTGCTTTTTTGGCGTAACCTACGTTAACAAACGTTTGATCGAGAAAGAATTCATCTTTTAAGTAACGTTTGGTTACTTTGTCATTTTTATACATAACTGTTTATAATTATGTAGCCATATGTCTGTACAAAGCAAATTGTCAGGTCCTAAAATACGGCTACAGGTTAATATTAAATTTAAGGGGCATTTTGGTGAAGATAATTTGAGGTTTTATAATCTAAAGATAAATGTAATCTTTTAGAGTTGTATAATTTAATTGCATTTTTGGTTGCTTTCTTTGCATGAGTCACATTAGTAAAGGTCTGGTCAAGATAGAATTGATGTTTTAAAATTCCATTTACACGTTCTGCCATGGTATTTTCATAGCAATGCTTTTCTTCGGTCATGCTTATTTCCATCTTTTTCCTTCTGAGTATTTGTGTGTATTGATTGCTGCAATACTGTATACCTCTGTCAGAATGATGAATAACCCCCTTAGTTACCTTTGCCTGATAAATTGCTTTTTGAAGCGATCTAATGCATCCATTAAGTTCCAGTCTATTACTTAAAATCATACCCCCACAATTTTACGTGAATACATATCGGTAAAAAGCGCTAGATAACAAAAGCCATTTATAGTTCTAATATAAGTTATGTCAGAAGCCCATACTTGATTATGGTCTATTGATTTTTAAATCTTTTATGAGATTTCTTAATTGATTCTCATTTCTATATGAGAATCAATTAGGACTTTTTATACCATAAATTCCTTTTTAAAGGCTTTTAAATATTCTTTCAAGAAATTATCAATTTGTTCTTTGTTTGATAAATCTTTTCCTCGAATTACAATTTGAATAATGTATTTGTCTTTATAAGAAGCATTATAAGCAACATCATTATAATTCTGTTCCTTTTTAGTTGTTAAAAATGCGTTTTCAAATACTTGTAAACTACTAATATCATTCCCGTTCAGTTTGTATTTTGAGGCTGTATTATAGCCCAATTTAATATATGGAAGCATGGCTTTATTTTCTCCTAATTCTTTAACACTAAGTTGAAATTCATAAAACTCATTTGTGGGATGGTTATAATTTACAGCTATTACTTTTCCAACACAGACAACGTATTTAAAAGTATAATCTGCTATTTTATCTACATGAGGAATGGCATTAAAGAGGTGCTTATTTTTTTTACAACTAACAACACTTGTTGGAAATTTTGTTTCTCCGGTTATCGCTTCTTGATAGATGTTTTCAGCTAGCGGTTTCGATGTGTTTTCCTTACATGAAACAAAACCTAAAATCACACTAAATACCAATAGAAATTTTTTTATCATTTTTATATTTTAGTTCATTGGTTTTGATGATATGGCTTGTAAATAGTCTTTAATAAATGAATCTACTTTTTCTAAATTCATTTGTCCCAACATTTCAATTTTTATTAAAAGAGCAAATTTATCTTTATGTGAACATAAATAAGTTGCAGAGCTGTATTCATCTTCGCTATTGGATTCCATAATATTAACAGATTCATTTTCAAAAATAGTTAAGCTGCTTTTGTAAAAATCGGCCATGTTAGTAAATTCATTATAAGTAGTTTTTACCATATTAATCACATCTCTTTCAACAGTAACGTCTCCATTAATTTCATAAAAGTTTACTTCCATTTTGTTTGTAGATTCAGGATCGTAATATGACGTATTTAAACTTGCCCAAGAAGCCGTTTCGCTCTGTTTTTCAAACATACATTCTAAGGTGCGAAACTCCATACCTTTATAAGTATCTAAATGCGGTAAAGCTTCGTAAAGTGTTGTATATTGGCTACAGCCATTAGGGTCGCTAAACTTTGGGGTCGCTGTTTGTTTATCAATAGTCTCAATGTCTTCATTTTTATATGCGTTTGACGTTGAAGTATCTGTTTTTTCTTTACATGAAAATAAACTTAGTAGAAGACAGGTTGTAAATATTATTTTATTCATTTTCAAAAATGATGTTATTTAAGATTAATAATTTAAGTCTCAAATAACGAAGTTATTATTTACCAAATTCTTAATTGTAAACAAATTATTACTTATATGTTAAGTTTTTTACAAAAAAAAAGTGTGATTCTGAATATATTTCAAAAGCACACTTTAATATTTTAGATGTGAAAACTGGAGTTGCGCTTACAATCATGCTATGACAAATAGAGCGGAGCAGAAATCCGACGGATTTCCAACCATGCACTTAGTAAAAGCAGTTTTTTTGTTTTAAAATTTTTATTTCAGAGCAAAATCAAACTTATTTTGGGAACTTTATAAATATACACAAACCACTTAATTTATCACCAAAGTTTACATCACTTATAGGTTTTGTTAGACAACGTTCTTATTTTCGAAGTGCTTGATTTCATTCAGTTCTGATTTCTTTGTTTCTTTTTCTTCTTCGATGTTATAATCGTTTTGAAGTCTGAGTGTAGGCTTCCCTAAAACGTTTATGTATATGGAAAGTTGCGTGTTTGAGTGCGAGGATTTTTCGAAGGAAAAATAAGATGCAAGCAAACAAAGCAACTCACATTGGTTAAGCTAAAACTAGCAATTTTTTATATACTGCTTAACTAACATCTATGCGAAAGTTAAAAAGCTAGATGAGTGGTTAAGAAATCGGTTACGCTATTGTATTTGGCACGATTGGAAAAAGCTAAAGCGGAAACGAAAAAACCTCATTCAACTAGGTATAGAAATCGGACAAGCCTATGCTTGGAGTAGAACAAGAATGGGAGGTTGGGCAGTTGCTCAAAGTCCTATTTTAAAGACTACTATTACAGTTTCTAGATTTAAACGAAAAAGGTAGTTAGATTACATTAATAATACGCAAACTTCAATTTGGTGAACCACCGTATACTAGACCCGTACGTACGGTGGTGTGAGAGAGGCGCAGTGACGACTTTTAAGTCGTCACCCGTCTACTCGATTACCCAATGTTTAGGATTTCCACGGAAATTATTTTTGTATTTACTCTTTGTTATTAATACATTCCAATCCATCCACCTATCGAGCTGCTATAAATAAACATATAAAAGTTTGAATTTGCACCAGCAAATGTTAGAGATGGAAATTCTTGAAGGGCAACATATAAGGATTTGCCATTGCCATTGATTTCAGCAGCCCCAGTTGTAGTACATAATATTAATTTCATTCCATCTGTAGGAGCAGATGGAAATGTAGCAGTAAAAGCTCCATTGATAATTACAATTTCATCTGAATTAACAAGTGTTGTATTCGCACTTATCGTTCTTACAGCAGGGCTTCCTCCAGCAACTGTACTCCATGAAGGCGAAGTACCATTGGTTGTTAAGTATTTGCCTGACTGTCCTGTTTGAGATGGAAGTCCTACTTTAGCTGTATTTGCAGCTACATCAGTATTAGCTGAAACTAAAGCTTCTGTATAACCTACTTTAGCTGTATTCAATGCAACTGCTGCTGCATCGGTATAACTTACCTTGGCCGTATTAGCTGTAATTTCACTGGCTTGTCCAGATGTAATACCGACTTTAACAGTATTGGCAGCAACATCAGTATTAGCAGAAACTAATGCTTCGGTATAACCAACTTTTAAACTATTGGCTGTTATTTCATCTGACTGTACTGTTGTAATGCCATTTTCTGCTGTTTTTGCGTGTAAAGCATAAGGTACACTCAATAACTGACTTGTACCTGTAATGGTATAATTTGTTCCTCCCTCTGGGTCGATTTCTGTTTTTATAAAGTAAGGACCGTTTTCCCAATTTATCGTTGTGAAATCATCTATTGTATTTCCTGTACCTATTTCTAAAGTTGCTAAACCGTTTGCATTGGTAGTTGGGGTTTGGGTTTCTGCATATACTGCTGTACCAGATGCACTACTTTGTAAGATGCTTATTTGCATGCCTACAACTTGATTGGTTACTAAAGCATCTCCACTGTCTCTTATAACACCTTGATAACTCATTCTTTCTGGGGCTTGGGCAAATGTGCTTGCTGTAATTAATAATAATACTAAAATTTTGTATAGTTTTTTCATAATAAATTGATTTTATTCTTTAATGATTTTAAACGTTTTTAGTTCTTGGTTGTTTTGGTTTACTTTAAGAACATAAATGCCTAAAGCCAAACTCTGCATATCTATTTGTGTGGTAGATTGGTTGACTTGGCCTTGTGCCACTGTTCGACCTTGCAAATCGTAAAGCTTAAAACTTAATGCTGTAAGTTTGGCATCGCTTATAGCTAACACCAAATAATCAGACGTGGGATTTGGATAGGTTATTGCTGTTAAATTTACGGTAGTCAATTCTGGGTTACTTAAGGTAAAAAACTCTATACTTTGTTGTACGCCTTGGGTAACAGAACCACTTCCTGAATTAGTCGTGTAAACCATTTGACCAACTGTATAACTAGATGAACCTTTTGATCCTGAGGCATCTCCTCCAGAGGCTGGAATGGTTTCTTGTGCGCTTAGCCCTCCTAATCCTAAGATGATAAACGCAGTACTCATTATTGTATTTTTGTGTTTCATAAGCTGTTAAGTTTTAATTAAGAGGTGAAAATTTTATTATTATTATTATTATTATTCAGTTTTTCTGTTGGCTTTGGTAAGTTAGGTGCACTCTAAATCCGCGAGGATTTTTGTAAGCAGGCTCGCATCAAGCAATTAATTTTATACGTTGTTAGCAAACGTTATTCTTTTATAAACTTAAATGTATTTCCATTATTAAGTTTTAAAAAATATATTCCATTAGTAAGGTTTTGAACATTGATTTTTTCATCGTTGGAAGTAGCACCTCTATTTATTTCCATTCCTAAAACATTATAAATTACATAATTTTCAGCTTTAGTTAAATTAGTAATTTTAATAAAATTTGTTGTTGGATTAGGATAAACTTTGAGTGTCTTTACATTTTCTAAAGAGTGATTGTTAATTGATAAAGTGAGGTTTGTATACTTAGAAATTTTATTTCCACTAAATTCTGCTATGTATAAATCATTTCCGTTAAAAACAAGTCCAGAAGGGTTATTTAAACCAGTTATTATATCAGTTGCAACAGGATTTGTTTCTGTAATGTCAATTTTTGAAATTTTATTTCCGCTAAATTCAGAAATATATAAATCATTTCCATTAAGAACAATGCCTTCAGCATTATTTAAACCAGTTATTACATCTATTGCAACAGGATTTGTTTCTGTAATATCAATTTTTGAAATTTTATTTCCACTATATTGGGCTATGTACAAATAGTTCCCATTAATAACAAGCCCATAAGGGTCGTCTATACCTGTTGTTATTACATCTATTACAGTTGGATTTGTTTCTGTAATGTCAATTTTTGAAATTTTATCTCCATTAGCTTGAGCAATGTATAAATCATTTCCGTTAAAAACAAGTCCAGAAGGACTAGTTAAGCCTGTTATTACATCTATTGCAACTGGATTTGTTTCTGTAATGTCAATTTTTGAAACTTTATTTTCATTATATTGAGCGATGTATAAATCATTTCCATTAAGAGCTATTCCATAAGCAGTATTGACTGTTACTACATCTGTTACAACAGGATTTGTTTCTGTAATGTCAATTTTTGAAATTTTATTTCCGCTATATTCAGAGATATATAAATCATTTCCATTAAGAATAATGCCATTTGGCGTATTTAATCCTATTGTAACTACATCATTTAATTGTGCATTAATTTTATTTATGCTCAAAATTAAAATTGCTAAAATGTAAATTTGTTTCATTACTAATAATTTAATTGTTAGTACTTGATGTTTGATAACAACATCCCTAGATTATACAATTGATAAAAACGGAATGATGGCGAGAATTATTTAAAAGTGTAGCTTATATTTCATAAGTAAGGTTAGTTTTGAGTTTGTGAAAATCGCTTAAAAGCACAATAATACGTTTAAACGTGTTGTTGCGCAAGTGTTTTCTGTATAAATGTTATTGAAATATAGTTTTCTTACGCTAAGTTATTCAATTACGAATTTTCACTTTGTATTACTCCTTTATAACTTTTGTTATAAACTCTCTTTCATTTGATATAAATTTTAATAGATAAATGCCATTTGGTAATTCAGTTAAATCAATCATTGATTTTGGTTCAATCATTTTAATAAAACGACCTGTTATATCATATAAAATAATATTATTTAAGTTTTTAATTTTCGTGTTTATTATGCCACTAGTTGGATTAGGATAAACGGCAATACCTTTGAATATAGTTGCATTGTTATCTGTAGAAAGAGTACTGTCAAATTCATAAGCTCCTATATCATAATTTATTCCTGTAGGTCTTGTATTTCCATTTATATCATAAGTAACTATTGTACTTACAAGGTTGGTGCCAGCATCAATAGCCTGAGATTCTGTTACCAAATTAAAATCATTTAATGTTGGGTTAACAAATATGGAATTCATGGCGTTAGCCAATAGAGAGTTTGTGTCAAACCCTAATGCTTGCCATGCGGCTAAACTAATAGTAGAACCATCTCCATTATTACTCATTTTATCGTTCAATATATTGTTATCGCTTGTAAACATGGCAGTATCATTTATAGCAATACAGCCTCTCCAAGCATGTTGATTAATGATGATGTTATTATAGATTTCAGTATTAATATTAGCTCCGTTTTGAACTAGTATTCCCCATCTACCATCAGAAGGAACAATAATGGTATTATTATATATTTTGGCTCCATTAGTTACAATGGCTCCATCTTGTTGGAAAAGTGAAATTCCTTGAGCGGAATGATTATTGTATATAAGGTTATTATAGACTGTAGGATTTTGTAGTCCATCCATATTTATTCCTGCAGCACCATTATTATCATGAATATTGTTGCCGTAGATTAAGGCATCACTAATTATTCCATCTCCTCCTGCAGATGAATCTCCATTTAAATGGATTCCAACATTATTATTACCATAGCACTCATTATACCTAACTATAGGTCTGTCTGAACTATTAGAGACATAAATTCCGTGTTCATCGATTGAGTTAGTACAAACATTGTATTCAATTAGAATATCGTCTGTAAAGGCTGTAAAAATTCCTCGTTCTGCATTATTGTCGCAAGCACAATTTCTAACAATACAATTATTAGAAACCACCACTCGTATTCCATTACCATTTCCTAGCATATCGTTAACAATAAAGCTATCAATTATTATATAGTTAGCATTCTCAATGTTAATACCATCGTTTCTTATTGCACCACTTTGATTTATTAATACACTGTTTCCAGTTCCCATAAAAACTATAGGATTTGCTGCTGTGCCACTTACATTTCTTAAGTCAAAACCTACGTAAATACCATTTTCTACAAAAACGGTATCTCCTGCAATAACAAGATCCGCAGCATGTTGAATAGTTAAAAAAGCATCACTTTGGCTTAATCCTGTATTTGAATTTAAGCCAGAATTTGATACATAGTAGTTAGTAGCTTTCAAGTTGTAACTTGACATTATTATAAAAAGGAAAAGGAAAGAGAGTTTAGGTAAATTCATTTTGTTGGGGTTTTATGTCTTGTCCTTAAATATGGCTAAAGGTTAAAATTGGTTTTACGCTGATAATTGATATAGCATATTTGGTATTTTATAGTCTAAAGGTAAATGTAATCCTATTTGGTCGTACAATTTAATTGCATTTCTTGCTGCTTTTTTGGCGTAACCTACGTTAACAAACGTTTGATCGAGAAAGAATTCATCTTTTAAGTAACGTTTGGTTACTTTGTCATTTTTATACATAACTGTTTATAATTATGTAGACATATGTCTGTACAAAACAAATAGTCCATCAACGGTTCGACACCAATTTACCAACGATTCGAATAGTCTATCAACGATTCGACATCAATTTACCAACGATTCGAATAGTCCATCAACGATTCGACACCCATTTACCAACGATTCGAATAGTCCATCAACGATTCGACACCCATTTACCAACGATTCGAATAGTCCATCAACGATTCGACACCAATTTACCAACGATTCGAATAGATCATCAACGATTCGACACCAATTTACCAACGATTCGAATAGTTCATCAACGGTTCGACACCCATTTACCAACGATTCGAATAGTCCATCAACGATTCGACACCCATTTACCAACGATTCGAATAGTTCATCAACGATTCGACACCCATTTACCAACGATTCGAATAGTCCATCAACGGTTCGACGCCAATTTACCAACAGTTCGAATAGATTGTCAATAAATATAAATCCACTAAGATTCGATATAATATTTCAGAAAGTAAAAGGAACTTATTTATCAAAGTTTTCCAATTATTTCCTGTTTTACGGTTTACCGTAAAGTTTCCTCCTGCAAAAATTCTAAGTTTGAGAAATCATTAAATAAAAACGTGCTTAAGTTTTATTTAAGCACTTTCTCTAACCGAAATCAAATTTATTATGAAAAAACTATTATTACTTGGTATTGTTATTACATTTTTAATTCCCAAACAAGTAACTGCTCAAAAAGATGGAGCAGCCGTAGCCGCTGTTGCAGGTGGACTCTTGGCAATTGGAGCAGGGATAGCTGCTGTAGAACAGATGAAGGAACAGGCAGAATTAACGGCAACTCAATGGGTTCTAGCTAATAATCCAGAATTAGAGAGTTTTTCTTTAAAAACACTTTCTTTTAACGGTAAAAAGTTAAAAGATATGTCTGCAACATCGGTTATAACATATAAAATACAAGAATTTAACCCTAGTATGGATCCTATTTTAGACGGTAAAAAACAAGTTTTATTCGGGTTTACTAGTCATGGTTGGATTAATCAAAGCGGTATAGATTTCGAAAAAATAAAATGGTATCTCGTTGATGCAGCTGAATGGATGAGAATGATGATTGCCTATGTAAAAGTATCTTCAGAAGAAAAGAACGAAGCCTCACTTAGAGAGACGTTAATGTCAGGTAAAGTTGTGAATAAAGGGATTAAAGTTAAGAGTAAACTTATCGTACCATTTTTTAAACTAGAAGGGGATATGTATGTCGTAACCGATTATTCTTCTGAAATGAAATTGGTCTATAACGAAAGGTCTTTAGGTATATTTTTAAAGGAAACAAAAGATTTGGTTCAAATGGGAAGAGGGGATGTTATTGATATTCATGAGTATTTTTTTGATGAAGATTAAAACTTATAATTCGATTATTTAATCTCTTTAGAAGAGATATGATAAACTTAAAAAGATAGTTTAATTTATTATTTTGTGAAAGTTTGATTATTTTTTTTACTTTACAATTTTAATTAAAACCCCAAATTTTAGTATGGCAAATTTTATAACAGGAAACCAATTAACCGAAGAGGTTTATGATGTAATCCATAAAGCAAAAAAACATCTTTTAATCGTTTCTCCTTACATTAAATTAGATGATTATTTCAAAGAAGAACTTTTTGAAAATCATAAAAAAAATTCTGAGTTACATATCATAATTGGATTCGGAAAAAATGAGAAGAATCCTCAACGGAGTCTGAAAAAGGAAGATCTTAATTATTTTAAAGATTTTCCAAATGTTTCTATAATATATATACCAAAACTTCATGCAAAGTATTATGCTAATGAGAAGAAAGGTATTATAACCTCTATTAACCTCTATGATTATTCATTTAAAAATAATGTTGAGTTTGGTGTTATAAGTGAGACGTCAAGGTTTGGTGGTTCTGGTATTGATAAAGAAGCATGGGACGCAACTATGAATATACTTGGTGATAATCACACTGTTTACATAAGGAGACCGAACTATAAAAAGAAATTTTTAGGAAAAGATTATTTAGGTTCTGAAACGAATTTGGATTTAACAGATGAATTATTAAGTGGAAATTTACCCACGAAACGTTGTGTATTCGACTTCATGAACGAAACTTATGTTAATGAGGAAAAAGCTACAGAAAGGCTTAGTCGAGAAGAGTTTGATTTGCAAAAGATTTCAGAAGAGCCAATTTTAGTAGAAACGGTTATAGCTGCACCGATAGTTATTGAACCAAATCTGAAAGAACAGATTTTGCCACAAGGTAAGGCGTTAGGGAAATTGATTTCAGCAACTAATCTAGGAAAAATAAAAGGTAAATCGTTTAATGATGTTATAGAGACTATGGTTTCTAATAATTACATTGTAGATAAATCTGTGATTTCTGAAGAAGGTTTGAATATTGGATTAAATTATAGGGAAAATGCTAAAGGAACAAAATGGATAGTTTATCCAGAATCTTTAGCAGAGTTATTATAGGTTTCAATTTTAAAATCAGCTTTTTGCTGAGTCTGTTTAATCATAAAGTTATAAAAGAAAAACTCTTATGGATTTCGTGAGGGTTTTCTTTTTTCAGTAATCTAATATCTCTTAAGAAAAGCATGTTTGTATAGATTACTAATCTATACAAACATGCTTTTTTATCATATAATCAGTAATTTCTTTTAGAGTTTTTCCAGTTTTTGGATGTTTGCCAATAGCTGTAAAATACTCTAAAACTCCATTTTCATTTTTACCATACCATAAATTCGTACTTCCTGTTTCTGTATAAAATTTGGTATCGCAATTTGGGATGATTTTCCTAAAGTTAGCAATTCTATCAGGATTATATAATTTTAAATTACCCACTTCATAATTTTCTGGATCAAAATTGGTTTCTATATAATGATCGTTTTCCCAGCTCATCCAACGTTGTGTATTAAAGTATTTGAATGATAGAAAACCAATAATTAAAACACTTATAATTACCAGTATTATTTTATGTTTTACCTCAAATTTAGAAGATGTTTTCTTTTTAACTTTTATATTAGGATTGTTATTATCGGTAGCGTCATTTGCTTTCTTAAACTCTTCATAATTATCATATTCTAGATATTTCAATAAACCACAAACTACTTTATGCTGTTTTATATTAATATCATCTTCCGAAGTTCTTAATGCTTCAGCCTCTTTTCTGTAATCTCTATAACTTCTTTCACCCAGAGAAAACCCTGCCTCCTGAAAGACATAATCTGCAATGTCTTCGGCTTTGTTTATAAGTGAAGGTTTTTTTTCTCCTAGTAGTATTCTTTCCGCTTCAGCTTTCTTGAAAGCTTTTAAAATTAGTATTTTATGCATTTAATATTTGATAATGAGCCTGATAAGTTAATTAATTTCCTGGAAAAATACAGGAAAAATATTTCCTAATAGTTTCCAGAAGCCTTCCGTTAAATTTCCTAAACATTCTTTCAAATATTCCGTGATTTGCTTCAGAATCAATTCAAACCAAGTATTTATAATACTGTGATTAGATTCCAAAACGGAGTAACTATTTAGAGATGTAAAAACATCTGGGAAGTAATTTTATTTCTCTAATTCAGTCCTTCATACTTCCCAAAATAGAGAGACGTCTCTTCATTATAGCTATTTAGCTAAACCTGTTAGAGTCCGATAAATATCGGATAGCATAATTATTGTCCAATCTTAAAGAATTATAAAATGAAAAATATTAATATAATATTATTGACTGCTATTTTAGGTGTCGTGATCTTTTCTTGTACTCCACAAACAAATACTCCTGATGCTATTCCTGTTTCAATAGACGAGGAAAATTGTTGTGGAGATGATAGTCCAATTCCGCCACCACCGCCATCAGAAGACTAATTTCCATTTCATTTTTCTATTATAAATCTCAATAAATATTGATTTAGAGTAAATGTAGGAAGATATTTTTAACAGCCTTTACGGAAACCCGTAAAGGTTTGTTTATTAATAGTTTTAAGTTTGATGAGTTGAAATTTTAAAAAAAGATAAATAATGGCATTAAAACACAAACCAAGACAAATAGTTCATAAAGGACATAAAGGATTAAGTACAAGATGCGGCACAGATACTTCTGTCCATAAGGATCATTGGGTAGATACAAGTAGTAAAATCACTTGTGATAAAAATGGGTGCAAGAATTAAGAGATATCGAAGGCACCAAGGTTTTAAAGTTTAGTATTACTAGACCATTAAATAAATTTAATATTCTTAAAATTAATAAAATATGATAACAACCGAATTAAAAAGTCACTTTTTAAGATTATATCAAATGGCTTTCGCTGATGATAACTTTGATGTACTTGAGATGCAAATGCTCTATAACTTTGCTAAAGAGCGAGGGTTAACGAGAGAGCAATTAGATAATATTTTATTGAACCCATCACATGATTCAACAATACCAGATTCTATCGAAGAAAGAATAGAATATTTATATGATTTAGCTTTAATGATTTGGGCGGATAATGTTGTTACAGATGATGAAAAGGTTACTCTAAAAAAATACTGTCTTAAGTTTGGATTTATAGAAGGGAATATAGAGGAACTTTCTATATTTCTTTTAAAACATGCAAAAAATAATTTACCTAAAGAAGAACTACTTAGTTTAATAAATGAATAATTATGACAGCTCTAAAAAAAATATTTACACTTAAAAATAAAGAACCTAAAAAAATAGAAAAGTACAACGACGATGATGTCAAGAAAATTAAGATTACTTTTTTTGAAAGTGGTTATGGATCTTCTAAACAAGCGGAAGGGAATCATATGGTTTTTAAAGCTTGTTTGCAAAACGTTTACATGGAGTATAAAGGTAAATGTAGAGAAAATGAGAAGTTGCAAACTGAATTAAAAGCGCCTTATCTAGATGAAAAAGGAAAACAGCAAACAGATCTTAAAAAACGAAAAACAGCGTTAGCTCTAATAGAAGAATCTATTTCTAATGAGGAGCAAAAGGTCTCAGGTTTCAAGAATGATATGGTTGAAGTAAAAAGAAACCCTGAAAAATATGGACTTGAGGTTGATAAAAAACCAAAGGCTCAATTTTACTTAGGATTGATTGTTTTGATTCCTATAACTTTTTATTTATTGGTTTTTTATATGTCAGCTTCATTTTCGGCATTTTTTAAAAATTTCAATACAGACGATTTGGCATCTGCTATTTTTGATGGAAAGTCATTATCTAAAGCAATTGAGGGAGGTTGGTTAGAAGGTGTTTTTATTGCTACAATTCCTTTTGCTTTCATGGGACTTGGTTATTTAGTACATATGTTTCAAAAACATAAAAGTTGGACATCATATTTTAAAATTTTGATTCTGTTTGTCATTACTTTTATTTTTGATGCTATTTTGGCCTATCAAATTGAACATAAAATTTATGAAATTCAAAAAACTCCTGACTCTCCTGTTTTTAATTTAGAAACGGCATTTCATTCAGTAGAGTTTTGGGGGATTATTTTTGCTGGTTTTATTGTATATATTATTTGGGGATTGGTCTTTGACTTTATTATGAAGGAGTACGATAATTTTGATAAAATTAAATCTTTTATTAAAACAAAAAGAGAAGATGTTAAAAATTGTGAAATTATCATTACTAAGCTCTCAAGTAAATTAATCCCAATAAAAGAGGAGATATCTGGGATTGAAGGTAAAATAAATGATCTTCAACGTACGATAGATGGATTCGTTTTTTCGAATAAACATTATTTAACTTTTCACGCAGAATACGTTAAAGGATGGTTTTTAGCAATAACAGATAATTTTGATGCTTTGACACGACGTGAAGAATTATTGTCTAAATGTAAAGGAGAAGAATTTAAACATCTTCAGGAGCACAATATCGATAGTAAAGATTCTGAAGGCAAATTATTTAAATTAGTAAATTAAAAAACATGAAATCAATATACTTATTACTTATAACCCTTTGTTTAGTTTATTCTTGTAAAGAAGATAAATCTAGTTCCGAAAATATAAAAAAAGAGTCGTCTCCAAGTATTAAATTGTCTTCAAATAGGACTAATTTAAACATCAGTGTACTATTGGATTTGTCAGATCGTATAAATCCTGACAAGTATCCAAATCCTGCCATGGAGTATTATGAAAGAGATTTAGGATATATACATTCCATTGCGGAGAGTTTTGAATGGCATTTGAGAAACAAAAAAAGTATTAAAATTAACGATCATATACAATTGTATATTGATCCTGAGCCATCCGATAGCGATTTGAATAAAAAGATAAATATGCTAAATATGACTTTCACTAAGGATAACGCGAAAAAAGATTATATCACTCAAACTTCTGTATTGTATGACAGTATTACCAAGTTGATATACAAGTCTGCAATTAAAGATAATCATTATGTTGGTTCAGATATTTGGGGGTTTTTTAAAACCAATGTTGAAGATTTTTGTATTGATAAAGATCACAGAAATATTCTTGTGGTATTAACAGATGGATATTTATACCATAAAGATGCCAAACTCAGAGAAAAAAACTTAACGTCTTATTTAACTCCGCAGGTTGTAAAAAGTTTTAGATTGAATACATCGAAGTGGAAAGATATTATAGAAAATAAAAATTATGGGTTTATTTCTACTAAAGATAATTTACAAGATTTGGAAGTTTTGGTGCTAGGTATCAATCCTGATAATAAAAACCCTTATGAGCAAGATGTACTTTTTAAATATTGGAAAGATTGGCTATCTAATATGAATGTTAAAGATTTTGAAATTAAAACAGCAAGTTTACCTGCAAACATGGATAAAATAATTAAAGATTTTATTTTAAAAGACTAGTTTATAATCAATTAATTAATGTTTGTTTTTAATAAACAAAAGTGATGTCTTTTTAAGCTATATTCGGTAAATGATTAAAATAATCGGTAGTATTCTCTTAATTTTTCTTCTTAATCCTCAAGTTGGTTTAAATGGGGATTTAAATGGTTATTTTAAAATTACAGAAAGATGGAGTCAGTCAAGTGATACAAGTTTTAATATTCGAGTTTTATCATCCAAAACTTTAAAAATTGCATCCTGGAATATAAAGGATTTAGGTCGCTCTAAAGATGCTAGCGAAATTATTCAAATAGCAGAAATTATTAGAAATTTTGATATTGTAGCCATACAAGAAGTTGTAGGGAAAGATCCTGCTGGAGCACAAGCCGTAGCAAAAATTGCGGATGAATTAAATAGAATGGGGAGTAAGTGGGATTATCGTGTAAGCGATCCTACTAAAAGCCCATCTGCTTATATAAGTGAGCGCTATGCATTTCTTTGGAAAACATCTAAAGTAAGTTTGTCGGGTAGAGCTTATTTGGATGCTGCTTTAGAAGAGGTATGTGATAGAGAACCGTATATTGGTAAATTTCTACCAAAAAATAGTAGTGAGCCTTTTTATATTGTTAATTTTCATTCTAGAAAACACGATGCAAGGCCAGAGGAAGAAATCATCTTTTTTAAAGATTATCTAACTCGGCTTAGTTCAGAGAGTATTTTTATTCTTGGTGATTTTAATTTAAACGAAAAACATGAGGTTTGGGATAATCTTTATCAAAAAGGATTTAAATCGGCATTAAAAGATTCAAAAACCACCTTAAAAACAAAATGTAAAGCATTGAATTATCTTAATTATGCAATAGATAATATCTATTATTCATCGGGTAAAATTGAAATGCATCAATCGGGAAAAGTTGATTTTGTGAAAGATTGTAATAATCTTGAAACTGCAAGGTTTATTTCGGATCACTTACCTATTTATATTGAATTTGTAATTAATTAGTTACAATTACGGTTTTCCGTAAAGTTTACTTCTACAAAAACTATAAGTTTGATGAATTACTGAGTAAGAATGTAATTTGCAAGATTTTATCATGAGTAATTTAATTCAGACTAGTGAATTATAAATTCGTTTTTAATCGATTAAAGACAAAAAAAGCTAGATGAAAAGCGTAAATAATGACAATTTACCATTGTTTGTAAGCCAAATCTTTTAATTTGCTCTTTTATTTAAATACAAAAAACAAGAATAATGGCAGAATGTATAAATTGTGGAGACTATACTAAATTTAACGGAGGTCTTTGCTATAAATGTTATAAAAAGGATAACGTTAAGGATGTGGCAGTTGCAGAAAAACCAATTAAAGCAACTAAGGAAAAAAACAAGATAGTTGATGTAACGAATGAGGTAGGTGAAGTCTTAATAAAGGAGAGTTCGACGAAAAAAAAGAAAGTTAAAGCTGCTGACTTTAATAGTTTCAACTATAACTTAACTAAAGGTAGAATTGCAGAAACCCTGATAGAACGTTTATTTGTGGATCTTGGTTTTCAGGTTTTTCAATATGGTATGGAAAATACTATTCCTGGTATTAAAGATTTATTAAAAGGTATTAATGATGAAGTCGCAATGAATATTAGAAGAATGCCTGACTTGGTTGTGTTTAAGGATGGTCAAGCTCATTTTATTGAAGTAAAATTTAGAGCTAGTGGTTGCTTTAAGTTATCTGATATTGATAAAAATGGTGATTATCCTTATAAGAATGCACTAATAGTTTTGATGTCTAGAAAGCATATTAAGTGCGTTTCCTTCGAAGATTTACAAAACGGTAGAGAAATAACAGAAAAATGCAGAAATTACTTAGGTAATAGAAAGGAATTTGACACGGACAAAGAATTAATAATTGAATACTGTAAATATGCTGTAAAATTCTTTGAAAACGTTTAAAAGTTAATAACTTCCAGTTTTTAATTGAAGTTTAAATTTTCAAGATATATAAATGAACAAATCATCCCACAATAAATTAGTATCCTTTATCTGGTCTATTGCAGACGATTGTTTGCGAGATGTTTACGTACGCGGAAAATACCGTGACGTCATTTTACCAATGATAGTACTACGTCGTTTAGACGCCCTTTTAGAACCAACAAAAGCCGCCGTTTTAGAAGAACTAGCCTTTCAACGTGACGAAGCTGGTTTTACAGAATGGGACGAATCTGGTTTACGCGAAGCTTCAGGTTATGTATTTTATAACGTTAGCACCTGGACCCTTCAAAAGCTAAAAGACACCGCAACCAATAGCCAACAAATATTACAAGCCAATTTTGAAGATTACCTAAACGGTTTCAGTCCTAATGTGAAGGAAATCATCGAGAAATTCAAACTGCGTAGTCAAGTGCGCCACATGGCAACCAAAGATGTATTGTTAGATGTTTTGGAAAAATTTACATCCTCATACATTAACTTAACACCTTTTGAAAAAGAAGATCCAGAAGGTAGAAAATTACCTGCCTTATCTAATTTAGGAATGGGTTATGTATTTGAAGAATTAATCAGAAAATTCAACGAAGAAAATAACGAAGAAGCAGGAGAACATTTTACACCTCGCGAAGTGATTGATTTAATGACGCACATTATCTTCGACCCAATTAAAGACAATTTACCACCAGTAATGACCATTTACGATCCTGCTTGTGGTTCTGGAGGAATGCTTACCGAAAGTCAAAACTTTATTAAAGATGAAGCAGGCGAGATTCGTGCTACAGGAGATGTCTATCTCTACGGAAAAGAAATAAACGACGAAACCTACGCCATTTGTAAGTCTGATATGATGATTAAAGGAAACAATCCTGAAAACATCAGAGTAGGTTCTACCTTATCTACAGACGAGTTTGCAGGCAAGTCTTTCGATTTTATGTTGTCTAATCCACCTTACGGAAAATCATGGTCTAGTGAACAAAAATATATTAAGGATGGTAAAGATGTGATCGATCCGCGTTTTAAAATCTCTTTAAAAAACTATTGGAATGTAGAAGAGGAAGCAGATGCCATTCCAAGATCGTCCGACGGACAATTACTGTTCTTAATGGAAATGGTAGATAAGATGAAATCTTTATCTCAAAGCAAAACAGGAACACGTATTGCTTCGGTACATAACGGAAGTAGCCTATTTACAGGAGATGCAGGAGGAGGCGAAAGTAACATACGCAGACACATTATAGAAAACGATTGGCTAGAAGCCATTGTGCAATTACCAAACAACCTGTTTTACAATACAGGTATTACTACCTATATCTGGATTTTAAGTAACAATAAAGCAGCTAACCGAAAAGGTAAAGTACAATTGATTGATGCAGGACAACTGTACCGTAAACTACGTAAAAACTTAGGAAACAAAAACTGTGAGTTCTCGCCAAAACACATTACTAAAATTGTAAATACCTATACCAACATGAGCGTTGCAGAACGCGAAGGCGAGCAAGGCATCTCAGCACAGGTATTCGATAATACGGATTTTGGCTATTACAAAGCCACTATAGAAAGACCAAAACGTTTATGCGCCCAATTTACAGCAGAACGAATAGAAATCTTACGTTACGATAGAGTGTTACAAGAACCGATGCAATATGCGTTTGAAACTTTTGGAGACAGCATATACACCAACACCAAGCAACACGAAAAAGAGATTTTAGAATGGTGCGAAAAAAACGAGCTCAACTTATCATCTGCCAATAAAACAAAACTGATTAAGCCTGCAACATGGTTAAAGCACTTAAACTTGGTAAAAGCAGGAACAGCTTTATTAAAAGCCATTGGTGACCAAGAATACAACGACTTTAACCAATTTAAAAAATTAGTAGATGCTGAAATTAAAACCCAAAAACTAAGCATTTCTGCAAGCGATAAAAAAGCCATTTTAAATGCGGTAAGTTGGTACGATGCTGAAGCCGAAAAAGTCATTAAAAAAGTAGAAAAACTATCTGGCGATAAACTAAACAAACGCTTAGCCCATTTAGATTGCGAAGAAAAAGACTTAGCAGACTTTGGGTATTACGCAACTGCTAAAAAAGGAGAATACATAATCTACGAAACAGAAAGCGACCTACGCGACACCGAAAACGTACCGCTTAAAGACAACATACACAGTTACTTTAAACGCGAAGTACAACCACACGTACCAGAAGCTTGGATAAACCTAGACGCTACCAAAATTGGTTATGAGATTAGCTTCAACAAATACTTTTACAAGCACACCCCATTACGTAACATAGAAGACGTAACCAAAGATATACTAGACTTAGAAAAACAAAGCGATGGTTTAATTTCTGAAATTTTAAACTTGGTCTAATGGTAGAAGTTGAAAATAAAGTACAACGTTACGAGAAGTACAAAAATTCTGGAGTGGAATGGTTGGGTGAAATTCCTGAGCATTGGGAATTGAAAAGGTTAAAATATGTCTTTACAATTTTGAAAAGAATTTCAGGAGAACTTGGTCATGATGTATTATCTATTACCCAATCTGGAATAAAAGTCAAAGATATTGATAGTGGTTCAGGACAGCTATCTATGGATTATTCAAAATATCAGTTAGTATTTCAAGGAGATTTTGCTATGAATCATATGGATTTACTTACAGGTTATGTTGATTTGTCAAAATATGATGGAGTAATCAGTCCTGATTATAGGGTGTTTAATATTTTAGATACAAATTGTGATAGGAATTACCTTTTAATTTTACTTCAATTAGGTTATCAGAGTAAAGTCTTTTATGCTCACGGTCAAGGTGTTTCAATGTTAGGTAGGTGGCGATTCCCTGCTGACAATTTTAATAATTTTATCTTTCCTATTCCACCACTTTCAGAACAAACCAAAATAGCCCAATTTTTAGACGATAAAACCAGAAAAATAGACGATGCTATTGCAATTAAAGAGCAACAAATACATTTACTTAAAGAACGTAAACAAATTTTAATACACAAAGCAGTAACACGTGGTTTAAATGATAGTGTTACTTTGAAAGATTCTGGTGTGGAGTGGATTGGTGAGATTCCTGAGCATTGGGAGGTGAAGAAAATAAAACACGTTACAAGTAAAATTGGAAGTGGTGTTACACCTTCTGGAGGTGGTACAACATATTTAGATAAAGGAATTCCTTTATTAAGAAGTCAAAATATATTTTTCGATAAGATAGAATTAGATGGAGTTGCTTTTATATCTGATAAAGTTCATCAATCTATGAGTAACAGTCAAGTTTTTAAAGGAGATGTTCTTTTGAATATAACAGGTGGTTCAATTGGTAGATGCTATTTTGTTAATATTGATATTCCATTAAATGTAAATCAACACGTTTGCATATTAAGACCTAATGAAAAAATAACTACACTTTATTTGAATAGATTAATAGCCTCTGAAGTTGGGCAAAATCAGATTTGGTTTCATCAACAAGGTGGAGGAAGAGAAGGTTTGAATTTTCAAGCCTTGAAAAATTTTAGTATTCCATTTCCATCTCTTTCAGAACAAAAAGAAATTTCAGCTTATATAGAAACTGCTTCACAAAAAATAGAAACTGCTATTGGCTTAAAACAGCAAGAAATAGAGAAGTTAAAAGAGTATAAGAGTAGTTTAATAAATGGGGTTGTAACTGGTAAGGTTAGGGTGTGTTAAAAAGAAAGAAACCGAATAAATGACTATAAAGGAGCAGGTTAAAGATATTATTGAAAAGCGTTGGGAAGAGCTGAAAAACCCTAAAAATTTAATAGGACTTAATAACATAGAAAAGCAAACTAACCAAGGTTACGATGGCAGGCAGTTATTAGAGTTATTTCAGAACTGTGAGGATGAAGGGGCTACTAAGGTTAGAATTCATTTAAATACTAAAAAACAACTTCTAAAAATAAGTAACGATGGTGATAAACCGTTTTCTGTAAAAGGTTACGATTCAATTTTTTACCCAGGGCTGTCTTCAAAAGTGTCATCAGGTTATATTGGTAATAAAGGGCTTGGTTTTCGTTCTATTATTAACTGGGCTGATAAAATAAGTATTTTAAGTAACGATTTTGAAGTCATTTTTGATGATTTATTAAAAAAAGACATTCTTTTAAATAAAATTGGTTACAGTGAAAGAGAATTATCGGAAATTAGAAAAGAAAGAAAATTAAATAAAGATGTTTATCCTTTACCACTTTTAAATTGTTGCAAAATTAAGGATGTAAATAAGAAATTAGAATATACAACAACGATTTCGATAAAGTACAAAGCGGAATATGAAGACAGCATTAAACTGCAACTTAAATCCATAAGTAAAAAAACACTTTTATTTCTCAAAAATATTGAAACTATTGAAATTACAGGAGACTATTTAAAGAAAACCATTTCTGTAACAAGGAAGAAAATTACAGAAAATAGATTTGAAATTAAACACAAAGGGCATATTTATTATGTGATAAGTTCTGATGGTATAGTTGACGAAAATTTAATAGAAGATAAAGACTCTAGCGAACCTAAACGATACAGTGTTAAAATAGCCTATAATAACGATTTGAACTTTAGTGATAAAGTACTCTACAACTACTTTAAAACTCAAATCCCTTTTGAGTTACCATTTGTAGCACATGCTAGTTTAGAGTTGGATCAAAACAGAAATCATAGTACTAATTCTAAAGTGAATCCATTTGTTTTAGAAAAATTATTTGAGTTGCATTTAGAATTGGTTGAAGATTTGAAGCAAAAACATATAAAATCTTGGTTGCCTTATCAATCAATCAATAATGATGCTTCTAATGTTTATAAACCATATTCTAATTTAATAGATTTGTATTGGGATGAATTTGAAGTTTATCCTATTTTATCTGGTCAATATGTAAAGTCATCTATAGCTAAAAACTTAGGAAATAGGATCGCAGAGTTTATTGAGGAGCATAAACTCGAACATTTATATGGCGAACAACTAGCTTTTTGTTCATTACCTATAGCACCTCAAACTTATGTTAAGTCGCCAAAAAAATATAAAACGATTATAGAACGTATTGCTAAGGGCTTAACAATTAATCAAAGAGCAAAATTTATATGCTTGCTATTAGATAAATATCCGAATGAAAAATTTGATGTTTTAATTGACGATAAGGATAAACCGATTAAAGTCAATGATTTTGTCTTTACCAATAAAACAACGGAAAATAAAGATTTAGAAGTTCCTAGCTATTCTAATATTAGGTTTTTAAACCCTCAATTGCATACAAAGTTACTAGAAGAATTAGATCTTCGGTTACAAAAAAACAAATCAAGAAGTTTAAAAGATGAATTAGAAGGGATATCAAATATTCAGTCTTTTGAGCCACAATATGTTATAAAGAGTATTATAACAGAAACAACAACTTATCTTGAAGAAAATGCAGATAAAAAACTTGCAATAATTAAAGAGTTTTATCAAAAATTGTTTCATAATTATAAGTTGCGAGGAGATAATCCAAAGTTAGATTATGATGCAGAAATTCCTTGTTTAAACCGTGAAAATCGATTAGAAAAGATTCAAAACCTTGTTTTATCTGATGAATTTGAAATAGGTAAATTATCTAAGGAAATTTTTGGAGAATTGTATGATAATAAGCTCACAATTGCAAATCTTGAAAATTTAGGTTTAGAAACTGAGAACGCAGAAGAAGTTGAAGCCTTTTTGAAATGGTTAGGTGTAAATCCATTTTCTGTAATAGAGAAAATTAATAAAGCAATGGAGCCTGGTTTTATTCAATATTCAAATAATATTCACAATACAGTAATTCATAGCTATAGTTTATTTAGCATAAAAAACTTTAATAAAATACTAAACAAAGAATCAATTAATATCAATCAAGTTATTAGTTGGCTTTCTCTTGATGAAAAAATAAAAAACATTTTTACAAATTATACTTTATTGCATTCTAATGTAGAAAAATTAAATTACGTTTATCGTAAGCGTATTTATCAAATATCAGATTATCAGAACTTAATTTTCTATAAAATAACACAACTGTTTAATATTAAAGATTACTTAATTACTAGTAAAAAGCAAGAATGGTTCAACCCTTTTAAAATAGATTATGAATATCTATCAAAAATAAATAAAGGGTTAGATAAAACGGAAGTAGATAGAATACTTGTTTTCTTTGGAGCGAAAAAAGATTTTAATGATTTAGATATTAATTATCTTAAAAAGAGAACTCAAGAGCTAGCTAATAAAAATAACAGTAAAAGTTCTCAAGTCTTTTACAAGAGTTTAGTTGGCCATTATAAGAAAAATGAACAATCAATCTTGGATGTTGATTTATATGCCAGAGAAGGTGAGAAAATTGTAGTAAAAAATGCTAATGATATTTATTTTAGTGATAGAATAAAACTACCTGAAGGCTTAACAAAAAAATTCCCAATTTTTTATTATCCTTCACGATCAGGAGGTTCCAGAGCTATAAAAATGTTTGGTTTAACAAATTTAAATGATCTTGATTTAGAAATTGAGACTGAAAATAAAAATGCTGAAATTTCTCAAGATTTTGAAAAGTTTATTAAAGAGATAAAACCATTTGTTTTAGCATTTAGATTAGATAAAATATCAAAGGAAGACGATAAAAACAAACAAGTTAGACTTTTAAATAAGTTAAAAATTAACTGTAGCAAAGAATTAGTTTGTAGTATTGATAAAGAAGTTTTTCAAGTTGAGCCATATAATTATGCTTATTCCAATAATCAGTTTTATTTGCATATTCCAAATGGAGTATCAATAGTTCAATTAAAACAAAATAAACAATTTAGAGATAATTTATCTGATATTTTCTTAAAGGTCTTTGATACATTAGATGAAAAGAAAACTTTTGAATCAATAATTATGCAATCAAAAGAAGACAATATCTACGATGTTAGAAACGAACTAGCAGAAGGTGTTTTAGAAGAAGCAAATATTTTACTAGGGGAAATTAGTATAAGATTATCTGTTTGGAAAACTATTTTCAGACTTAAAGGAATTGAAGGAATTTCTCATTTAAATGAGCATAATATAGAGGAATGCATATATGATAATTTTCCTGAATTAAGTGAGGTGAAATTATTTAATTCAGATGATAATATTGATGAAATTGTAAAAATTAGAAATGTGTTCACAATTCTAGATATAGATTTGAAGAGTTATAATGATATATCAGATTACAAATTATCTTTTGATACATTATTTAACAAAGAATTGAATCTATTTTATGATGAAAGAAAAAAGATGGTTAAAAATCAATTGTGGCAATTTTTATCAAATAGAACTAAGGATGATCAAAAGCATTTTATTAAAAATGTAAACAAAATAGAACATTTGATAAGTGGTTTTTCATTAACACAAAACCAAAATAGTTACGATTTAGATTTTACTATAATTAATGAATTATCAAAATTATTTCCAACAATAAACTTTGAATTAGAGAATGAAGATTACCCTGAATATGATTTTATTGAAAGTTCTAACAGTAAGCATTTTTCAGATGATGAGATATTAAATATTAGAAGAGATGAAGAACTTAATAGTTTAATTTACTTTGAAGGCCGTATAGATTACATAAAATCTCAATTTGAAGAAAATAAAGAAGTAGAAAAAGTAGTCGATACAATTGATGGTAATACTTCATTTAATTTAGATATTAATCAGGTACCAGAATTTATAGAAGAGTTTGAAATAATTACTAAAAACAATGGTAGAGAGGAAGGGGATAAAAATGGCTTTTGGTTAGGTGGTAGTGGTAATAGTGGATTATCTGATAATGACAAGAAAAAACTTGGAAATAGTGTGGAAGAGATTATTAGAAAATATTTATATGAAAGACCTCATTTGTATAAGAATGTTGAGCTAACAGCGAGAACAAACGAAAACGAACATTATGATATTAAGTACTATGATGTGCTAAAGAAGACACTGATATTTGTAGAAAGTAAATATTATAATGGCACATCCTTTATGCTTTCAAATGAAGAGAAAAAGTTTGGTGAAGAAAATAAAGATAAATACGAAATATGGCTTGTAAATAAAGATTCAAAAATATTTGCTATTAAAAATATTAAGAAATTAGGTGAATTACAACCATTAAAATATAAGGTTCAAATAAAGTTAAAAGAATATGCAGTCTAAAACCAACGAACAAGCTTTAGAAGCAGCCATAGAAAGAACCTTAACAGGAACTTGCATAGAAGACCTTAAAAAGGATGGTGTATCTATAAGTGCAGTAAACGAAAATGCAGAAATCTATAGAACAGGTAAAGGCTATTACATTGGTCAACCCTCTAGTTTCAATGCGCAATTTGCCATAGATGAGCAGTTCTTTTGGTCTTTTTTAGAAAGTACTCAAAAAGAAGAACTAGAAAAGCTACAAAAGCAAAGCGACTGGAAATTAAAAATTCTAAACCGTTATGATCGTTTGGTTAAAAAGTATGGTATTCTGTATCTGCTTAAAAAGGGTTTGCAAGTAGATGATGCGCATTTTATATTGTTTTATCAATTACCATTAGCAAGTAGTAGCCAACAAGTAAAAGACAACTTTGCTAAAAACCGTTTTAGTGAGACCAGACAATTACGTTACAGTATAGACAACCCAAGAGAAGAAATAGACATGGTATTGTTTATTAATGGTTTGCCTATTGTTACTATGGAACTTAAAAATGCATGGACAGGTCAAAATGCCAGAGTGCATGGACAACACCAATATAAAACCCAACGCGATACCAAACAGCCTTTATTACAATTTGCACGTTGTGTGGTACACTTTGCTGTAGATACAGATGAAGCCTATATGACAACCAAGTTAAATGGTAAAAACACCTTTTTCTTACCCTTTAATAAAGGTAATAAACACGGTAAAGGCAATCCGGAACTAGAAAAAGGAGCAGTTGGTCACAGAACTAACTATTTATGGAATGAGGTTTTTACTAGAGAAAGTCTAGCCAATATTATTCAGCATTTTGTGCGTTTAGATGGTAAAAAGAAAGATGCCATACAAACAAAAACATTATTCTTTCCAAGATACCACCAAATGGATGTGGTACGTAAAATAATAGAAGATGCTAGTAAAAAAGGCGTAGGGCAGACCTATTTAATTCAACATTCTGCTGGTTCTGGAAAATCGAATTCTATTACTTGGGCAGCTTATCAACTCATAGAAACCTATCCAGAAAATAGTGATGTACCAGGCATTACAGATGTAGAGCGTCCATTGTTTGATTCGGTTATTGTAGTCACAGACAGACGTTTATTAGACAAACAAATACGCGATAATATCGCAGATTTTTCTGAAGTTAAAAATATTATTGCACCAGCCTATTCGTCTAAAGAATTAAGAGATAGTTTAGAACAAGGCAAGAAGATTATTATTACTACTATTCAGAAGTTTCCATTCATCATTGATGGTATTGCCGATTTAAGCGATAAGCGCTTTGCGGTTATTATTGATGAAGCGCATAGTAGTCAAAGTGGTTCTGCACATGATAACATGAATAGAGCCATGGGACAACAATTTAATCAAGAGGATGAGGTACATGCGCAAGATAAAATAGTACAAGCCATGCAGTCGCGTAAAATGCGTGGTAATGCCAGTTATTTAGCGTTTACAGCAACACCAAAACCGATTACCTTAGAAAAGTTTGGTGTGCAGCAAGACGATGGTAGTTTTAAACCGTTTCATTTATACTCTATGAAACAAGCTATTGAAGAAGGTTTTATTTTAGACGTATTGGCCAATTACACGACTTTAAAAAGCTATTACGAAATAGAAAAATCTATTGAAGATAATCCGTTATTTGATTCCGCGAAAGCGCAAAAGAAATTACGTGCTTATGTAGAACAGCATCAACAGACTATTAATACCAAAGCAGAAATAATATTAGACCATTTTATTCCTAAAATAGTCAATCAGAAAAAGCTAAAAGGAAAAGCAAAAGCTATGGTGGTAACGCAGAGTATTGAATCTGCTATTCGTTATTATAAAGCCTTACAAAATATATTAAAAGATAAAGGGCGTCCATTTAAAGTACTTATTGCATTTTCTGGAAGCAAAGAAGTAGATGGTATCGAATACACAGAAGCAGAGATGAATGGCTTTGCAGAAAAAGACACACGTATTAAATTTGATGAAGAGGACTATAGAATATTAGTAGTTGCTAATAAATACTTGACAGGTTTTGACCAACCAAAACTGTGTGCGATGTATGTCGATAAGAAATTACAAGGCGTATTAGCAGTGCAAGCCTTATCGCGTCTAAACAGAGCAGCAACAAAACTAGGGAAGAAAACAGAAGATGTATTTGTGTTAGACTTTTTTAATTCGTCTACAGATATTAAAGCATCCTTTGATCCTTTTTATACCGCAACTTCCTTAAGCGAAGCCACAGATGTAAATGTATTACACGAGTTAAAAGAAGTGTTAGATGATGTTGGTGTTTATGAATGGAGTGAGGTAGAAGATTTTAATATTAAGTTTTTTAATAAAGAAGATGCGCAGGTGTTAAGTCCGATTATAGAGCGTGCAGCAGAACGTTTTGTTAATGAACTAGAATTAGAAGATGAGGATAAAGCGGATTTCAAGATTAAAGCAAAGCAGTTTGTGAAAATCTACGGACAAATGGCTTCTATTATGCCTTTTGAAATTTTAGATTGGGAAAAGCTGTATTGGTTTTTAAAATTCTTGATTCCTAAATTACCTATAAATAACACCGAAGTAGACGCTTTAGACGAGCTGTTAAGTTCAGTAGATTTATCCACCTACGGTTTAGAAAGGGTGCGTTTAAATGAAGTGATAGGATTGGATGATTCGGAAAGTATGGTAGATCCTCAAAATCCAAACCCAAGAGGTGCACATGGTACAGATGAGGAGCTTGATCCTTTAGATTTAATTATTCAAAGCTTTAACGAGCGCTGGTTTCAAAATTGGGAAGTGACACCAGAAGACCAACGTGTAAAGTTTATAAGTTTGACTAAATCCATACAAGCACATCCAGACTTTCTACAAAAAGTAGTGGAAAATAGCGATGAGCAGAATAAGAACTTAGCCTTTCAGAAAATCCTTGATGAAGTGATGTCTAAGCAACGTAAGCAAGAACTAGATTTATATAGATTGTATGCTAAAGATGATGCTTTTAAAACCGCGTTTTTTGATACGATGAAGCGTATGAGTAGTGTTGGGAAATAAGAATAAGGAGTTTAAAATATTTTTTTTAAGAAGAAAAGGTGAGTAGGCGTACAACTAATATATTTTATTAATAAATAATGGATTTAAATATTAAATACAATACATATACGTATAATGTAAGTGTTGATGGGAGTTTATACAATACAGAAGGCTTCACACAATCTAAGAATATTATAAATGACAAAAATAATTACACAAGAATTGAAAATTGGTTTTATAAGTTTTTGTTTAAATATCAGGAGGAGTCCAATGAAGATAACTTTAAAATAGTCTTCACTTCTACTAAATATGAAATTAATATTGTAAAAGATATTATCATAAAGTTTAACCAAATTGAAAATAAGGATATAAGGTTAATAGAAAATGTTGTTCAAGATGTAAACTTAGTTGGTGATTTTAAAGATGTTTTAAATAATATAAAGCGTAGAGCTGAAGATGATGAAATTCGTCAATACTTCGAGAAAAATAAATTATTTAAAGAGTTAGATAGAATTGAAGAAACTGAAGCTCAAATAGTAGTTTCAGCGACTATGAGTGCCGGGAAATCTACTTTAATTAATGCACTATTAGGAGAGGATTTGCTGCCTTATAAAAACGAAGCTTGTACAGCAGCAATCTGTAAAATTAAAGATTATGATGGACGTAAAACTTTTAGTGCTGTAGTTAAGAATGAAAAAGGGGAGAAATCTGTTTATAAGGAAGTTGATGCGAGTGTTTTAAAAGCTATAAACGATAAAGGAAATGATCAGTTTATAACCATTGAAATTGAAGGAGATATTAAAAATATTGTATCTAAAAATATTAAAACAGTTCTCGTGGATACACCAGGACCTAACAATTCTAAAAACGATAAGCACAAAGAAATTACTTTCAACTATATAAATGATACTGAACATAAGCCATTGATATTATATGTTCTAAATGTGACTGCATTACAAGCTGAAGATGATTATAAAACATTAAAGGAAATAGCTGATTTTGTTAAAGATAAAGGAGTTTCAACAGAGGATCGTTTTGTTTTTGTGTTAAATAAAATTGATGAGATAGATCATGAAAAAGAATCTTTAGAAAATATTATATCAAGTATAAAAAAATATTTAGAGCAATCAATTGGAATTGAAAACCCTAAAATTTTCCCAATTTCTGCACAATTCGCCTTTTTAAGTTTTCTCAATGAGAGTTCAACTAAATTAACCAGAACACAAAAAGGTAGTTTTGATAAATATTTACAAACATTTTTATCAGATGTCGAAGATGATTATAAAGGTATAGATGCTATTGAGTTTACTCCTCTACCAGAGTTAAACAAACAAGAACTTATAAAAGAATTGAATAGTGCAAATATACTTAAACAATGTTTAAGCAGGTCTGGTATTTCTGCTCTTCAAATATATATTCAGAATTATATAGAAAATGTACATGAAATAGAACTTGGTCATGATCTTTATGTTAAATTATTACCGCATTTATTTAAATTGCGAGATAGCATAAAAGGGTTAACAAATAACCAAAGAAAAACTATTGAAAGTGATATTAAAAAAATATCTACTTCTGAAAAAATTTTAAAAATAAAATTAGAAGATACTAGAGAGAAATTATATGAAATTAAATCAGATAATAGTATTCTTGATAATTTAAGAGAACGTGCTACTAATGATTTTAATGAGATTAATTCAATTTTGGGTAACAAAAAAGTAAGTTGGTCAGAAGCGACACAGGCCAAGGGGAAAGTTGAAGATGTAATAAGAGGATTGGAAATTAGCTTAAAAACAACTGTGAAGTACGGCCTGGAAGCTAATTTAATAAATAAATGGGAGGATATTATTAACATAATAAATACAGATTTTAAAGATTATTTGAGTGAGATACATTTGTCAGAAAAGGCTTCTGATATTTTGTTAAATGACTTCTCTATCAATTTAAGAGAAAGTCCTTTAATGTATACAAAAATAGATTGCCTAGAATTTATTAGAAAAAATGAAGAAAAAGTATCTTCTTGGCGGAATCCTTTTACTCGTAGTGAAACTATAAAAACATCTATTTATGCAAATACAGAATACTATGACCTTAAATTGTTATTCCAAGATATGGGTATTTTAGAACAAAAAAGAAATATTGAAGATGTTTTGTTACAAATTGGTGAACGTTATAGCACTAGTGTAAATGAGTATAAATTGAATGGAAAAATTATTATAGATCAATTAGAAAAAAATATAACTAAAATTGTTATTGAGCGTTTATCATTTTTAATGAAAAAACAAGTTGATAACGATATAGTTTCAAATCAGCTCCTTAAATGTTTGGAGGGGTACATTTCCAAATTGAAAAGTTAGATTATTATAGAGTTTAACAATGACTCGTTAAAAAACGTTGTTACTACTGCTAATTATGATTTTATTTAAGCCGCAGTATTTAAAGGGGGATATAAATTATTAAATTAATGGATAAAACGAATAAAGAAGTATTATCAGACAAAGCTAATTTTCTTAGTGAAAATAACTTTGATGTAGATTCAAGTTTAAAAGACTTTGAGGCAACGCTAAGCTTACTTAGAAGGCAATATTTATTAGACAAAAACTTTAAAGTACTGCCCTTTGAGAACAAAGAAGTTTCTTTTAATACATCCCTTCGTTTTCTTCACTTAAATAAATTTGTTTACGAAAAAAATCTAAAAATCACAGATAAGCTTTTATCCGTTTACAGTGCACTTTATTCTACAGGAACAACGTTTATTGTAAAGTTAGTTTCTGATGGAACGCAATGCGATTTTTACATTGGCATTAAAAAAGAAAACGACGCTGCAAAGAGTTTAAAGATTTTAAAAGGAGCTATGGAGGGTAACTTCCCCGGTACAACTTTTACTAAAGACTCATTACCTAATTCAGAACTTATAAACCTAAACGCAGATGTTTTTTCTAATACAAATGAAATATCGTGTGCATTAGGAGTGGCATCACTTAAAAACAAACAAGAAGATGAATTTGTACAAGGTATTGAGAATCTAGTGATTGCTATGCAAGGTAAAGAGTTCTCGGCATTATTTGTTGCAGCGCCCATCGCTTCGCATCAAATAGAAGAGGCTAAAAATTTTTATGAGCACATTTACACCCAGTTACACCCTCTTAAAGAACAGACTATAAATTTGAGTACTAATGAGTCTGTAGCGGTAACCAAAGGCATAACCAATACCGTAGGGTCGTCTTTTACAAAGTCAAAATCAAAAACTAAAACTAATTCTATAGCAAAAGGAACTAATACAACTCAAACAGAAAACAGTAATCCTTGGGTTGGAAAAAAAATAGAAAATTTTGTTTTTGGCACAAACAGTCAAATAAGTACCGAAAATGCTATACAAACTCTTCAAATGCCTATCAAGGCTAGCGTTTCTGTAGCAGATAAGTTGGTCGATGGTAAAATTAAATCTGCATTAGACAAAGTAGATGAAATTACAGATGCTTTTATTAAAGCAATAAAAAATAAGAGTGAAGAATTAGACCTTCCCGATATTAAAGGTGATCAGCTATTAAATACAAAAGCTACATCAAAAGCAGAAGGAATGTCAAAAACCAAAACTAAATCTAACGCAGACACGGAAGGAACTGCTGTAAGTGAAAATGAAAGTAAAGCTATTGCTGAGTCAGAGTCAAAAAA
The DNA here is from genome assembly GCF_009796805.1 of Algibacter sp. L1A34. NCBI lineage: Bacteria > Pseudomonadati > Bacteroidota > Flavobacteriia > Flavobacteriales > Flavobacteriaceae > Algibacter > Algibacter sp. L1A34. Next base: position 3,994,974 of record NZ_CP047029.1, on the reverse strand, counting down.
TAGCGGGAATAGCAAAAGTTGTCAATTTGTAACCCAAGATAAGAAGATAGCAAATATTTTAGAACGATTAGATGTACAATTTGACCGTATAAAAAAAGGAGAGAGCCTAGGTTTATGGAATGTAGGAGCATATTTTATGTCAAAAGAGCAACAAAATAGTGTTGTGGCAGCAAATATTTATAGTGGACTTATCAAAGGAAATGATACTGGTGTAGAAAAGTCTGTGGTACACACCTTTGCCGCACGCGATAGTGATAGTAATTATAACAACATATTAAAATCTTTAAAGCAATATGAGTTACCCACTATTAAAGTTGAAATATCAAACTCAGAAAATATAATTAAACTCGCTACAATAACTAATACTGCAGAGCTTTGTATACAAGCCTCTATGCCTCATAAGGCTTTTGTTGGGCTAGATGTAGTAGAGACAGCACCTTTTGGCAATAACGTTAAGCATACTGGCTCAAATACTATTTCAATAGGACACTTATATAATTATGAGAAAGAGTTTCCGTTAGCGTTTACCTTAGATATTGAAAAATTTACGGGTCATATTTTTGTGACGGGTAGTACAGGGTCTGGTAAATCTAATGTCACTTATAATTTAATTGACAACCTTATTAAAAAGGATATTAAATTTATGGTCATTGAGCCAGCAAAGGGTGAGTATAAACATATCTTCGGAAATAGGATAGATGTTGAAGTATATGGCACCAATAAAGCACATTCTAAAGTGTTAAAAATCAATCCATTTACGTTTCCGAAGGAAATACATATCTATGAGCATATAGATAGGTTAATAGAAATTTTAAATGCCTCTTGGCCTATGTATGCTGCTATGCCTGCAATACTTAAAGAAGCCGTAGAAGAAGCGTATAAGAGTAAAGGGTGGGACTTAAAGAACTCAATTAATTTAACGGGAACAGCTATTTACCCTACATTTCAAGATTTAGGTAACGTGTTACCTAATTTAATTGCAAACAGTGGCTATTCTCAAGAGATGATTTCTAATTATTCTGGGGCTTTAGTCACTAGGGTAAAAAGTATGACTAATGGGATTTTTGAATTAATTTTTACAGATGATGAGATTTCTTCTGAAAAGTTATTTAATGAAAATACCATTATAGATTTATCAAGAGTAGCTTCTGCAGAAACAAAATCTCTCATTATGGGAATTGTTTTTATGAAGTTGCAAGAGTATAGAATGTGTGAGCCAATAGATGCCAACGCAAAACTGAGACACGTTGCAGTGATCGAGGAGGCGCACAACCTATTAAAGAACACGAGTTCTGAGCAGGGACAAGAAAGTGCAAATCTACAAGGTAAATCTGTTGAGATGATTTCTAACGCTATTGCAGAGATGAGAACGTACGGGCAAGGGTTTATATTAGCAGATCAAGCGCCGGGACTCTTAGATCCATCTGCAATAAGAAATACAAATACAAAAATTTGCTTACGCTTACCTTCACAGGATGATAGAGAATTAGTTGGTAAAGCAATGAATTTAGATGATGACCAGATTAATGAATTGGCAAGGCTAAAAACAGGTGTTGCTGCTATTTATCAAAACGACTGGCAGGAATCTGTGTTATGTAAATTTAATTTTTATGAAAGCAAAGAATCATCTTTTGTCTTTAAGTCTAATGAAAATTTTAAAATAAAAATCACAAAGTTTTTAGCAAACCAATTAGCAGCTAGTTACAAAGGGGATTCAATAAATAAAAAAAAACTAGATAAAACGGAGCGATATAAAGAGTACCATAAAGTATCTAATAGAATACTTAATGCAACGCTTACTAGCTCATTTATAGAAAATGAATTATGCTCATTATTAGAGGTAAATGAAGTAATTGAATTGACTACGGCCATACACAAAATGGAGGCTGTATCTTTTTACAAAGCATTGTTAACTTACAAGAAAATTTTAAGCAACAAATGGGGCTTTGATATAAAGAGTGAATATTTCATTACCATTGTAGGTTTAACCTTAACAGGGATAGCAAGAAAAAATGATTTGTATCTTCCAATTTTGAACGCATATTTATCAGATATAAAAAATAGAAACTTAAAAAACAGATTATAATATGGCAATAGCAAATTTAGTAAAACCTTTAGTAGATGGTTTAGTTAAAGCAAATGAAGGCTTGTCAAAGCTTAAAGATTTTACGGCTAAACTTAAAGAGGGGAGTAAAGAATTAACAAGTTTAAAAGAACAGTTAACAGATAATAAAGATTTAAACTCACTTTCAGAAGCACCTGAGAAAAATGAGGTTACTGAACCATTAAAAGAAGCATCAGATAAAATTGAGCCAATTGAAAAAAAGATAGAAGCTAACGAAGTGAAAGTTGATGAGGTGCCTAGCCTTTTAGATGTTATTAATGAAACCATAGATAATTTAAAAGAAATTGTTGGTGATTTAAATTCTACTTTAGACCAACTAAATGAAGGGGGCACTGAGCTTAAAGGTATGGTAGATAATTTATTAGAAAGAGCTTCTGATATTAAAGATAAATTAGAGTCATTAATGGATTCTGTTGGCGCTTCTTTTGATTTTGTGGACATAGACTCAGAAGATGATGATGACTTTGAAGAAGGTGAGGATGGGGTATAGTTTTGATCCAAAACGGCCGTATCATAGAGCTGAAATTGACTTAGTTTTTACTAAAGTCAAACTGCAAATGCATAATGACGCTATACTAAAAGGTGGAGACGGTAGGGCCTTGTATATTGATTGTTATACTGGTAAAACACTTAGAGGTGGTGATCGTTATGATTATGAGCATATACGCTCATCAGAATCTGTCTTTATGACCTATCGATATAAATTAACAAACAATGAAATAGCAGAGGTTGTAAATTGCACGGGTAATTTAGCCGTAACCCTTCGTACCATTAACCAGTCTAAAGGAAAAATGAAAATGGAGGATTGGATGAAAAATATGAATAACATAGCTAAGTATAATATAGATAGACTATTAACCTTTAAAACATTATCTGCGGCTGATATAGGAATTGAGCAGAAAGTAAATGAAGTATTATTAAAGAGATAATATTTGGCTTGATATATATTGGCTTTAGTATCTTGAAAACTATGATATTAAAAAGGTGAAATAGGCAAAGAGTTATATAAGGAAAGATGTTTTTTGATTGAACCTTCCTAAAATGGATTTACTGTTGTAAATACTTGATATATACAAAACAAATTATTAACGAAAACGGTGTGGTTATTTTGGAAATCTAAACGTAATACTACAAGTTTAAAAAAGAGTAAACAACACCACCAGTATCCATATCAAAATAGGGTTGAGCTCCATCAGCTCTGGGAGGTATATTGTTAATTTTATGATAACGATTTACAATCTGTTTTCTTAGTTTTTCCAGATCAGCTTTAGTAGCGGGTTTATTTTCTATAGGAGTCAGCATGGATTTTAAACCATCTGCTAGCAAACTACCTGCTGCTGCATTTCCTGTACCAGCTAAACTCATGGCTTCTACTTTTGTTTTTTGTGGTTTAGTTGGTAAAGCTGCGACTTCACTTTTAGTTTCTTTATCAGGATTTGTAGCAAGTTTATTATCTGTTTTTTTTCGTGTATGATGTGCTTTAGATCGGCAACTATTACTGCAATACTTTTGCACACGACGACGTTTGGGATTAAATTCTTTATAGCAATACTCACAAGTGTAGAATTCCATTTTTTTAAATTTAGCGTCAAACGAACGTTCGTTTGACGCTAAATTAATGTTTTTTATCACTTTTAAACTAATTTTGCGGTCAAAAATTTTAAAAAGTTAGAGATCAACATTAAAAACCGAGCTTAATAAAAACCTATCAATGTCATCATCATTAAATTCTAGTTTTTGTTTTTTTACTGGTTTTGCACTTTTGCTAACAGGTAAGGTTTTTACAAGATCAGGAGGAGTAATTTTTAATTCAGCACTAGCGTAGGTATCCTTTAATTGTTCTAAAAGCACTATGGTTTCATTTGGAACATTATTTGGCTGAATTTTAAAATGGTTGTTTAGTTCAGTACTATGTTTTTGAAATTGCTCGGCTTGAAGTTTAAACATATTGGTGATACTAATATCTAAGTTTTCGAAAGTTCTATTCATATTAAGATACATCCATTTAACCATAAACAGATGACCTTCTACATGTTCTTTGTACTTGTCAAGTAACACCTGAAAATGTTCTGGTCCTAAGGCTTTTTTAGCCTCAAATAATTTAAATATATTACCTTCCAATATGTCCGACTTACTTAAAAGTGTAATTATTGAAACATCATTAATATCTACAAAGGGTTCTTTTGTACTGAAGATATAGAATAAAGTGTTTGCCGCTTCTTTAGGCAATAGGCCCTCGTAAATTGTTCCTTTAATTTTAGAAAAAGCAATCTTTGGTATATAAATGGCATAGTGCCGAAGTAAATTATCTTTTATCGTTGTAAAAATATCCATATTTATTAAAGTAAATCAGAATAATCATTTGGTAGTTCAGCATCGATATCTCTTAGATATTTTTCAAGAGCATCCATAGATGCATGACCAGTAATGCCCATAAGTTCACTTTTAGCAGCATGCGGTGATGAGTTTTCAAGTAAAGCCCGATAAAGCTTGGTTATAAAAGTATGTCTAAAACTATATAAGGCATGATTTTCATCTAATTTAAAATGTTTTTTAACAACGGTCTTAAATCGTTTTGAAAAATGATCTCTTCTATTATTTTCAGAGGCATCCCATGCACCACCAATTTTTATGGGAGTAAAAAGAAAGTTTTCAGGATTGAGTTTTGATAAATCAGGAAGTTCTTTTAGAAGTATTTTAGGAATTAATTTCGTTTTTAAAGGACTATTTTTAGCTTTAAACTGGATGGTGTTATTTTTTAAGTCAAAATCCTTTATTTTAAGCCTACATACTTCTACAGGTCTTAATAAATTATAAGAAATAAACTTTATATATAACAGAAGTATAGGATCTTCCTTTTCAAGATAACTAAATATGTTTTCTTGTTGTTGGGTAGTGTAAGTTTTATTTCTAGTAGGCGTACTTTTAAGTACAGGTATTTTTCTAATAGGGTTAGAGTCTATAATTTCATTGTCTTCCAATGTTTGCATTAAACTGCTCAAATTTAGTCTGTAGTTATTTCTATTTCGAGAGCTTGTTTTTAATAAAACAGAATTTAAAAACTCTAGAGCTACTTTTTTAGTGAATTGATCTATGGTTTTAATTTTTGGTTTATTTTCCTTCAGCCATTTTACAACCGCATTGGTAGAGTAGGAGTAATCCTGAAGCGATCTTTCATTAATTACTTTAGCTTTTAGCTCCAAACTAAAATCAAAAGCCTCACGAATAGTCATTTTATCCGCTACTTTTTCTTTTTGCTTTTGTTTAAGAGGTTGTGGAGCTTCAATTTTTACTTCCGTAGGTAGAGGCTTATCAACAGGAACAATTTTGGGTTGTTCTACAGGAGCTGGAATTTCACTTTTTTTAGCAAGTCTATTTTTATGAAACTCTGTATTATCGATATAGGGATTATAACCTTCTTGAAGTAGTTTAAGAACTCTTCTTCTATATCTAGTGAGAAGCGCGAGTCTATCTTCTTTGTTTTTGTGAGAATTAGCAGCGCCATAAATATTTTTCATGCGTTTTAGTCGTCCTGTTTTAGGGTCTCTAAAAGAAAAATAGACATACCATCGTTTTGCTAAATTTCCGTTTGCATTGTAAATTTTGGGAACTGAAAAATCCTTTTTGTGTGCCAAAGTGTGTTCTAAGTCGTGTTCATTTTCGTGTTCAAATGTAATGAATTCGTTTGTATAAAGCATAAAAAAACGGTTTAGAGTGAACTAAACCGTTTGTTTTGAATTGATTAAATATTGTAGCGAGAATGGGGCACGATCCCATGACCTCCGAGTTATGAATTTAGAGCGTACTATGTCAAATCAATATGAATACCTTTAAAATTCATTAAAAATGAAGCTTTAGATTTTATTTAGTATTAAATGAAATCAATTAATATCAAAGAATGTTTTAGCTATGTTTTAGCAGCGTATAAATTATATAGAATTCTATCTTTATTAAAAATCAATATTTATGGCATCAGTAACACCTTTTTTAGTTAAACGACCAAATTCAAAAAATCTACATCCAATATCAATTAGAATTATAAAGGATAGAAAACCATCATATATTTATATTGGACAGTCCATTAAATTGAAGCAGTGGGATGCCAAAAATCGAAGGGTAAGAAAATCACATCTAGATCATTTAGAAATTAATCAGCTGATACTTTCAAAACTATCTTTAGCCAACAAAAGTTTGATTAATGCAGAGATTGAAGCGCAGGATTTATCTTCAAAAAAGATAAAGAATCAGATTGTATCGAAATATGATAACGATTTTTTTAAAGTAGCCGAAAGTTACTTGGTAAACATAAGAAACAGAAAGCAGTTTCATCAATTGGATATTGAAATTGGTCGTATAGCAGTGTTTAGAGAATTTCTAAAAAACAATCAACTTCATTTTAAAGATTTGAATGTTGAACTCCTAAAACAATTTGAACATTTTCTGTTAAGTAAAAGAAATTTGGTTGCACGTACTGTGGCTAATTATATGATTACGCTTCGAACTATTTATAATTTAGCTATTAGTCAAAACATCACCAAAAAAGAGTTATACCCTTTTGGAAAAGGGAAATTTCAAATTAAGTTTCCAGAAACAAAAAAGGTAGGATTAAATAGAGAAGAAATAAAAACTTTAGAGAATTTAAAAGGTTTAACAAAAGCTCAAGAGTACGCTTTATATGCATGGTTACTTAGTTTTTATTTTGCAGGAATTCGGATAAGTGATGTATTACAATTAAAGTGGGCAGATTTTTATGACGAGCGATTACATTACCGTATGGCTAAGAACAACAAATTAGTGTCATTGAAGATTCCAGATAAAGTTTCTAAAATTCTCAGTAAATTAGAAAGGGAAGGAGATTCTGTTTATTTATTCAAGGAGCTAGAAGGTGTTAATTTAAATGATAAGAAACGCGTAAGGACAAGAATAAAAACAGCGACAAGAAACTTCAATAGGAGATTAGAGCTTGTTGCAGAAAAAGCAGGAATAGATAAAAAAATGTCCATGCACATTGCTCGCCATAGTTTTGGTAATATTTCTGGTGATAAAATTCCTATTCAAATGCTTCAAAAACTATATCGGCATTCTTCGGTTACTACAACTATGCTTTATCAAGCTAATTTTATGCGAAGAGATGCTGATGAGGCTCTTGATATGGTTGTTGATTTCTAAGGATATTTAAAAAAAACTTATTGGTTCGAGAGAATGAGGAACTAACCAAAATCTAATTTTTGTAGTGTTAGTAGGGGTAATAAAGGGTGTTGGTTTTGTACGCACCGAATTAAGCACCGCGTGATGAGCTGTTGTACATCACCATCGCTACGTTTTGTTAGTTCTTAGTTTAGTTTTATTTGAGTGGATATTAAAAGAACATGATTAAAACACTTTTTAGTATTATTGATTTAACCAAATAATATGTGTTATTTATTTAGTTTAAATTGTGTTTTTATTTTATCAATAATTTAAATTTTATCGCAATTTTGTATGTTCTTATTAAGAAAATGTATAATTGATGTTATCAAAATATAAATTATTATATTCGATTTTAATTAATAGTATTTTCAATTTTATTGAATCGTGTAGTCAAAAAAACATCTATTTTTAGTTATTATTCTCAACTGAAAACTTAAATTTATGATGTTTTATGAACCTAAATTTTTCCTGTCGCTCTTGGAGAAAATGCTCACCGCCTTTTTTTATATCTCGTGTTCTTCCGATGTATCCTTTAATAGGGCTATTTCTTTTTGTTCTTCTGTCAATTTTGGGATTCCTCTACCTGGAAAACTGTTCTTTCCATAATCTTGTGATTCTCGTCTCCAGCGGTGCAATACCGAGTAAGGAATATCCAGTTCCTCACAAACTTGCTTGACATGACCTCGGGCATAGCTTAGTTCTACAGCCTTTTGCTTAAATGATGTACTGTAATTTCTGTCTTGTTTCTTCATGATTCAAAGTTAATTTATGTAACTCTAAATCTCGCAATCTAATGTCCAGTCTAATGTAGTAATTCCACTATTCCATTGCACCTACAAGAATTAATGAATGGATTAAAAAGAATAGAGCAACAACTTAATTGAATAAAGAAACGTGAAACTACTTACCTATAATACCTTTGTTTCAACTTAAAATCTATACCATATTATGAAAAAAATTATTATTCTTTTAACAATCCTTTTTACAGTTACTTTAACAGCAAACGCACAAGAAGGTTACCCACAGCACGTAGTAAAACATGCTACTAAATATGTAGAATTCGTTGCAAGCAATATTGAAGTCACACCTGAGGAAAAAGCAAAACTTTTAGAATTAAAATTAGAACAAAGCAGCACCGCATTCAAGGTAGGCAAAGAACTAAAAGGTAACGATGAAGCTATTGCAGCCAAAAGAACAGAGTCGTGGGATGTATTTCGAAAAAAAGTGATTGAAACTTTCGGTAAAAAAAGAGGAGCAGAACTTAATAAAGCAGGACGACGAGTTAAAAAGTAAACTTTTAGTATTGCTAAAAAATAATAATTACTCTAATCTTTAAAGAATTAGAAATATTCACTTAACAACCTGAATACCATTCTGAGCCCATTAAGAGTAAATAATTTACATACAATCATATTCAGCTTGAGTGCAGTCAAAAGTTCTTCTAACCATAAATAATATTGGGGTTTAGACTGCGCTCAACCTGACCGTAAAGTAATATTCTGAATAGCAGTATTTTTTTTAATTCATTATTAACTGAACTCAGTAAAACTTACAGCGTTTCAGTATGATAACACCTACAGTGTACTCCTTATTTTAAATTCATAACAACTAAGATGTCTTTATCCATTACTATAAAGGCTTGTTTGTAAAATAACAATATACGTAGTCTAAGTCCACAAAACGCAATGTCATTATGAAAAAAAAACGTTTATTATCCTCCTTAATAGCTTTATTTTTTCTGTTTTATACACAGGCACAGGTTGTTTGGTACGAAAATGAAAGTAACACAAGTTACATTACATTATCGAGTGCAACGAAAGGAACTTTTTCAACAAATGGAGTAAATCCAGAGACAATAGGTATTAATACCAATTCCGTTAGTTCTAAATTTATTAGAGATGGACAAACAAGTCCTTTTATTTATTTTAATTTACCGATTCCCGTCACTGATTTAGCAACGTATTCAATTGATTTAAAAGCATACACATCAATTACAACAGCTAATTTAACAACCACCAATAAAAGAATTAGAGTCTATTTTAGAAACTCTACCATAGGTGCAAGCAGTGCAATTTATAAACAATTAAATTTTTCTTTAGGGGAAACATGGGAAGATTTTACTTTTATTTTTGACGAAACTTCAATACCAACAGATGTTGCTAGTGCAGGAGGATATGACCAAATTATGATAGGTGTTGCGTCTGGGGACACAACAAGTTTAACATCTACCTATTATTTTGATACTATATCCGGCACCACTACTCAAGAAACTGAACCTAAAGCGGAATGGCTATCTGGATCGTGGGGCTTTTGGTATCAATTACCTGGTGGTATAAGATTAGACTCGAATCCTGCAGATTATGTTACAGTTGCGCAACAAATGGTTGCCGATTTGCCTTCCATGGGGCACGTAATGCTAAATTTTACACATTCTGCACATGGATATTTCTTTCTTTTAAGAGAAAATCCATATATAGATATTGCAACAGAAATCCATAGTGATATGGTACCAAGTTTGGTAAATGAACAGATCATTCTAGACGTAATTGAAATTTTTAAAAATGCAGGAAAAAAAGTAATTCTATACATTGCTACGGACGGACCATCTGCAAGATCTGGAACTCCAGATAATTCTACATATAAAGCAGCATGGGAAAATTATTACTTAAACACTTCGTTATTTACAGGTTCTGATGAAGAAAAAGAAGCACAAGCTTATCGTCTTTTGTGTAAAGGTTTTTTTGAAAGATTCAAAGATGCTGGTGTGGACGGCTATTGGTTAGACCATAGTAAAGGTCTTCCTGGAGAACTAGAAGATTTTGTAAAAATGATAGCTAAAGTAGATCCTAACGCTGCCTTAGCTACAAATAATACACTTGATGATGGTAAAGTAGATTTAGATCCTGACTATTTTCAAGATGCGTATGGCAATGACTTATATGTAGATACTGATGATGTAAATGAACAAGTAGGGGTAAATGATGACGGCATCAATAAAGATTATAGAATTAAAAGATTTAATGCTTCTGACCCATACATGGATTTTACTGGTGGGCATCCTACGCCTTTGGCTCTTGGAGCTCTTCCAACCTCTTGGGCTTATGAAGAATATACTTTTCCTGATATGGTAGAAAATCCATGGGATACTTATAATGGCGCTAAACAAGTAGTAAAACATGCTTTTATTCCTCTACGTAGCAGATGGACTGTATTTACTTCAGACTTTATGTTTAATGATGATAAACAAGCTTATCGAATTGTAAGAACATTAACAGATGCTGGTGCTGCAATTACATGGTCTGCAACTCTTGATGGTAGTTGGTATGATACAGACGGTAATATAATGCAAGAAGAAATGGATTTGTTCAAAGAAATAAATAATAGAATGGTGCAAAATCCTAAGCCAGATTATATTCCTTATTCAAGACCGGAAGGGGCTTATTTGGTTGGAGAATCACTCAGTATTAACGACATAGAGAAAACATCAATAACATTATATCCAAATCCTGTAAAAAGTAGTTTTAAAATTTCTAAAAAAATTGAATCTGTCCATGTTTACAACGCATTAGGACAAAAATTGATATCATTCTCAGAAAATAAAACGGAATACGATATTTCAAGATTATCAAAAGGCATCTATTTTGTAGAAACCATATTCGAAAATAAATTAAAATTAACCACACGTATAGTAAAAAAATAAGAATTAATTATGTTTAAAAGCAGTATAGTAATTATTATCAGTACTTTATTTTTTAATTGTAATGCTCAAAAGCATAATAAAACATTTATTAAAGAAAGACCAGCACCTAACGTAGTACTTTTACTAACCGATGACTTAGGTTGGCAAGACGTAAAATGTTACGACATTGACGAACCATCTCCCTACGAAACACCAAACATTGATGCCTTCGCAAAAAAAGGAGTACAATTTTGGCAAGCGTATTCTCCTGCCCCTACTTGTGCACCTAGTAGATGTGCTATCATGAGTGGAAATCATCCTGCAAGAGCACAAAAAACACATGTTGTTGGTGGTGCACCTCCTACAGTTTATGCCAATAAAAACATACAACGTATTATCGATCCTTGGTACAGTGGACGTATGCCAGAAAACGAAATGACCTTGGCTCGAGTGCTACAGCAAAATGGTTACAAAACGGGTCATTCAGGAAAATGGCACATGGCTATCGATCACTCTGCCTACCCTCAACCAACAGATCAAGGTTTTGACATATCTACAGCAAATCGTGGTGTTACAAGTCCTCAAAGACCTAACAGACTAACGGACTTTGCCACTAATAAAGAATCTGACCCTTACCGATTGGATGAGAATGGTTTTCCTTTTCATCAAAATAATCAAGATGCATTAAACTTTTTAGAAGAAAACAAACAAGATCCATTTTTCTTGTATTATGCTACCTTTTTAGTTCATTCACCCATCCATACGAGAAGTAAGGCTCTTTTAGAAAAATACTGTAAAAAACTAGGAGTTGCTTTTCCAGCAGACCCTAAACATTGGGAATTAGAAGGACAGAACAACCCTTTTTATTGTGCTATGGTAGAGATGTTAGATTATTATGTAGGACAGGTTTTTAATTATTTAGAAACTACTGATGATCCTCGCTGGCCAGGACATAAATTAAGCGAAAACACTTATATTATTTTTACTTCTGACAATGGAGGTATGGAAAGCCATCCTGGAGAAGTTATTACAGATAACTACCCACTAGATAAGGGAAAAATAAACGCAAAAGAAGGAGGCACAAGAGTTCCTTTACTAATTTCAGGTCCTGGAATTAAAAAAGGTGTACAGTCTGAAGTTGTTGTAAACGGACTTGATTTTTACCCAACGATTCTTTCCTTGCTAAATATTGACAAACCAAAAGACAAAAATTTAGATGGAGATGATTTATCAACCCTATTGTTAAAAGACCCAACCAACTCTAAGTTAGTTTTAAACAAAAAAGGAAAAGAAAGAACCACTATGATGTGGCATTTTCCCCATTCTTCTTATCAAAGTACAATCCGTATTGATGATTATAAGTTGATTAGAAATTACGATTATAAAAATAACCCAAACCCAAGAAAAACAGAATTTGAACTTTATAAACTCTATGACACCTCAACAGGGACATCAAAAAGAGTGGATATTGAAGAAGCTAATAACTTAGCAACATCAGACCCTGAAAGAGCCAAACAAATGAATGATAAGCTTACTTCTCTTTTAACAGAAATGAAAGCTAGCTATCCTTCTTACAATCCATATTATAAAAAAGACTTAGAGCATAAAGAAACTGTACCTACAGCTATAGTTGCATCTAAAATTAAAAATGAAGTCACTTTCACCTATAAAGAAAATGGTGCAAAGGTGGTAAAAGCCAATTTAATTTATACAACTAATGGTGGACATCACTATGAGGAATGGTTTAAAACTGATGCTAAAATAAACGCTAACGGCAGCGTTACAGTTAGTTTACCAAAAGGAACAACGCATTACGTAATTAATTTAATTGATGAACATAACTTTTTAGTGAGTTATCCAGAAATGCCTTCCAGAAAAGAATTAACAGCTAAAAAAGAGAATTATTCTAAATATGCGATACCTAATAATTAATTGAAGAAATAATTTGTATAACAAATCGAAGGATTTAAGTTCCAAATACATTTTAACAATCCGTTTATCTATTTAAACATTAATTATTACACTATTATTAATATCTATTAAACTCTAAAAATGGACAAACATCTAAAGCCTAGTTCTGTAATTTTAAGGTTAACACTAATGTTACTGCTAATAAGTAACAGTAACATGTGCTTTTCTCAAAGTAGTTTAACAGCCGTAAATCAAGAATCTTACGACAACTTTGCCAATTCATATAATTATACTTATTGGAATAACAATTGGAAATCTTCTATTTCTGAAAACAGAAGCTTTACCAATTACACCAGTAGCTATTCATTAAACATTGATTATAAAAACCTTTCTATAAATAGCCTACTGGTTAACGAACATTCTTTATCAAAAAAACAAGGGTTCTCGCAATTAAACTCAGCTATTTTTCCAACTAATTATAAAGGTGATATTAACTATGCCATTCTTCAAAATGGTGCTATTGTTTACGATAAAAGTGATACACCTACAAATACAGGAAGAAAGGATAGTCAATTAGCCGAATTTGGAAATTGGAGTAACAGACGATTTGTAAGTACCAATTTTAATGGAAAGCCATCTATAGACACTTATTACACAGGGATTGATTTTAGCAATTGGCACAATCGTTTTAAAATTACTTTTCACGTAAAACCTACGGTAAATATTACCAATGGTCAACTACAACTATCTATTGATATTCCAGCAGAGTACAATAAATACTACAACTCAGGGCAACTGCATGCTTATGCAATTAATGACAAAGGTTTTGTTGTAAAAGGAGGAGTTCTTGCAGAATCTGTTGCTATTAATGGTAATAACATCACGGTAATAACATCACAACAAGACTTGCTAACAGGTACTGCATATGAGGTAAGTATTGTATTCTGCGCAATTACAGAAAACATAGCTACTAAATACAAAGAAGCTTTTAGAGATGAACAAGAAATAAGTATTACAGTTTCACAAACATTACCTTCAGTTAAAAAAATATCAAACATCTCATATAATCAAGATGAAGGTATGCATTATATTGATATTCCCAAATACACAATGGGATATGGTAGTTGCGATACAACAGATAAATTACAAAGTATTAATTTAACGTTGGAAAATTCATCTTCTAAAGAACAAAGCGTTAAATTATGTTTCAGACAAATTCCCCCAGGTAATATAGTTGGTTTTAACTCTATCATTTGTAACAGCAATGGAGATCCATCAGGTTTGCCTCTTCAGGTTTCTAAAAACTGGCATGATACTACCTCACAATTTTATTCAGGTTCTTGGATTAAAGAATATACCGAAATAATTATTCCTGCAAACACAACAATGAATCTCGTTTACAAAAAAACAGGTGCAAAATGGGGGGAAACTTACACTGCATCTTCTCACCAATTATCAGTCGTTGGAGCAGGATTTCCTAGAGGAGCATGGTTAGAAGCAGCCTTAGGAAGTTTTGGAGAATCTATAACACATTCTCCTGATTATGAATATGGAAAATCCATTGGTGCAGATGTTCGCCCTTTTTTAGTCACCAATGAAGCCTATGGAGGAAATTCTAAAGAATGTGGATGGACAGGTAATGTTGGTGGAATTGACATACTTGTTTATGAAGATAAAACTGGTAACAGAAGTTATCACTCACAAGTAAAAACAGATTTTAAAGCATACTCTCCAAACTTAACCGAAACTTCGATTTCAGCTATATCTGAAGACAAAAAACTAAAGTTTGATTATACGTTTCACATAAATAGATCTGATGATTTTACAAGAATTTATTACAAAATAAACGTAGAAGCACTTGAAAATGTGGTCTTTAATCGGTTTGGTATTTTCCAACTAGGAGGTGATTTTTATAACTATTTTAATACACAAAGTGTTGTTTACGGAAATGACACTGGTATGATTGGTCAATTTACCCCCACCAATGACGGATCTAATGATTACACCACAAGTGAAATTGCCTTAAATGGAGATAACCCATGGCTATGGGCAGGAGATGGATTGTACAAAAAAGGTGCTAAAAACAAAAAAGAAATTGATACCAATAATGGTATGATTATCAGAAATTATTCAGCAACTTTTGGAGGAACTGAAAACAACACGCCCTATGTGATGGAAAGATCTAGTTCTAAAGGATATTCAGAAAAAAAAGAAATCAATCCTACTTCCTATTGTTTGGTAACACCTCCTGAGGTAACTTCTTTTACTAAAGGAGATAAAATAGCGCTGTTAGTAGAAGTTGTTGTACTCCCTAAACAAGCTGTAGATTATTATGGCCCTAATAAAAACTTCTTAAATGCATTAACTACTTATGGAAATTCGTATGAATTGTTATATAGAGAGTCTCTTGGTAACAAAATAAGAGCAACATCATCAACAAATACTATTCACACCTCTTACCCTTTAACTGTTGAAACTTCTAATAACACAGGACTTGTTACCCTTACTGGAGGAAAAGGATATGTTCCTATTGTTTTTTCTGGACTAAGTTCTGTGACAAACCCAGTGCTATGGAAATACTATCGTGGTGAATGGAAAGTTGTAGACCAATCAGTACATGGAAAAGATTTTTGGCAAACAAATTACAATCCCGAAACAAAATTATTTAATTTGATATACAATGTAAACCAAGACATTAAAAATGACAAAACAGCTGTCATAAAATACTACTTAGGTGAAACGCATCCATAATCAAGAATTATTTCTCAATCTTGGTTTGACAATGATAAATAAACTTCAAATAACGATTTAGAAAAAGCAGAAAAAACAACTTTCAGACTTGTAATTCAAATATGAAGAAAATGATTAGTGATATTATTTAATTAGTTAAGCTTATTCTAAAGTACTTCTGAATATTATTAAGAGACGACTGTAATAGCTAGCTGCAGAAGCTTTTTTATTTTTAAATAAATTGAAATAAGCAATAAAAGAAGTAATTAGAGAAACAAAATAATGTGATTTCTAGCTAGTTTTACCCTCTATAAACATTAAAACTAAATATTTTATGAAAACAAAATTATTTTTAAGCAGTCTATTAACTTTATGTATTGGTTCGTTTGCTTCGAGTTCACAAACTTTTGATAAAGTTTGGATGGATTATGGAAACTCAGAATTTTATGGGTCTATAATTAATATTGCATCTCAAGAT